>NZ_JBVJBI010000003.1:0-410591 GCF_055589745.1 Kitasatospora sp. NPDC041917 | reverse complement strand
CGTAGGAACGGAACGGTGGACCGCCGGAGTGCCGCGTCCCGGCGGACGGCAGCGGTGACACCGGCGGATAGGTGGGGATCAGCCCAGCAGGGGCAGCGCGGGGAGGGTCAGGAAGTCCACGAACTCCGCGGCCAGGGCGACCTGTTCGAAGAGCTCCGCGGCCTCGCGCCAGCGGCCGGCACCGTAGGCCTCCTCGCCCAGCTCGGCGAGGAGTTCGGCCAGCTCCGCGGCGACCAGGGTGCGGACCAGATCGGCGGTGGTCTTCTCGCCGGTGTCGGACAGCACGACCCCGTTGTGGATCCACTGCCAGATCTGCGAGCGGGAGATCTCGGCGGTGGCGGCGTCCTCCATCATGTTGAAGATGCCGACGGCCCCGAGGCCGCGCAGCCAGGCCTCGATGTAGCGGATCCCGACCTGGACGGCGTTGTGCAGCCCCGCACGGGTGCAGGTGCCGCCGGCGCCGGCGATGTCGAGCAGCTGGGCGGCGGTCACCGGCTCGGCCGGGCCGGGATTGTCCTTCTGGTGGGGCCGCCCGCCGAGCACCGCGTCGAAGGAGGCCCGGGCGACCGGCACCAGGTCGGGGTGGGCGACCCAGGAGCCGTCGAAGCCGTTGCCGGCCTCGCGGTCCTTGTCGGCCTTGACCTTCTCCAGTGCGGAGGCGTTGACCTCCGGGTCGCGGCGGCTCGGGATGAACGCGGCCATGCCCCCGATCGCGTGGGCGCCGCGCCGGTGGCAGGTCTGCACCAGCAGCCGGGTGTAGGCGGCCATGAAGGGCGAGGCCATGGTGACGCTGTTGCGGTCCGGCAGGATGTAGTGCTCGCCGGCGTCGCGGAAGTTCTTGACGATCGAGAACAGGTAGTCCCAGCGCCCGGCGTTGAGGCCGGCCGCGTGGTCGCGCAGCTCGTAGAGGATCTCGTCCATCTCGAACGCGGCCGTGATGGTCTCGATCAGCACGGTCGCCCGGATCGTGCCGTACGGGATGCCGAGTTCGGCCTGGGCGTGGGTGAACACGTCGTTCCACAGACGGGCTTCGAGGTGGCTCTCGGTCTTCGGCAGGTAGAAGTACGGGCCGGAGTTGGGGTCCTCGGCGCCCCTGGCCAGCAGCCGGGCGGCGTTGTGGAAGAAGTAGAGCCCGAAGTCGACGAACGCACCGGCCACCGGGGTGCCGTCGACCAGCAGGTGGTTCTCGTCCAGGTGCCAGCCGCGCGGGCGGACGACGACGGTGGCGAGCTCGGCGGCGGGCTTGAGGGTGTAGGCCTTGCCGGCCGTGCTGGTGAAGTCGATCCGGCCCTCGAAGGCGTCGATCAGGTTGACCTGGCCGCCGACCACGTTCTCCCAGGTCGGGGAGGTGGCGTCCTCGAAGTCCGCGAGCCAGATCCGCGCCCCGGAGTTGAGCGCGTTGACGACCATCTTGCGGTCGGTCGGGCCGGTGATCTCGACCCGGCGGTCCTGGAGGGCGCGCGGCGCCTCGGCGACCTTCCAGTCCGCGGCCCGGATCCCGGCGGTCCCGGGGAGGAAGCCCAGCGTGCCGGCGGCGGCGATCTCGGTACGGCGGGCCTTGCGCCCGGCCAGCAGCTCCTGCCGGCGCCCCTCGAAGGCGCGATGGAGCCCGGCGACGAAGGCGATCGCCTCCGGGGTGAGCACCTCCTCCGCCCGGTGGACGCGCGGACCGGCGACAGTGACGACCGGAGCGGCGGGGGAGGCGCCGAGGGGCCCTTGATCTGCGGCCATGAGCAGGACACTCCTAAGACGGTTGAGCCTGGCGAAGGGAGCTCCGGTAGGAACTTCCCCGGGGAACTTCCTCGATCGGAACCCGCCTGTCGGCGAGTTCGATTCTGTAAAGTGGAGACTAGTTTCCGCGATACAGAATTTCAACGGTTTGTTGAAGAGGTCGCCGGGACTCTACTCCTCCCCCGACAGTGAAGGAAACGCCGGTGGTTGCGACCCCCGACCCAGCATCGACGACAGGCACCGAGCGCGCGAGCGGCGGCGTGCAGTCCGTCGAGCGCGCCTTCCAACTCCTGGAGGCGCTGGCCGACTCCGGAGGCGTGGCCACGCTCAGCGAACTCTCCACCAGTTCCGGCCTCCCGATGCCGACGATCCACCGACTGGTTCGTACCCTCGTCCAGCAGGGCTATGTCCGCCAGGACACCGCGCGCCGCTACACCCTCGGCCCCCGGCTGATCCGCCTGGGCGAGACCGCCGGCCGGCTGCTCGGCAGCTGGGCCCGCCCGTACCTGGCCGAGCTCATGGAGGCCACCGGCGAGACCGCCAACCTGGCGGTGCTGGAGGGCGGCGAGGTGGTGTACGTCGGACAGGTGCAGTCGCGCCGCTCGATGCGGATGTTCACCGAGGTCGGCCGACGGGTGCAGCCGCACTGCACCGGCGTCGGCAAGGCACTGCTCGCCCAGCTGCCCGAGGACGAGGCCCGCGCCGTCCTCGGCCCCAACCCCCTGCCCGCCCACACCGAGTACACGGTCACCGACCCGCAGGAGCTGATGCGCCAGCTCGCCGAGGCGCGCGAGCGCGGCTACGTGGTCGACGACCAGGAGCAGGAGATCGGCGTCCGGTGCATCGCGCTCGCCGTCCCCGGTGCGCCGACGCCCACCGCCCTCTCCGTCTCCGGACCGGAGGCCCGCATCCGGGCCCTGGAGGAGCAGGCCGGGGCCGCCTCGCTGGTACCGGTGATGCACCAGATCGCGACCCGGCTGGGTCAGGTCCTCGCACCCTGACGGCACGTCAACCACCGTTGCCGGTCGACCCGGTCGGAGCGGCGTGCCGCGTCATCCGTTCGAGCGGACGCCGGGCGGGTTGCCGCCGGGCTCCGGCGGCGGCTCCGCCACCCTGGTGCCGACGCGGCCCGCAACGGCGCGGGCGGCCGGGACGCGAGGGCAGGGTGAGCGGGGATGGAGCAGCAGCACCGGGACGTGCGGAGCGCCGTTCAGGGCGGTGGCGGCGGGGTACGGGGTGACGACGTGCCGGGCGGTGGCGCGGCGGGCGGTGGCGCGGCAGGTGACGTCGCGGCGGGCGGTGGCCTGCGGGGCCGTCGCCTGCGGGGACGTGGTCTGCGGGAACGTGGCCTGCGGGGACGTGGCCTGCGCAGTGCCGGCCTGTTGGGCGACGGCCGGCGTGCCGCGGGAGGCAGGGGGTTCGGCGGAGCCGGGCTGGTCGCGGCCGTGGCGGCGGGGTGCGCGGTGACGGTACTGGCCACCGACCCGTCCTGGGCGTTGCTACGGCCCGAGCCCCGGCCCGCGGTGGAGGTCGTCGCGACGGGCGCGCCCGAGGCGTCCATCCTGCCTGCGCCGGTGACGACCGGCGCCTCCACCCTGCCGGCACCGGCCAAGCCCGGGGCGGGGACGGCCGCTTCCGGTACCGGCACCGGTACCGGCTCGGAAGCGGCCGGAGCCTCCACACTGCCCGCACCCGCCGCCGCCCGACCGTCCGACTCCGACCTGGAGGTGGTCCGGATCGACCCGGACCCGGCCACGCCCGGCGGCACCACCACCATCCACGCCTTCGTCGGCAACGGAGGCCCGGACACCACCGCCTCCCCGTTCACGGTCGTGATCACCCTGCCGGAGGGCGTGAGCCCGGAGGGCCCGTACTTCCCGTCCGACTGCCGGGTGACGGGCCACGGCCGCGTCGTGCGGTGCGTCTTCGGAGCCGGGCTGCGGGAGGGGCGCAGCGCGACCGCCCTCATCCCGGTCCGGCTCGACCCGGAACTGCCGGTGGGCAGACTGAGCGGCGGCTCGGTCACGGTGCGCAGCGCGGACGACCGGAACGATGGCAACAACCGGCAGCCGTTCGACATCAGGGTGGTCGAGGCGGCTGCCGGTTCCTGAGTCGCGCGGTTCCGCCGGCGGGGCCGGCCCGGCCGGCGGAACCGTCCCGGCGGTGGCCGGGTCCGGAGGTGGCCGGGTCCGGCGGTGGCCCGGCCTGAGGGGTGGCCCGGCCTGAGGGATGGCCCGGGTCCTACCGGCACACCGAGAGGTTGAGGATCAGACACGCCGACCAGGTGGCGCCGACGCCCCTGCCGTCCGAGAAGACCTTGACGCCGTTGACCTACCGGTCCACCGAGTTGGCGCCGCCATCGGTCCCGATGGCCACCCACCGGTCCATCGCGACGGCGGTCGCGTCGGTGCAGTACTTCGCGTTGCCCGGGTCGACGTGGTCGGTCAGCTCCAGCAGGTTCGGGTTGTCGGGGTGGCACTCGAAGGAGTCGATCTCCCCGTTGCCGTTCTTCCAGGTCCACAGGGCCGGCCAGGCGCCGCTGACGGCGGGCAGCCCGACCCGGGTCCCGGCGTAGTCGCCGGTCTTGACCTGGAAGCCCTCAGTGGTCAGGAAGCCAGTGCCCCAGGACTGCTTGCCGTTCTCCAGCGCCGGCCCCAGCTGATCGCGCCGTTGAACTCGTCCGACCAGGTCAGCGCCTCTTCGGCGACCGAGGAGGACAGCGCCAGGGTGCTCGGGGTGGTGGTCGGCGCCGGGGCCGGGGTGGACGTCCCGGCGGCGGGGTCCGCGAGGGCGCAGCTCACAGTGGTGTCGATCAACGACCCTGCGTGGCAGTCGAGTTGAACGTTCTCCGGCGCCGGGAGCCGCCACGTCGACCGGGGAGCCCCCGAGCCGGGCCCGGCCCCAGCCGCACACGCGCGGCCGCGCCGTGGCGGACCGTACCGTGGCGAGTGCCTGACCGAGTGCGCCCGGTCGGATAAATTGGAAGCCTGACATCATCCGCCGTGCACAAGAGCGGCGAGCCCGACCGGACGCTCGCCACGACCTGACAGAGACGAGGACCCGCCCCACCATGACCGCGCCCCTGCCCGCCTTCGCCGGCCGCACCTACCTCTTCCGGGTCGACAACGGCGCGGCCTTCCGCAACACCTACTCGGCCGACGGCACGCGGCTGCGCTGGGAGGGCCTCGGCGAGTCCGCGGGCCAGTGGGAGGACGTGCGACTGCACGTCGCCGAGGTCGCGCCGGAGATCTACTTCATCAGCTGGACGGAGCAGAGCGGGATCACCGTCAGCCACGTGATGGACCTCGGCAAGCTGACCGTGCGGGCCTTCTGGACCTTCGAGGGCGAGGGCGGCCGGGTCGGCCAGCTGCACACCGGGACGCTGGAGCGGGTGGCCTGAGCGGCCGGACCGCCGGGCGGGAGCCGTACGGTTCCTGAACGGCCCGGCCGACCTTAACAACCTGGCCGACCTGGCCGACCGAACCCCCGGGCCGCGGCTCCGGGGGTTCGGTCGTTCAGATCGGCCAGGTGCGGCCGGCCAGGTGCGGCCGGGTCGGTTCATACAGTCTGGTTCGGCACCTTGAGGTGCTGGGACAGCCACTCCAGCGAGGAGGGCAGCAGGGCGCTCCAGGTCTCGAAGTTGTGGCCGCCGTTCTCCAGCATGCTGTACGAGACGTTCATCGGGCTCTGCACCGCGTCGACGAAGGCCTCGGTCTCCTGCCGGTAGCTGCCGTCGCCCTTCTTGGTGCCGGCCAGCAGCACGGACACCTTCGGCTGCGGCAGGTTCTTCAGCCGCCACATCAGGTTGGCCTCGTCGCGGCGCTGCTTGCTGCCGCCGAAGAGGTCGCCCGTGGTGGGGTCGTCGGCCGCGTCGTAGTAGGCGGAGAGGGCGACGGCGGTCGGAAAGACGTCCGGGTGACGCATGGCCAGCTTGAGCGCGCAGTAGCCGCCGGTCGAGTTGCCCATGAAGGCCCAGGCCTGCGGGTCGGAGGAGACCCGGTAGCTGGCCTGGATCGCCGAGGGCACGTCCTTGGTGAAGTAGGTGTCGGACTGCGGGCCGTTCGGGACGTCCTCGCACTCGGTGTCCTGGGGCAGCGCGGGCGAGGGGCGCACCAGGACCATGACGGTCGGCTGCATCCGCCCTTCCTGCAGCAGCTTGAGCGCCGCACCCGGGTAGTTGAAGCGGGTGATCAGATTCTCGGCGATTCCTGGGAATCCGGTGCTGACGATCACGGCCGGGAACTGCTTCTGGGCGTACTCCGGCTGGAAGTACTGCGGCGGCAGGTAGACGTAGCCCTCGGTGGACAGCCGGCTGACCGCGCCGTCGATCCTGATCTTGCGGATCTCGCCGGACTGGCCGGGCTCGCGGCCCATCGCGCCGCCGCCCTTGACCGCGGCCTGGCCCATCGTCTCCACCATCAGCCGGCCGGAGGCGTCCGCCTTGTTGTGGATGACCACCGGGCCGGTGTCGCCGATGCCCAGCAGGTCGTCCCAACTGCTGTAGAAGGCGAAGTAGTTGTTGGCGACCAGGCCGAGCGCGGCGAGCACCGTGAGCTGGGTGGCGAGCAGTGCGCCGATCCGGCCGAGCACTGCCTGCCAGGTCTTCTTCGCGAGTCTGGGCCACAGCCAGACCGTGCCGACCATCATCACGACCGCGATCAGTGCGGTCAGCGCCAGCACCTTGTGGCTCGTCAGACCCATGTCCTGCTTGCTCCCACGCCTCGAACTCCAGTCCCCTCCGCTGGGGACATCCGAGGAGGTCACCCCGGTTCCCCCCTGCCGGGGCGCGAGGACCAACCCTAACGCCAGCTGGGAGAAAGCCGACCGCGGCTGGGAGGTTACGGGGAGCCGGGCGGACGGATGACAACTTTCAGATAACAGATTTCGAAAGTTGTCATCTGAAATCTGTCGGCTGTCCGCTGTCCGCTGTCGGCCGTCACCGGCCAGTCGACGGCCGGGCCCCGGGCTCAGCCAACCCGCCCCCACAGCCGCAGCCCCTCCGTGAGCTCGCGCATGCAGCGAGCGCCGAGGTCCTGCGGGGAACCCGGACCGGCGAGGGGCGCCTCGGAAGCGGCCCACTGCTCCAGGGCCACCCGGATCGCCGCGGTCGCGGCGGCGGCCGCCAGCCGGATCTCCAGCGGGTCGGTGCCGTCCGGGCAGCGCTCGGCGAGGGCGGCCCGCAGCCGCTCCTCCGAGTCGGCGTGGACGCGCTGCCAGGTGGCGTTCAGCTTCGGGTCGCGCAGCAGACCGCGGGCCCACTGCATCATCTCGACCCGCACCTCGTCGGCCGGGGTCAGCGACGCGACCGCCGCACGCTCCAGCGCCTCGCGCAGCGGCAGGTCCGCGGGGCTGGCCGTGAAGAGCTCCACCCACTCCTGCCCGCCCGCCGCGAGCAGCGGAGCGACGGCGTCCTCCTTGACCGAGAAGTACCGGTAGAACGTGCGCAGCGAGATGCCCGCGGCGAGGGCGATCTCCTCGGCGGTGGTCGCGTCCGCGCCCCGCTCGGCGAAGAGCGCGGCGGCGGTACGGGCGATCTCCAGCCGGGTGGCCTCACGGCGGCGCTGGGTCAGGGTCGGGCGTCCGGTCACGGGGTCAGCCTACGCGGGCGGATGCCAAGGCGGCACGTCACGACGAATCGGCACGAATGGACTTGTTGGCACAACGTGCCACATGGGCGTAACGTGCCTATTGAGGTCGAGAGAGCACGAACGAACGGAGTACCACCATGGAGCGCTTCAGCGGACGGAACGTCCTGATCACCGGCGGCGGCTCGGGCATCGGCCAGGCCACCGTGCACCGGATCCTCGCCGAGGGCGGAAAGATCGTCGCCGTCGACGTCAACGAGGACGGCCTGAAGAAGACCCTGGACCGCGCCACCGCCGAGGGAACCGCGGACCGCCTCACCGTCCAGGTGCTGGACATCGCGGACGAGGCGGCCGTCGTCGCGGGCGTGGCCGGGGCGATCGCCGGCCTGGGCGGCCTGGACGTGCTGGTCAACGCGGCCGGCATCCTCCGCTCCTCGCACACCCACGAGACCAGCCTGGAGTTCTGGAACAGGCTCCTCGCGGTGAACCTGACCGGCACCTTCCTGATGACCCGCGAGGCGCTCCCCGCGCTGCTCGCCGGCGGCAAGGGCGTGGTGGTCAACTTCAGCTCCACCTCCGCGAGCTTCGCCCACCCCTACATGGCCGCGTACGCCGCGACCAAGGGCGGCATCCAGTCCTTCACCCACGCCATCGCCTCGGAGTACTCGAAGCAGGGCCTGCGCGCGGTCTGCGTCGCACCGGGCAGCATCGACAGCGGCATGACCCACAACCCGGGCCTGCCCGCCGACGCCGACCTCAGCCTGCTGGCCAAGCTCTCCCCCGCGCTCGGCCAGGGCTTCGCCGGCCCGGAGACGGTGGCCGGCGTGATCGCCATGCTCGCCTCCGACGACGGCGCCTTCGTCACCGGCACCGAGCTCCGCATCGACGGCGGCACCCACATGTGACGCCAGTCGACCCGCCGACCTGCCAGACCGCTCGACCGCTCGACCACTCGACCGATTGACCGCTCGACCTCGGGAAGGCGGGGCCTGTGCCGTCCCCCGTGCGGCACAGGCCCCGCCTTCCCGTGGTCCCCAGGCCGTCCCGTCGGTCTCGGAAGGCCGGGCCGGCCGCGGCCCCGGTACCGAGCCGGGTGCGGCGGCGGTCACCGCAGGGGCTTCGCCAGGAGGAGTTCGCGGCCGACCCCGTCGGCGAGCAGGTCCCCGGGTTCCGCGAGTGGGGTGAAGCCGTGGCGGCGGTAGAGGGCGAGCGCCGCCCCGTTGCCGGGGAGCACGGCGAGGCGCAGCGTGGTGCCGCCGGTGGCCCGGGCCCAGCGTTCGACCTCCTCGACGAGACGGTCCGCGACGCCCCGGCCGCGCGCCCGCGGGGCGACCCAGAGCGAGCGCAACTCCCGCACGCCGTCCGGTGATCCGGGCAGTCCGCCGACCAGGCCGACCGGGTCGTCGTCCAGGTGGGCCGCGACGTGGAGGGCGTCCGGGAGACGGAGCCGGTCGCGCCAGCGGTCCTCACCGCCCTGGTCCCAGTCGGCCAGGCCGGCCTTGAAGGCGTCCGGCGCGCCGGTCAGGGCGGCGAGACGGAGGTCCCGCCAGAGCGGCCAGTCGGCGGTCGTGAGGGTTCGGAGCGTCAGCATCACCATGCCCGGCACCGTAGAAGACCCGCCCGGCGGCCGTCTGCCGAATGCCCGCTCCGGCAGCCGCAGCCGCGGCCGATGGGACCCGCAGGCGACGAGGCCCCGCCTACGGTGTGCGCCAGTCGGCGGCGAAGGCGGCGGCCGGGTTGGTGACGAGGAGCAGCTCGGGCAGTTCCGGGCCGTAGCTGCGGGCGAGGCGCGGGGCGAGGTCGGCGAGCAGACCGACCGGGCCGGCGGCCGCGCGGGCGCTCCGGGTGGTGGTGTCGGCGCCGAGCAGCAGTTGGTCGGCGTGGCCCGCCTCGACCAGGTCGGCGATCACGTCGAAGGCCTGGTGGTCGCCGGACCGGCCGGACCGGGAGGGGCTGTCCAGGGCGAGCCGGACCCCCTCGGCGGCCAGGGCACGGTGCAGCGCGCGGTCGGGGAGCCGGGTGAGGTGGCCGAGGACGATCCGGTCGGGCCGGACCCCGTGCCGGTCGTGCAGCAGGTGCAGGACCCGGAGCGGAGCGCCGTCGGCTTCGAGGTGGACGGCGATCGGGGCACCGGTGGCGTGGTGGGCCTCGGCCGCCGCGGCCATCGTCCACCGGGTGTGCCGGCTCACGGGCCCCGGATCGCCCGCGACCTTGATCAGCCCGGCCCGGACGCCCTCGGGCGCGCCGGGCAGACCGGTGGTGAGTTCGGCGACGAAGCGTTCCGCGAGGTCGGCGTACGCGCCGGGGCGCTCGGCCGGGCCGCCGTCGACGTCCGGGAAGAAGCCCGGCGCGTAGTGGACCGCCTGGTGCGCGCCGGTGGCGGCGACGACGTGGACGCCGGTGGCGCGGGAGAGCGCGGCGAGGGAGTCCGCGCCCCGGCCCAGGCCGAGCGGGGTCCACTGGACGAGGGCACGGCCACCGGCGGCGGCGTAGGCCCGCAGGACGTCCTCGGCGGCGGCCGGATCGTCCAGCTCCTGGCCGGGGAGCAGCGGGCTGCGGATGAAGAGGTGGTCGTGGGAGTCGGTGACCCCGAGGTCGGCGGGGTCCAGGTCGCCGAGGACGGTGCGGACGGTGCGGACGGTGCGGCTCATGCGTCGGCCTCCGGGGTGGTGCTCCCGGCGACGGTCTCCACCGCGGCCTCGGGGCCAGTTCCGGTCCCGGCCTTGGCCTCGGCCCTGGCCGCGGCGTCCGCGAAGGCGGCGGTGGCGACGCGCAGGCCGGCCAGCGCCTTGGGGAGACCGACGTACGGCGCGAGGTGGACGATGACCTCGGTGATCTCCGCCTCCGTCAGGCCGATCCGTCGGCTGTAGCGGACGTGGTCGGCCAGCTGCGGCTCGACGCCGCCGAGTGCGGTGAGCGCGGCCAGGTTCGCGATCTGGCGGTCGCGCAGGGCGAGTCCGGGACGCTGGTAGGTACCGCCGAAGAGGCTGGTGACGATCCAGTCGGGGAAGCCGGGGGCGAGGGCGTCCAGGCCCCCGAGCGTGGTGGCGGCGCCGGGACCCGCGAGTTCGGCGAGCAGGGCGTAACCGGCCGTGCGGTCGGTCGGGGCCGGGGTGAGGTCGGTGCCGGTGGGAACGGTCGCGGGGGACATCGGGGCGGTGGGTCCTTTCACCAGTGGCGGCCGGCCGGCAGCCGGTCGAGTTCGGGGCGGGACAGGTGCAGCACCTGGTAACGGACGCCGGGCTCGTCCTCGGGGGCCGGGCCGTGCCAGAGGGCGAAGCGGAGCAGCTCCCAGCGGCTCGGGTCGACGGCCACGGCAGCGGTGTGCAGGGCCGGGTGCGTGGGCAGGTCGGCGAGCGCCCGCTCGACGGCCTCGGCCGGGTCGGCGGATTCCGGCAGCCGTACGGTCTCCCGGGTGGCGGTGGTCGGCGGCGCGGCCGCCTCCTCCGTTGGCGACGCCGCCTCCGAGGCCGAGGCCGAGGCCGCCGAGGTTCCTGACGCGCCGCGGGTCAGGCCCGCGCCCAGCCAGTGCCGGACGGCGGGGCGGCCGAAGTCGGCGCTCAGTCCGCGGAATCCCGGCCCCCAGAGGAAACCGTTCATGCCCTCGACGGTGCGCCAGAGGTAGAACGGCGCGTACTGGTTGACGGGCGAGCCCTGTCGGCCGCGCTCGCGGACCAGATAGGCCTTGAGGCCGAGGCCCGGGTGCGCGTCGAGCAGGTGGCCCTTGTCGGCGACGCGCTTGCGGATGACGCCCATGTCGTAGTCGGCGGGCAGGGTGATCTCGTACTGCATCGCGTGCACGGCTGGGCTCCTCGGGTTCGACGGGTCCGGCAGGCAGGCGGGCTGCCGGCCGGGCGGGCTTGGCGGGTCAGGCCGTGCGGTGTGCCGCGAGCAGGCCGAGGGCGCCACGAACGGCCCGGTCAAACGGCTCGGCGCTGTCGGCGGCACGGGCCAGGACGTAGCAGCCCTGGACGACGGCGACCACGGCGGCGGCGGTGTCGGCCGGGTCGAGGCCGGGGGCGAACTCGCCGTCCGCCTGGCCGTCGGCGATCAGTCCGGCGATCCGGCCGCGCAGCCAGTCGAAGGTCTCCTCGACGGGCGCGCGCAGGAGCGGGTCGGCGACCACGTCCGGGTCCTGGGCCATCCGGCCGATCCGGCAGCCGCGCAGGACGTCACGGTCGCGCTGCAGGTAGGCGGCGATCCGGTCGTAGGCGCTGCCGGGGGCGGCGAGGTCGGCCTCGGCGACGCCGCGCATCTGCTCGGCGCTGCGGCGCAGGGCGGCGGCCGCGAGGTCGGGCTTGCCGGCGAAGTGGTGGTACATGCTGCCCTGGCCGACCCCGGAGCGCTGCTGGATGGCCTTGGGGCTGGTTCCGACGTAGCCGCGCTCCCAGAGGAGGGCCTGGGTGCTCTCGATGAGGCGGTCCTGGGTGCTCATGCGGACCACTGTACATACCAGTAGGTACAGAAGGCCAGTGCTGACTCCGACCGACCTGACCCGACTCGGGCTCGCGCTCAGGACTCCGGTGCCGGCTCTGGCCCTGGCCCTGGCCCTGGGGGCCCGGGCGGCTCCCCGGGACCCCCGCCGGGCGGAACGATTGAGGGCCGTGCGCCGCCCCCCGGCGGCCACGGCCCCTCGACCGTTCGTCATCCCCCGCCCCGCCGAACGGCATTCCGGCGCACCTGGTGGCGCGCGTCACGTCACGCACGGTTGCCGGCGTCACGCCGCGTAGGGGGTGCACGGCGCATTGCGCGGGCGGGCGGGGGATCCGGGCTGCCGTGGCAGCGCGCGGCGGGCGTGGACCGCTACGGCAGCGCCCGACGGATCTCCGGCGCCACCGCGCTCGCGAACAGCTCCAACTGCTCGCGCTGCGCCCCCTCGGTGAGGGCGTCGACCCCGATGCCGACCACCTCGTTGCCGAAGGCCTCGTGGTAGCGGTGGATCTTCTCGATCACCTGCTGCGGACTGCCGACCAGCGCCGAGCCGCGCTCCAGCGCGTCCTCCAGCGAGGTGAACGGCGAGTTGTTGTGCCGGCCCGCGGCCGAGTCGAACAGTGCGTTCCAGTACGGGCGGAAGCCCTCGACGGCGTCCTGTGAGCGCTCGGCGACGAACAGTCCGCCGAAGCTCGCGCCCACCCGGGCCCGCGCCGGGTCGTGCCCGTAGTGCTCCCAGCGCTCGCGGTAGTGCTCGACCAGCGTCCGGTACTTCTCCAGCGGATGGAAGGAGTTGGCGGAGAAGAGCGGGTCGCCGTGGCGGGCCGCGAGGTCGGTGGACCGCGTGCTGGTCGCGCTGCCGTGCCACACCGGGATCGGGTCCTGGAGCGGGCGCGGCCAGACCGTGACGTCCGTGAGCGGCGGGCGGGTCGAGCCCTCCCAGGTCACCTTCTCCTCGCGCCAGAGCCTGCGCAGCAGGCCGTAGTTCTCCGCGAGCGCCTCCCACTGGCGCTCCTCGGGGAGGCCGAACAGACCGAAGTGGCGCGGGTCGTTGCCCTTGCCGACGATCAACTCCAGTCGACCCCCGGAGAGTTGGTCGAGCATCGCGTAGTCCTCGGCGACCCGGACCGGGTCGAGGACGCTGAGCACCGTCACCGTGGTGAACAGCCGGATGGTGGAGGTGCGGGCAGCGATGGCGCTCAGCAGCAGGGGCGGCGCCGGGGAGAGGAACGGCTCACCGTGCCGCTCCCCCACGCCGTAGCCGTCGTAGCCGAGCTGCTCGGCGAGGACGGCCTGGTCGATGACGTTGTGCAGCTTCTGCTGCGGGGTGCGCCGGACACCGGTGACCGGGTCGGGGGCGTTGGCGACGAGGGACGAGACGGTGAACCGCACGGCGGTCTCCTTGGGCGCTCGGGACGGGCTCGGGTCGGGCCGGGGTCGGGCCGGGGTCGGGTTCGGGCCGGACCAGGGTCGGGCCGGGGCCATGGCCGGGTACAGGACCGGGCCCCGGGCCGGGTGCGGGCTGAGCATGGGAACGAGCTGAGCAGGACCGGGACGGGACCGGCGGGCCGGAGCGTCCCGGGATTCGGTGAGCCGCACGGAGAGCGGAGCGCGGGGAGCCGGTGCGCGGTCCGGCGCTGCGCTCCTACGGGCGGCACCGGCGGAACGGCCGACGGGGCGGGCGGTGGGCCGCTCGGGCGGCGGGGCTCGCGGGTGGCGTCAGCGGTCGGTGCTGCGGCGGTGGCGACAACAACAGCGGGCTGCGGCGGCGGCCACGGCCACGGTCCGGACTGCCATCTCGCCTCCCCCTCGCCTCGCACGCACGCGATCCTCCGCGAGGATAGGCACCGGCCCGGAACGGGGCAAGGCTTGATCCGCCGCGACGGACTGGCAGGATGTCCGGCATGAGCTACCTCGCCGCGGATGACCGCTATGACTCGATGACCTATCGGAAGGCCGGCCGCAGCGGCGTCCAGCTGCCCGCCGTCTCGCTGGGGCTCTGGCACAACTTCGGTGACGCCCAGCCGCTGGACGTGCAGCGGGCGGTGCTGCGCCGGGCCTTCGACCGGGGCGTCACGCACTTCGACCTGGCGAACAACTACGGCCCGCCGTACGGCAGCGCCGAGCGCAACTTCGGCTACCTGTTCGCCCAGGACTTCCGGCCGTACCGGGACGAGCTGTTCATCGCCACCAAGGCCGGCTGGGACATGTGGCCCGGCCCGTACGGCAACGGCGGCAGCCGCAAGTACCTGCTGGCCAGCCTCGACCAGTCACTGGACCGGATGGGGCTGGACTACGTCGACGTCTTCTACTCGCACCGGTACGACCCGGACACCCCGATCGAGGAGACGATGGGCGCGCTCGACAGCGCGGTGCGCTCGGGCAGGGCGCTGTACGCGGCGATCTCCAACTACCCGGCGGAACAGCACCGGGAGGCGGTGACGATCCTGCGCGAGCTGGGGACGCCGGTGCTGATGAACCAGTCGGCGTACTCGATCCTCAACCGGCACGTGGAGGACGGCGGCGTGCTGGACGCGGTGGGCGACACCCAGAGCAGCCTCATCGCCTACTCGCCGCTGGCCCAGGGACTGCTGACCGACCGCTACCTGTCCGGCGCGGTTCCGGCGGGCTCGCGGATGTCGGTCGGGAAGTTCCTCACCGAGGAGGCGCTGACCGAACGGAAGCTGGAGCAGCTGCGGGCGCTGGCCGCCGTCGCCGAGCGGCGCGGGCAGACGCTGGCGCAGCTGGCGCTGTGCTGGGTGCTGCGGGACCCGCGGGTGGTCTCGGTGATCATCGGTGCGAGCAGCGTCGCCCAGCTGGACCAGAACCTCGACGCACTGGCGGGCGGGCCGCTGACGGCCGAGGAGTTGGCGGAGATCGACCGGCTGAGCCGCTGAGCCGGGCGGAGGCGCCGACCGGAGGCCGAGGCTGATCGCTGCGGCTGATGGCTACGGCTACGGCTACGGCTACGGCTACGGCTGACGCTGACAGCTGACGATCGACGGATGACAGCTGACAGATTTCGAAATCTGTCAGCTGTCATCCGTTATCCGTTATCCGTCACTTGCCAGCTGTCACCAGTCAGCTACCGGTGTGCGGCCGCTTGATGCCCAGAGCGGGCAGAACCGTTTCTGCAACCCGATGGGCCTCCTCCAGCAGCGGGTTGCCCGAGAGGATGAAGGTGTCGACACCCAGCGCCTCGAACTCTTGCAGGCGCTCGATCACCTGGGCCGTCGAGCCGACCACCGCCGTACCGGGCCCGGGGCGGAACAGGCTCATTCCCGGCCAGAGGTTGGGGTAGACCTCCAGCTCCCGGGCCCGCGCCGGCACCTTCCCGCCGTGCTGGCGGAACTGCCGTTGCCAGCCGACCCCGTCCTCCGCCGTCGCGCCACCCAGCTGGCGCGCGTAGGTGGCCTCACCGGTGACGTCCAGCAGCCGGTCGGCGGCGGCCCAGGCCTCGTCCTCGGTGTCGCGGACGATCAGGTGCAGCCGCAGCCCGATCCGCACCGACCGGCCGTGGGCGGCGGCCCGCTCGCGGACCAGGTCCAGCTTCTCCTTGAGCAGGTGCGGCGGCTCTCCCCAGGTCAGGTAGACGTCCACGTGTTCGGCGGCCATCTCGATGCCGGCCGCCGAGCTGCCGCCGAACCAGAGCGGGATGCCGCCGGGCTGCACCGGGGTCAGCTCGCGCAGGCTCGCGCCCGCGTTCTTCAGCTCGTAGAACTCGCCCTTGTGGTCGAAGACTTCACCCGCCGTGAGGCGCTTGACGATCGACCAGTACTCGCCGCTGAGCCGGTAGCGGTCGTCGTGCTCGACGTCCAAGCCGTACTCGCGCAGCTGCGCGGTCGAGCCGTTCACCACGTTGAAGCGCAGCCGGCCGCCGTGCAGGTGGTCGAAGCTGAGTGCCATCTTGGCCAGCAGGGTGGGTGAGACCAGCCCCGGGTGGACGGCCAGCAGCGGCTTGAAGGCCGGGGTGGTGGCGGCCGCGAGCGCGCTGCCGAGCGTCCAGACGTCGTACAGGTCGGTCGCGAGCAGCGCGCCGGTGTAGCCCAGTCGCTCGACACTGCCCGCCAGTTGCTGGAGGTAGCGGAGGTCCACCGGACGGCGGCCGGCCGGCTCCCAGGGGTAGTGCCCCTCGCGCGGAATGATGTACCAGAGGACTTCGGAGGCCACGGGTCAGACCGCCTTCGCGAGCGCGGCGGCCACCGGGGCCTCCAGGGCGGGGAGGTGGGCGTCGGCGACGGTCAGTGCCCGGTCGATGAAGCCCGCACCGTGGAAGATGTCCGCGGCCTCCTGCTGTTCGGCGACGAACCCGGCGGTGGCGGGCTCCAGCCGCCAGGGCAGCGCGACCAGCGCGGACTGCCAGTCGGCGGCCGTGCCGCCCAGTTCCTCGGCGGCGATCGCGGCGGCCTCGGCCGGATTGGCGGCCGCCCAGGCGTCCGCCCGGCGCAGCGCGGTCGCGATCGCGGCGACCACCTCGGGGCGGCTGGTCGCGAAGTCCCGGCGGGTGAAGAACACCGAACGGTCGGTGATGACGTCACCGGTGCGGATCAGCTCGCGGAACTCCCCGGTGCGGCGGGCGGCGGCGAGTTCGGCGCCCTGGGCGATCCAGCCGGCGATCTCGCCGTCGCGCAGCCGCCGGGCCTGGTCCTGGCCGGCCGCCGGGCGCTCCGGGGTGACGTCGTCGCCGTACGAAAGTCCCTGCGCGTGCAGGGCCTTGGCGAGCAGGTGGGTCTGCCAGGAGCCGACGGCGAGGACGACGGCGGCACCCTTGAGGTCCGCGACCGTCCGCACCGGGCCGGAGTCCAGCACCAGGAGGGCGCCGTGGTCGGGGCGGGGTGCGGAGACGGCCGCGTAGACCAGGTCGTGGCCGGCCGCCTGGGCGGTGATCGGCGGGGTGGAGCCGGTGCCGCCGAAGTCGATGACGCCCTCGGCGAGCAGCGCGCCGGTGCGGGTGCCGTCCGCGTAGTGGTGGAAGCCGCCGGTCTCGCCGTGCGGGGCCAGTTCCTCGTCCAGGTAGGGGAGTCGGGCGAGGTAGTAGAGCGACGGGTTGCTGGCGTGGACGCCGAGGGTGACGGTCATCTGGTCAACTCCGGTGGTGCGGGCTCGGTTGGTCGGAAGTCAGGGTGAATCGGGGGGAATCGGGAGGATAGCGGGGGGGTTCTCGGGGAACCGCGGGGAACTGCGGGGAATCGCGGTGCACCGTGGTGGATCGCGGGCGTCAGTGGACGCCGAGGTCGGCGAGCAGCCGTCGCCGCAGGTCGGCGAAGGCCGGATCGGCCGGGTCGCGCGGGCTCTCGACGGTGACGGCTTCGTCCCGGGCGAGCAGGCCGTCGCGCAGTACCACGATCCGGTCGGCGAGCCGCACGGCTTCGTCCACGTCGTGGGTGACCAGCAGTACCGCCGGGCGGTGGCGGCGCACCAGGTCGCCGACGAGGTCCTGCATGCGCAGCCGGGTGAGCGCGTCCAGGGCGGCGAACGGTTCGTCGAGCAGCAGGAGTTGCGGCTCCCGGACGAGCGCCCGGGCGAGTGCGACGCGCTGCGCCTCACCTCCCGACAGGGTGGCCGGCCAGGCCTCGGCGTGCCGCTCCAGGCCGACCTCGGCGAGCGCCTTCAGCCCGGTCTCCCGGGTCGCGGCGCCGCGCGGCAGGCCGACCGTGACGTTCGCCAGCACCCGCTTCGACGGCACCAGGCGGGGCTCCTGGAACACCACGGTTCGGACCGGCGGGACGAGCACGGTGCCCCCGTCCGCCTGGTCGAGCGCCCCGAGGATGCGCAGCAGCGTGGTCTTTCCGGTGCCGCTCGCACCCAGCAGGGCGACGAACTCCCCACGGGCGATGGAGAGGTCGACCCCGTCGAGCACCGCCCGGGTGCCGAACACCCGGCGCAGACCGCGCAGGTGGACGGCCGGGACCGTCTCCTCGGAGGCCGAGGAGGCCGAGGAGACCGAGGAGGCCGAGGAGACCGAGGAGGCCGAGGAGACCGAGGAGGCGGAGGAGACCGAGGAGACCGAGGAGGCGGAGGAGACCGACGGAGAGGACGGCGTGGAGGACGAGGACGTGGCGATGGTGAACGTGTCGGCGGTCATCGGGCCGCTCCCTGGACGACCTGGCGCCACGGCATCAGCACGCGCTCCAGGACCCGGACGACACCGTCCGCGGCGAGGCCGAGCAGCCCGTAGATCAGGATGCAGACGGCGAGGACGTCGGTGCGCGAGTAGTTCTGCGCCTGGGCCATCAAGTAGCCGATGCCTTCGGTGGAGTTGATCTCCTCGGCGGCGATCAGGGCGATCACGCTGAGCGTCATCGACAGGCGCAGTCCGGACAGCAGCGAGGGCAGGGCGCCGGGCAGCACGACCGTGCGCACGATCGCCCAGCGTCCGAGGCCGAAGCTGCGCATCGCCTCGACCAGCTTGCGGTCGGTGCTGCGGACCCCACCCGAGGCGGACACGTACATCGGGAAGCTGGTGGCGACCCCGATCAGGGCGACCTTCGCGGTCTCGGTGATGCCGAACCACACCATGAACAGCGGGACGAGGGCCAGGAAGGGCACGGTGCGCAGGACCTGGATCGCGGAGTCGAGCAACTCCTCGCCGAGGCGGGTGAATCCGGTGACCACGCCGAGCACCAGTCCGGTGGTCGCGCCGAAGAACAGTCCGAGTCCGGCGCGGGTGAGGGAGACCGACAGGGCGTCGGTCAGCTGGCCGTTGCCCCACAACTCCCCCACCGCCTGCGCGACCTGGGCGGGCGAGGCGAGCACGTCCTGGGTGAGCGCGCCGGTGGCCGAGGCGAGTGCCCAGCCGCCGAGCAGGGCGAGCGGACCGATGGTGCGCAGGGTCACGGCGAGTGCCCGGGGGCGGGGCCGGTGCCGCCAGCTCTGCGGGGCGACCAGGCCGGAGTCCAGTGCGGCCCGGGTGTCTTCCGGCGTGAACGGCCGGGCTGCGGTGGTCACTTGGCACCGTCCCCGAGCTTGTTGATGTCGATCAGGTACGGCTTGACGTCCACCAGCTGCTTGGTGACCTTCTGGTCGGCGAAGAACTGGGCGACCGTCCCGAAGCGGGCGATGTCGGCGTCGGAGATGGCGTCGGCCGGGGTGCCCTGCTTGCCGACGTTCACCGCGACGTCCTTCTCGGCGGGGGTGACGGCGGTCGGGCCGGCGTCGGTGAACACGTTGAGGTAGCCGGCCGGGTCGGCCTTCTCCTTGGCGCCGTTCTCCCGCAGATAGGCGTAGAAGGCCTTCACCACCTCGGGGTGCTTGTCGGCGAAGCCGTTGCGCACCGCCCAGACCGCGTAGTTGTCGGAGCCCACCTCCTGGCCGTTGACCAGGAAGTGCGCACCGGCGTTGGCGATGGCGGGGGTCGAGAAGGTGTTCCAGGTCGCCCAGGCGTCCACCTGGCCGGAGTTGAAGACGCCGGAGGTCTGGTCGGCGCGCAGGTAGACCCGCTCCACCTTGTCGGCCGGGACGCCGTTCTTCGCCAGTGCCTTGAGCAGCAGGTACTCGCTGGTGCCGCCCTGGGAGACGGCGACCTTCCTGCCGACCAGGTCCTGGACGGACTTGACGGGCGAGTCGTTCTTCACCAGGATCCCCTCGCCGACGCCGTCGGGCGCGGTCTGGGCGAACAGCTTGAAGCCGGGCTTCTGGGCGAGCGCGGCGACGGCCGAGGTGATCGAGCCCTGGGCGATGTCCAGTTGGTCGGCGGAGAGGGCCTGGGCGGCGGGGGCGAAGGGGCCGGCGCTGCCGGTCCAGGCGACCTTGGCGTGGACCGCGGCCAGGGTGCGGTCCAGTGAACCGTCCTTCTTGCCGCGGGCCAGGAAGCCGTTGTTGCCGGGATCGGGCAGGCGGAGCACCACGTCGGCCTTGCCGCCGGCCCCGCCGTCGGCGGAGGCCTTGGCCCCGTCGGCGGAGGAGCCGCAGGCGGTGAGGGCGGCGGAGGCGAGCAGAACGGTGGCGGCGAGCGCGGGACGAGGGGTCTTCACGGGGGTCTCCAAGGGGTGACAGATGACAGCCGACAGCTGACAACTTTCGAAATCTGTTAGCTGAACGCTGTTACCTGAAGTCTGCGATCCGAACGCCGCCGGCACCGGAACCCGCGCCCGCCGCCTCACCCGCACGCCGCACCCGCAACAACTCGCGCGCTGCACGCAGCGGCTCCGGGTCGGCCCAGGCCTGGACGTCCACCGGCGCGGCAAGGAAGCCCTGCTCCCTGAGGAATCGTTCCTGCAGCGCGAGTAGCTCCAGCCGCTCCGCCGACAGGTCGAGCCGCAGGGTCCGGTGGCTGCCCGGCGCATAGGCTCCGGCGACGCCCTCGGCACCGGCACCGGTCTCGGCCCGCAGGATCCGGACGACCTCCTCCGGACGCTCCGCCGCCCAGTCGGCGGCCTCCAGCAGCACGGCGAGGAACCGGGCCACCAGCTCGGGGTGTTCGTCCAGCAGCCGCTGGTGGACGGTGATCGGCCGGGGCGTGCCGTTGTTGACCCGGGCCCGGCGGTCCGGCGCCGCGTCCAGTTCCACGGCCACCTCCGCACCGACCCGGCGGGCCGCCTCGACGGCGAGCGCCCCCTTCACGTACACCGCGTCCACCGTGCCGTCCCGCAGCGCGGCCAGCTCGGCGGACCACTGCCCGCCGCCCTCGGAACCGGGGACGTCCACCAGCTCGGCGTCCGCCAGGGTGAGGCCCGCGAGCCCGAGGGCGCCCCGGAGGCCGGCCAGCGCCATCGCCCGCCAGAAGTCGATGCCGATGTCATGATGTGGCACCGCCAGCCGCAGTCCACGCAATTGTCCGGGTTCGGTGATGCCGCTGCCGGCCCGGACGAGTACCACCTGGCGCTCCTCGATCCAGGTGAGGCCGATCAGCCTGGTCGCCTCGCCGCGCGAACGGGCCCACAGCGCGGGGACGTTTCCGCCCTCCCGGAACAGACCGGTCAGCGCGTGGGTGTAGTGGTGGTCCGCGGCCACCTCGGGCGGTGCGTCCTGCAGCGAGCGGACCGCGATGCCGTCGGTGGCGAACTCGCGGGCGAGCCAACCCTGATCGGCGGCGATCCCGGTCGCGGTGGGCACCGGGCAACGGGTGAACCAGAGGGTGTCGGGAAGCGAGGAGGCGTTCTGGGTACGACTGGACAACGGAGTTGGTCCTCTACGGGGGCTCCGACGACGGCCGGAGGAGCTCGGGATCGATGACCGCACGGAGGCCCATGAGGCCTGGTGCGCAAAGAAGTTGTGCGCCACGATGCAGGACGGCAGGCGGTGCGGGAGGGTCGGGCGGCGCGGGAGGGGTCGTTCAGCGACAACACGCACGGGAGGGGAGACACCGGTGGGACGTCACGGCGCTTCTCCTTCCGTGGAAATCGGGACGGTCACCGCCGAGGCCGAGTGGCCGTTCGACGCGATGCGAGGAGCGTTCCACGGCAGACGAGCCCGAAGCAAGCTTTTGCCACATCGTGGGATCAGTTGTTCATCAATGCCATTCCATTGCAACGTCGTCGACACATTCCCGCAGCACTGGCTGCCCTACGCTGAGACCGCCTCCGGCCTTCCGTCCGGAGTTCCGAACCGAAACGCGAGGTGCCATGGCCGAGGCCGCCACCGCCGTCCAGAGTCCGCCGGCCGGTGCGCAGGCCGTCCAGCGCGCGCTCGGGCTGCTGCACTGCTTCCACGACAACGGCCCCGACCTGAGCGCCTCGGACCTCGCCCGCCGGATGGGCCTGTCGGTCTCCACGGCGCACCGGCTGGCCCGCACGCTGGTCAGCGCCGGATTCCTGGAGCAGGACGAACAGACCGCCCGCTACCGGCTCGGTCCTGCCGTCGCCGAACTCGGCCAACTCACCTTCCACCAGCGCGGGCTGCACCTGGCCGGGCCCGAGCTGGACCTGCTCTCCCGGCGCACCAAGGCGACCGCCGACCTGGCGATCCGCAGCGGCACCCACGCCGTGATCCTGGTCGGCGGTTCCGTCCGCCCGGACACCGGGCTGGGCCTGCGTCGGCCACTGCACTCCACGGCCCTCGGCAAGATCCTGCTGGCCTGGCCCCGCCCGGGCGAGACGGCGCCGGCGGCACTGGGACCGCTGCCCTCCTTCACGGACCGCACGATCACCGAACCAGCGCTCCTGGACGACGAGTTGGCGAAGGTTCGAGCGGCCGGGTACGCGCTCAACGACGGCGAGTCGGCCGCCGGGGTGCGGACGGTCGCCGTGCCCGTCCTCGACGGCGCCGGGCAGGCGCGGTTCGCCCTCGCGGTCCGCTCGACGCCCGCGCACCTCACCGACGACCGGCTGGACTGGTTCCTCGGTCACGCCCGCGGTTGCGCCGACGCGCTCGCCGTCCTGTTGCTGCCGCCGGATCAGCGTTCCTGACGGCCCATCGGGACACGACGAAGCGGCGGGCCGCCCGTCCACGTCCTGGACGAGCGGCCCGCCGCCGGGACCCGACGGTGGCGGCCGACCGGCGGGCGGCCCGCCGACGGGACCGGACCGGTGGCCGCCCGCCGTCAGACCGTGGCCGGGGTGTACTTGTAGCCGACCCGGCGGACCGTCACGATGGTGTCCCGGTAGGCCGGTCCGAGCTTGCGGCGCAGCCGAGCGACGTGCACGTCGACCGTCCGCCCGTCCCCGACGTGGCCGTAGCCCCAGACCGCGGAGACCAGGTGGTCCCGGGTGTGCACCCGCTGCGGGTGCTCGGTGAGGTGGGCCAGCAGCTCGAACTCCAGGTAGGTGAGATCGAGCAGCCGCCCGTCGACGTAGGCGTTGCGCCGCTCGCTGTCGACGGCGATACCGCGCTCGGCCGGGCGGACGTGACGGCCCCCCGCGACGGCGTGGGCGGCGGACCCACCGGTCGCCGTCGGCGTACCGGGAGCCGGGTGAGCCCCGGGGACCGGGTGCCCCCCGGAGAGCGCGGCGGCCCCGGAGACGGTGGCGGCGCCGGCCGGACCGCCGGGCAGCCCGACGGTCCCGGTCACCGGGCTCTCGGCCGGCACCAGCACCAGGTAGCCGACCATCGGGCTGCCGTTCACGCCGCCGAACTGCGCGCCGAACTGGGCGAGCACCCCCTGCGGCAGCACGCCCTGCGGCAGGGTGGCGACGACGGCCGCCCCCTCCGGCAGCGCGGCGAGCAGCGCCTGGGGCACCTGCGGGACCGTCGCACCGGGCTGCGCGGCGGCGGGGGCCGGGACGACGGCCGGGCGGACCGGGCCGGCGTGGGGCGGGCGGGTTTGGGTCGGGCGGGCCTGGGGCGTGCGGGTCGCCGCGCCGGGCCATCGGTCGGCCCCCGGCGCCGGGGGGACGGACGGTCCGGCGACCCCGGACGTGCCGGGACCGGCCGCGGGGACGGCGGTGACCGGCGGGACGGAGCGGACCGCGCGCAGGTGCGGGGTCGCGGTGGGCAGGGGCAGGGTGGCCGTGGAAGAAGAAGACATGGTGTGCCGCTCATTTCGCGCGTGACGGACGGGGTGGAGTCGTCTGCGCGTCGACCGGGCGTACTGCCTGGGCTGGACCGAACCGGATCAGCGGGCGGAGGGCCGGGACGCGCTGGGCGAGCCGGGACACGTCTGATCGAACAGGTGCGGCTGCCGGGACGGCCAGAACGGCTCGAGGTCGGGGCGACCCCGTCGGCTGTCCACGACGCGGCTCCCGCACCCGTTCCACCGTCCGATCCGTCCGTCCGCGCGCATCGCGGGGGCCGACCCGGTCGTTCGGGTACGGCCGACGACGTCGGGGGCGGTACTGGGGCAGACGATGTTCACTGGTGGTCTCTCCGCTGGGCGGGTCCGGATGGTCGGCCGCGGGCACGCCGGTAGGGCGGTCCGCTACGGCCTGGTCGACGGGTGTCGGCGGTGCGTCGGGCGGTGGGCCGGATGGGCCGTCAGCGCCGGGGACGCACCGGGAAGGTCAGGCCGGTCAGCGACAACACGCGCTGCAGGTCAGCGCGTGGTCGATGTAGCGGCGGACGGTGAGCGCCGGATCGGCGGCACCGGGCACGGCAGTGCCGGACACGAGGGCATCGGGCATCGGGGAGCCGGGCACGGCGGTGATGATGCGTCGTCGGCCGACGGTCATCCGGCTGCCCTCCCCCTTCGTTCTCCACACGGTGGCGCGCCGTCTCCGGCGCCCGCCGACGATGCCTCGCCGGTTCGTCGAAGGCCGTCCGCCGGTCGCAACGCCCGTGCGAACGGGGTGTTTCCAGCACCCCCGACGGCATGGCCGGGCGGCCTTCGTCCACAGAGCCTTCCACGGCCGGGCCGGTCTAGGCAACCTTCGGCACAGTGATCGTC
This sequence comes from Kitasatospora sp. NPDC041917, assembly GCF_055589745.1. Classification (NCBI taxonomy): domain Bacteria; kingdom Bacillati; phylum Actinomycetota; class Actinomycetes; order Kitasatosporales; family Streptomycetaceae; genus Kitasatospora; species Kitasatospora sp. NPDC041917. The sequence goes on along the minus strand of NZ_JBVJBI010000003.1, from coordinate 386,585 downwards.
CGGGATGCGGACGGTCGGGTGAGACAGCGGGCTGAACGGGCAGGTCGGCGCGCCCACCTGCCAAGTCCTCGCACCACCGCCGCCGCCCGCCCGATGCACCACCGCCGCACACCGATGCTCCACCGCCGCCGCCCGCCCGATGCACCGCCGCCGCGCGGCCGACGTCGGGCCGGAGCCGAGTCGCCCTCAGGCGCCGACCGGGGCGCGGCGATACGTGCGGGCGGCGGCGTGCTCGACCAGCGCGACGAGCAGGTCCTTGCCGTCCTGCCGCAGCCGCGCGTCGCAGAGCAGCACCGGGATGCCCGGGTCGAGGTCGAGCGCCTCGCGGACCTCGTCCGGCGAGAACCGCTCGGTGCCCTCGAAGCAGTTCACCGCGACCAGGAACGGAATGCCGCGCTGCTCGAAGAAGTCGACCGAGGGGAAGCAGTCGGCCAGCCGCCGGGTGTCCGCGAGCACCAGGGCGCCGAGCGCGCCGCGGGCCAGTTCGTCCCAGACGAACCAGAACCGGTCCTGCCCGGGCGTGCCGAACAGGTAGAGCGCGAGGCCCGGCCGCAGGTCGATCCGGCCGAAGTCCATCGCGACGGTGGTGGTGCGCTTCGCCTCCACCCCCGAGATGTCGTCCACCGGACGGCCCAGCTCGCTGAGCTCCTCCTCGGTGCGCAGCGGCCGGATCTCGCTGACCGAGCCGACCAGGGTGGTCTTGCCCGCGCCGAAGCCGCCCGCGACCAGGATCTTCACCGCGACGGACGGACCGCCGCGCCAGCGAGGGTCGTTGGCGTTCGCCGGGTGGGCCGCGGTGCCGTCCCGGTCGGGCGCGGTGCCGACCGGTCGGGGGTGGGGGTCAGAGCGCACGGAGTCCATTGATCACGTCTCGCAGCAGGCGCTCGTCCGGCAGCTCGGCGAGCGGAACGGGTCGGGTGACGCTGATCAGCTCGGCGTCGTAGAGGTCGCCGAGGAGGACCCGCACCACACTGACCGGCAGGTCGGTGTAGGAGCCGAGCTCGGCGACGGAGAGCGGCTCGCGGCGGCACAGGGTGAGCAGCGTCTGGTGCTCCGGGTCGAGGACGTGCGCGGGCACGGCCCCCGCGACCGGCCCGGGCTCGACGGCGGTGACCAGCGAGATCAGGTCGAACAGCCCCTCCTCGACCGGCCGGGTCCGGCCGCGGGTCATCGAGTAGAGCCGCACCACCGGGCCGGCCTCGTCGTCGAACCAGCGGTCGTCGACCGGGGTGCGCGGCCGGAAGAGGTCGACGTCGGGCCCGTCCGGGTCCGCCTGCCCGCCCTCCGCCACCGGGCCGTCCGGGCCGTCCGGGCCGTCGACACCGGACGGGCCATCGGCGCCGGCCGAACCCCCGGCACCGGCCGACCCTCCGACGCCGGACGGCCCGGCCGTGCCCACCGGCACCTGGGGGCCGTCCGACGTCTCCGGGCCGCCCGGCACATCCGCCATCGGATCCGCCATCGGACCGCTCATCTCACCGGCGGGGCGGTTTCGGTGCGCGGCTCGGCGGCCATGTGCTCGCCGACCCGCTTGACCAGCAGCGCCATCTCGTACGCGATCTGGCCGATGTCCGCCTCGGCCTCACTCAGCACGGCCAGACAGCTGCCGTCGCCGGCGGCCGTGATGAAGAGGAAGGCCTCGTCCAGCTCCACCATGGTCTGCCGGACGCCACCGACCTTGAAGTGCCCGCCGGCGCCCTTCGCCAGGCTGTGGAACCCGGCGGCGACGGCTGCCAGGTGCTCGGCGTCCTCGCGGCCGAGATCGCGGGAGGCACCGGTGGCCAGGCCGTCGTTGGAGAGGATCACCGCGTGCCGCAGGGCCGCGACGCGCCCCACCAGGTCGTCCAGGAGCCAGTTGAGGTCCCCTGACGACTGCATCGACGTGGTCATGAATCAGTTCCTTCCGCTGGAGCGGGTGGTGCGTGTGGAGCGGGTACAACGGGTGGCACGGGCGCGCCGGTGTCCGGGTTCCGGCGGACCGGCTGCCCGGGCGGCACCCGACGGGCGAGCGGTGCCCGGCCGGTGTCCTGCGGCGCGGGCAGCGCCGCCGGGGCGGGTGCCGGGGCGATCGCCCGTCGGGACCGGTCCGGCGGCTGCCAGGCCGGTACGGCGGTGGATCGCCCGTTCCCCCGTACGGCACGATCGTCGGGCGTGCCGGGACGATCCGTCAACGGAGCACCGGGGCGGTCCGCCGGCGCACCGGCGCGGCCGGGGGACGCGCCCGCACGGTCGGCCGGAACGGTGGCGCCGCGACCACGGGTGAAGCCGCGCTGGAACGAGGCGAAGGTGGCCCGGGCCTCCTCGGGCGAGCGCTCCCGGACCTCCCGGGTCTCCCCGCCGTCGCGGGGGCCCCGGCCGTCCCGGGTGTCCGCGGCCGACGCTTCCCCGGCCGCGCCGTCGGCTCCGGCCCCGTTGCGGAACCGTTCCTTCAGCTGCTCCGTGAGCTGATCCCTGAGTTGCGGTGCCAGGTTCGCCTGCCGGACCCGCCGGGGCAGGCCGCCGAGCGTGCGGGGTGCGGCGTCCACGGGCGCAGGCTCAGCCGGGTCGGCGGCCGGCTCGGCCCCGGCCGCGCCGGCGACCCCGGCGACCCCGGCCACACCGGCCACACCGGCCACACCGGCCGCCGCGACGGCCGCCTCGGCCGCCGCCACCGCGAGGTCCTCCCGCCGGTGGCGCCCCGTCCCCGGCGCGTCCTCGGTGTCCGCCACGGGCGCGGGGACCAGCACCGGCCCGCCCTTGCCCCGCGAGGCCCGGCGCGGCAGCCCGCCCGCCGTACGGCCCGCCTCCGGCACGGACGGCCTCGGGCCGCCCGTCGTCCCGCGGTGCTTGCCCGCCTCGTCACCGCCGGCGACGACGCCCGTACGGCCTCCGACCCCCGTCCCGGCCGAGGCACCCGCACCCGAACCAACACCAGCACCCGCACCCGCACCCGCACCCGCGGAGCCGACCGACCCGGACGCCGCCGAGGAGGCACCCCCCGACCCGGGCACGGCGACCAGGTCCCGCTGCCCGCGCCGGCCGCCCGCCGCGGCCCGCTGCCCGGCCGGGCCCGGCTCCGGCTTCCCGTCCGGCGCCTCCGCGAGCAGTTCGCGCGGGATCAGCACGACCGCCGTCGTCCCCCCGTAGGGGGACGGCCGCAGGTGCACCCGGATGCCGTGCCGCCGGGCCAGCCGACTGACCACGAACAGGCCCAGCCGGTCGGTGTCGGCGAGGTCGAACTCCTGCTCCACGGCGAGGCGTTCGTTGATCTCGGCGAGCATCTGCTCGCTCAGCCCGAGGCCGCGGTCGTCGATCTCCAGCGCGAAGCCGTGCGCGACCACCTCGCCCTGGACGGTGACCTGGGTGCTCGGCGGGGAGAACACCGCGGCGTTCTCGACGAGTTCGGCGACCAGGTGGGTGACGTCCGCGACGGCGCTGCCGAGCAGGCCGGTGCCGGGGAACGGCCGGACGATCACCCGGGCGTAGTCCTCGACCTCGCCGACGGCCGCCCGGACCACGTCCACCATCCGGACCGGCTTGCGCCAGGCCCGCCCGGGCGAACCACCGGCCAGGATGATCAGGCCCTCGGCATGGCGGCGCATGCGGGTGGTGAGGTGGTCGACCTTGAAGAGGTCCTCCAGCTCGGCCGGGTCCTCGGTGCGGCGCTCCATGGTGTCGAGCAGGGTGAGCTGCCGGTGCAACAGCACCTGGCTGCGCCGGGCCAGGTTGACGAACACCGCCGAGACCCCGCGCCGCAGTTCGGCCTGTTCGACGGCGGCCTCGACGGCGGCCCGCTGCACCGCGTTGAAGGCCTGGCCGACCTGGCCGATCTCGGCGTTCCCGAAGTGCAGCTCGGGGGCCTCGGTGGCCACGTCCACCGGCTCGCCGCGGCGCAGCCGCAGCATGACGGACGGCAGCCGGGTGCCGGCCAGCTCGTCGGCCGCGTTGCGCAGGCCGATCAGCTCGCGGGCCAGGCCCCGGCCGATCCGGAACGAGATCATGATGGACAGCACCACGGCGACCAGGCCGACCGCACCGGCGATGCCGCCGCGCCAGAGCATCCCGATCGCCGCGGACCGCGCGCGCTCGTCCAGCCCGGCGGAGATCCGGCTGTTGATCGAGGCGAGGTCGCCGAGCGCCCGGTCGGCGGTCTCCCGCCAGGAGTCGGTGTTGAGCGCCTGGACCACGCGGTCGGGGCCGCCGGCGCCGACGAAGTCCGCTTCGGCTCGGGCCAGTGCGCCCCAGGCCTCCCCGCCGCGCAGCGCGGCGTAGTCGGACTGGTCGGCGGGGTCGAGCTCGGCGACGTAGACGGTGAACAGCGCCTGCTGGTTGTGCAGGGCGTCCAGCGCGACCTGGTACTGCTCGGCGGTGGGCCTGGCGGCGCCGGTGCGCAGGCCCTCCATCGCCGCGTCCTCCTGCGACAGGTACTCCCGGGCACGCACCAGCTCGATCAGGATGGTGCCCTGACGGGGGAGTTGGCCGCTCTGCCGGGCGACGTAGGCGGACCGGAAGCCGAACACCGGCTTGACCAGGTCGCTGTACTGGCCCAGCGCGAACTCCCAGTTCAGCGCGGAACGGCCGACCTGGGCGCGCAGCGGTCCGAGCTGGTCGGCGGCGGCGATGATCTGGACGAAGCGACCGCGCTGGGGGGCGGAGAGCTTGCCGCCGGAGCCGTCCTTCTTCTGCCGCAGCACGTCCAGGCTTCGGTCGGTGGCGGCCTTGGACCGTTCGTAGGCCTCCCTGGCGGTCGGCGACCGCGGGTCGGCCAGCCGCTGGACGGCGGCGCGGCGCTCGTTCTGCAGGTCGCCGGTGTACTGGTCGACCGGGCCCGCGAACTCCTTGTACGTACGGCTGATCCCGAGCTGGTTCCAGACGTCCCCGGTGGTGGCGATGGTCGCGTACGCCCACAGGGCCGTGAGCGCGACGATGGGCACCAGGAGCAGCGCGATGATCTTCGCGCGGATCGAGCTGCTGCGCAGACGCATGGAGTCCTCGGTCGGGAAGTGCCGGGCGCGGACGGGGAGCGGAGGGGCGAACATGGCGGGTCTTGGGAACGCTGGAGGGGTCGGCGGAGGGGCTCCCGGCCACAGGTCTGCGAGACTCTACTACGCCCTGACCACTCGTTCGAGGGGTGAACCGGTCCACCGACCGGTCTCGTCCCGCACACGTCAGAAACCGGTCACCCGTCCTCCGCTACGCATCCGGAACATCCGTCGATGCCCGGAATGCGGCGCCGGCGCGGGACCCGCGGCCTCCGCGATTCCTTCCCGGCGCCTCCCCCTCGCCTCCCCCTGGCCTCCCCGGGCGCGACACCACCGGAGGGGAGCCGTGCCGATCTCGTCGTGTCACCGCCACAACCCTGGGCAGTGACAGGGCGATCCGATAGTTTCGGCGCACCCCGTACCACCCGTACGACCGGCACCGAACTGGGGAGGACCGTGCGCGAGTTCACCACCCCCGCCCCGGCCGCGCCCGAGGCCACCGGAGGACTCGCCGACTCCCTCTACGACACCGCCGAGCGCACCCCCGACCTGGTCCAGCTGTCCTGGCGGGCCGGGGACGGGCAGTGGCAGGACGTCACCGCCCGGGAGTTCCGGAACCAGGTGCTCGCCCTGGCCAAGGGCCTGCTCACCCACGGCGTGCGCTACGGCGACCGGGTCGCCCTGATGTCCCGCACCCGCTACGAATGGACGCTGTTCGACTACGCACTCTGGTCGATCGGCGCCATCACCGTCCCGGTCTACCCCACCGCCTCCCCCGAGCAGGTGCGCTGGATCCTCGCCGAGACCCAGGCCGTGGCCTGCCTGGTCGAGGACGAGGACGCCGCGATGACGGTCGGCGCGGTCTGCGACGCGCTGCCCGACCTCACCGGCATCTGGCAGCTCGACCGGGACTGCGTCGCCGCGATCACCGAGGACGGCCTCGGCGTGCCCGACTCCCTGGTGCACCGCCAGCGCCTCGGCGTCGCCACCGGGAACATCGCCACGGTCGTCTACACCTCCGGCACCACCGGCCGCCCCAAGGGCTGCCTGCTCACCCACGCCAACCTGGCCGCCGAGGCCGACGCCCTGCTCGCTGGCTGGGGGGACGTCCTGCGCGACACCGGCGGCGGCCGCCCCGCCACCCTGCTGTTCCTGCCGCTCGCGCACGTCTACGGGCGCGCCGTGCAGATCGCGGCGATCCGCGGCGGCTTCCGGATCGGGCACGTCCCCGAGGTCTCCACCGACGCGCTGCTGCCCGCCCTGGAGACCTTCCGCCCGACCTTCCTGCACGCCGTCCCGTACATCTTCGAGAAGATCTTCCAGCAGGCCCGGCGGGCCGCCGAGGACGCCGGCCGCGGCGAACTCTTCGAACAGGCCCGGCAGGTGGCCGTCGACTGGGCCGCCGCCCGGGAGCAGAAGGCCTTCGGCCGCGGCCCCGGCCCGGGCGCGGCCCTGCGGCTGCGCCACCTCGCGTACGAGCGGACCGTCTACCCGAGGCTGCGGGCGGTGCTCGGCGGCCGGGTGCGCAGCGTGATGAGCGGCGGCTCGACGCTCCGGCGCGAGCTGGGCCTGTTCTTCACCGGCGCCGGCCTTCAGCTGTACGAGGGCTACGGGCTGACCGAGACCACCGCCGCGATCACCGCCAACCCGGCCGGACGGCAGAAGCTCGGCACGGTCGGCCGACCGGTGCCGGGTGCCTCGGTGGCGATCGCCGACGACGGCGAGGTGTGGGTGCGCGGCGGCTCGGTCTTCGGCGGCTACCTCAACCATCCGCAGTGCACCGCCGAGTCCCTGGTCGACGGCTGGTTCGCGACCGGCGACCTGGGCCGGCTGGACGAGGACGGCTACCTCAGCATCACCGGCCGCAAGAAGGATCTGATCGTCACCAGCAGCGGCAAGAACCTGGCTCCGGCGGCCCTGGAGGAGCGGGTCGAGGCGCATCCGTTGGTCTCCCAGTGCCTGGTGGTGGGCGACGACCGCCCGTACGTCGCCGCACTGATCACGCTCGACCCGGCGGCACTGGCGCACTGGCTGAAGACCCACGGGCGGGAGCAGTCGGACCCGTGGACGGTGCTCGCGGACGAGGAACTGCACGTGGAGGTCCAGCGTGCGGTGGCGGCCGCGAACACGGCCGTCTCCAGGGCCGAGTCGATCCGCGCCTTCCGGCTGCTGCCGCGGGAGTTCAGCGAGGAGCAGGGGCTGCTGACCCCCTCGCTCAAGCTACGGCGGACGGCGATCGCCGAGTACTACGCGACGGACATCGAGGAGCTGTACCTGTCCTGAACCGGGCCCGTCCGCCGGGTCCCTGACGTGACGTCTTGTCCCGTGCTCCCCGGGCGTGGTGACCGCGAGTCGGCCGACCGGGACCGCCGGGTTCCACCCGCCGTTCCCTTGACGGCCCCATTGGTCTAGTCCATTGTTGCGACGATCCGGGGTTCCGCATCCCGGAGTTCCACGTTCAGAATTCCCCGCTCAGAGTTCCACGTTCAGAGTTCCACGGTCCGATTCCGCTCACGCTCTCCCCACGGGCGTGCCCCCACTTGCTGGAGTCCTCACGTGTCGATGTCCACGTGCCTGTCCTCGCGCCTGTCCACGCGCCTGTCCGTGCTGGCCGTCTCCGTCGCGCTGCTCACCGGTCTCGTTGCACCCGCGGCCTCCGCCGCCGCTTCCCCGGCCGGCGGCCCGGGCACCCAGGCCGCGCCGACCGTCAACCTCGCCACCAACCCCGGCTTCGAGCTGCCCTCCCCCGACCTCGCCGACTGGGGCAGCGTCCCCGGCTGGAGCTGCACCGGCGGACCGGCCGAAGCGTCCGTCAGCACCACCGCCCCGCACGCCGGCACCTCCGCGCTCACCGTCACCCCGGCGAACGCCGACTCCACCGGCGAGTGCGCGCAGGCCGTCGCGGTCCAGCCCAACACCACCTACACGGCCTCCGCGTGGGTCCGCGGCAGCTTCGTCCACCTGGGCGCCACCGGCACCGGCAAGGACGTCGCCCCCGCCTGGACGGAGACCACCGGCGGCGGCTGGCAGCGGCTGAGCACCCGGTTCACCACCGGCCCGAACGCGCGCAGCGTCCGGCTGTACGTGCACGGCTGGTACCAGCAGGGCCCGTTCTCCGTGGACGACGTCCGGGTGGACGGCCCCGCACCCGCCCCGGCCGTGGCCGCCGGCTCCGTCCCCACCAACGACAAGGTCGTCTTCTTCACCGTGGACGACGGCTGGCAGCGCACCCCCGAGGCGGAACGGTTCATCGCCGACCACCGGCTGCCGATCACCGCCTTCCCGCTGCCGATGCCCGCCACCGCCGACCCGGCCTTCTTCCAGCGGGTCACCGCCGTGCCCGGCTCCTCGATCCAGGACCACAGCGTCTCCCACGCCGACCTCAGCACGCTCCCGCTGGAGCGGCAGCAGGTCGAGATCTGCGACGCACGCGACTCGATGACCCGCCTCTTCGGCACCGCGCCGACGTTCTTCCGCCCGCCGTACTTCACCTGGAACGCCGACACCCTGCAGGCCGCCGCGAACTGCGGCATCCGCACCGTGCTCACCGCCGACGCGGACTTCAGCTGGGGTGCCGCCAACATCTGGCACCCGGGCCCGCTGCAGCCGGGCGACGTCGTGCTGATGCACTGGACCGACACCCTCGCCGCCGACCTCCAGCGCGCCCTCGCCGCCGCCGACGCCGCCGGGCTCAAGCCGGCCGGCCTGGTCGACTACCTGCACTGACGGGAACCGTCCGGAGCCGCCGACGCGCTCCGGACCCGACGTGCACCGGACCCGACGTGCACCGGACCACGCACTCCGGACCCGACGCGCCGCCGCCTCCGAGGGGAGCGGCGGCGCGTCGCCGCTCACGGCCGAGGTGGGGCTCCCACCCGGCTCGGGCCCGGTGGCAGCTCAGCCACCGAAGGCATCCCCCGTCCAACCGATCAGGCGCGCCTCGAAGTCGGCGGCGGAGGTGACGCCCTGGGCCGGTGATCCCGCTCGTTGACAGCGTGTCCGCGGCCTGGCTCTAATGGGGGCGTGCAGCGCGGCGTCGGCCAAAGAGCAGTGGGCCGGCCGGCAGCCGAGCCGGCACTTTCCGAAGGGACGATGCGCGATGAGCACTCTCTCCGCTTCCCTGATCTGACGCCGGGCGGTCACCGCGGTGCCCGCGTGCGCGAGCCGCGTCCCGCGACGGATGTCGCCGGACGGGCCAGCAGCCGTAGTACCGGACCGGGATCCGACCATCGGCGCCGATCGATCATCGGCCCCGATGACGGCCCCGTCTCCGGCCCCGATCTCCGGTAACGGCACAGGCACAGGCACAGGCAACGACGCAGGCACCGACACCGCTTGTGGCCGCAACTCCCCTTTCCCCTCTGGAGATCCATCACACACACATGTCCATGTCCTTCAATCTGAACGTCATCGAGGAGTTCCGCGCCAACGGCGGGCGGGTCGGCGGCCCGTTCGAGGGCGGCGACCTCTTGCTGCTGACCACCACCGGAGCCCGCTCAGGGCGGCCGCACACCGTGCCGCTCGGGTACGTCCGGGCGGAGGGGCTGCTCCTGGTCGTCGCCTCGGCCGCCGGGGCACCGGAGCACCCCCAGTGGTACCGCAACCTCCTCGCCCACCCGGTGGTCCGGGTCGAGCTCGGCACCGAGGCCTTCGACACCATCGCCGTACCCGCCGAGGGCGACCGCCGGGCGCGGCTGTTCGCCGCCGTGGTCCGGAAGGCTCCGGGCTACGGGGACTACCAGGCCCACACCGACCGGGAGTTGCCGGTCGTCGTCCTGGAACGGCTCGAACCGCCCGCCGACGGCCCAGCCCCGGTGGTGGTGCGCAGCCTCGCGGACAAGCTGCTGGAGGCGCACACCTGGCTGCGCGCGCAGCTGCGCCACGTACGGGAGGAGACGCACGCCCATGTCCCGGGCCGCCCGGCCGCGCTCGGACTGCAGCTGCGCCAGCACTGCCTGGCTTTCTGCGACGGGCTGACGCACCACCACACCGGGGAGGACTCCGCGATCTTCCCCGCCCTCGCGCGCAGCCATCCGGAGCTGGCCGAGGTCCTGGCGCGGCTCGACGAGCAGCACCGGGCCATCGGGCGGATCAAGGAGGAGCTGGTGGGCCTGCTGGCCGGGATCGCGATCACCGAACCGGAGCGGCTCCGGACGGAGCTGGACCGGATGTCCGCCGAGCTGGAGGCACATCTGGACTTCGAGGAGGCGGAACTGCTGCCGGTCCTCGCCGGCATTCCCTTCCCGCCGACCGGGCCCGCACCGGGGCCGTCCACACCGAACCCGTCCGCACCGGGCGGGTCAACGCAGGACGGGTCAACGCAGGACGGGTCAGCACCGGACCGGTCATCACCGGACCGGTCATCACCGGGCGGCGGCTGAAACGGCGTTGCCGCCGTCCCCTTCCCGAGCCGCGGGAGGGGGCGGCGGCACCGGCCCGTCCTTGAACGGGGCGCTCCGTTGCGGCAGTCCTACAGCCCCGAGAACACCGGGAGGTAGCCGCCGGACTGGCCGGCCGCCTTCGGGTGGTAGCTCTCGTCGACCGGCAGGGTGGTGCTGTTCAGCCAGGTGGTCAGCGAGCCGCAGATCTCGTGCTCGTTGAAGATGCTGCGGACGTCACCGAACGCGAAGCCGGCGTTGGCGGCCCGCTTGGCGAGGACGCCGTCCAGGGTGTCGGCGGCACCGTTGATGGCGGCGCGCTTGGTGTCACCGATGCCGAAGATGCAGCTGCCGCCGACCTTGTAGATGTGCGGGTAGCCCATCACCACGACGTGGGCGTTCGGGGACTTGGACTTGATCGCCGAGTACACCTTGTCCAGCTGGCCGGGCAGGGTGGTGGTGGCGTAGCTCTTGGCCGTGTTGACGGCGTTGACGCAGTCGGCGTCCGAGCCGAGGACACAGGTCTGCATGGTGTCGGCGAAGCCCGCGTCGTTGCCGCCGACCGAGATGCTGACCAGCGTGGTGCTGGCGTCCAGGGCGGAGATCTGGCTGTTCAGGATGTCGCCGGTCTTGGCGCCCGAACAGGCGACGAACTTGAAGGAGGACGGCGCGTGCGCGTTCTTCCAGAGGTACGCGTACGCGTTGGTGCTGCGCTTGCAGCTGCCGCTGTCGCTCAGGTAGCTGCCGGCGCCGACACCGGACGAGTACGAGTCGCCGAGGGCCACGTAGTTGACGCCGGCGGCGCTCGCGGACGTCGCGGCGAAGAGCGTCGTCATGGTGAGGCCCGCCGCTATGGCGGCGATGGACAGGGCGCGGGCAGGACGGATCATCACAGCTCCAGTGGGGTGGCGTGGTGAGGGTCACAGAAGTGATACCAGGCGGTAGCCAAACCCGGAAGCGGTCATGCCAAGGATATTGACGGGACGTCCGATAGCTCCGAGATGAACTGCCGCTGACGGTCCGTGATTTCACGCAGGTCAGCGGGGGTGCTCGGTGACGCGCGTAGCGCAGCGCGCGTAGACCGGCAACTTGCAGAAATTTCGTGCAAGACAAGCTCGGAGTTGCCGCCCGGCCATCGCCGGGTCGGATTCGAAGCGGGTGTCAGCCGCCCCAGGGGGGGCCGGTGACACCCGCGAAGGCAAGTCGTAGGTGGGTCAGAAGGGCATCGGCGGCACCACGAGAATTCACCGCTGTGGCCGATCGGAGGCACGTGGCCGATGTTGACGTCCCGCATGGCGGTGCGTCAGGGCATCGCGTCGACCCGGTCCGGCCCGGCCCGGTCAAGCCCCGCCCGGCCCGGCGCGCCCCGCAGGGACGTCGCTCGGGAGTACGGCGGCGCGCGAGGTCAGCCCCGCGCGCCGGGGCGGCCACCACCGGGGTGCATGGCACCCGTGAACCCGACACCCGGATACACGGTGCCCGGGGAGACCGTGCAGCCCTCGACCGGCAACTCCTCGATCGCCTCGTTCGCGGCCGCGGGCACGCCGAGCCAGCGGGCGGCAGTGGCGACCGCCGCCCGGGCCTGGCGCAACCCGGGCGCACCCCAGCCGAGCAGTTCGACGGCGAGGCCCGGTGCGACCAGCAGCCGCCGGTAGTGCCGGCCCGAGGCCGGGTCGGCCGTGCTCGGGCCGACCGACCGCAGCGCCGCCGCCATCCGGACCCGCGCGCACTCGTGCCCGCCGTTCGCCGAACCGACCCGGTCGTAGAGGTAGCCGAGGTAGTACGGCCGACCGATCCGGGCCTGCGCCTCCTCGGCCGCCTCCCGGGCCAGGGCGGCCGCCGGGTCCCCACCGTCCTCCGGCTCCAGCGAGCCGCCGGGCAGCGAGCAGACCCCGTCCCGGGGGTTCACCAGCGTCAGCACCCGCCCGTCGGGCACGAACAGCCACCCCCAGGACTGCTTGACCGGCAGCCCCTCCGGCACCGGCTCGCCCGGCCGCCACGGCCAGCCCGCCGTGGGGCGCCGCCGTACCTTCCCGAGCAGCTCCGCGATCTCCGCGCTGTACTCGATCGGGCTCATGCTCTCGCCCCGCGGCGCTCGACGGGGACGCTCGCCCCCGCGCACCCCCCGGCGCCGAGCTCGCTCCGCTCGCTCATCCGTCCCCCTCTCGCAGTCGGGCTTCGCCGGACCGGCGGTGCACGGGGAGGACCTGCAGGGCGCGGTACGGGGCGGAGCGGCCGGAACGGCGGCGTGGGGCACCGCGCGCTCCTGCTGTTGATCTTCTCCGAATCTTCCCCGAACACGCGGTCGATGAACAGTCCCCAGCGCCGCATGGTGGATGCGGAGACGGCGGAGTGGTGGACACGGAGGCGGTGAACGCCCTGATCACCCCAGCGGCCCACCCCCTTCCCCGGGATCGCGGAAGCCGGGCAGCGGGAACCCGGGCCGAGGGTCCACCCCGGGCGGGAAGGGCAGCCCGCGCGCGGCGTCGTCCACCAACTCGTCGAACACCTCGTGCGCGGTCATCGGCCGCAGCCGTCCGCCGGTCAGCGCCCAGCCGCGCACCGGCGGCCGGGGCCGGGCCTGCCCGGCCGGGGACGCGGGTGGACGGCCGTCCGGGGAGGCGGATGGACGGCCGTCCGGGCCGGACCGGTCGTCGCTCCGTCCGTCCACCCGTGCGCCCACCGACGGATCGCCGTGCAGCAGCAGCGCCCCCTCCCCGCCCAGGGCGACGCCCGCCGCGAGCGTGACGCAGAACGCCTCGGCGTCCCGCCCCGCGGGGTACAGCAACCCCTCCTCCACGCAGACGTCCACCGCCGAGGTGAGCTCCTCGCCGTCCTCCGGGCCGTGGCAGCGCAGCGTCAGCAGATGACACCCCTCCCCCGCGCCCTCGGCCAGCGCGAGGTAGACCGACGTCACGTACCGCATCACGGCGGCCATCCGGAGCTGGCCGGCCGGGTCGTCGCCGACGGCACCCAGCAGAGCCGCACAGGCCACGGACATGCGCACCCGTGCCCGGTGGTCGTCCAGCAGCACCGGGACCAGCTCGGCCAGCCGCTCCCCCGCGTAGACGAACGGCTCCCCGGCCAGCTCCGGATCGCCCGCGTAGGCGACCCGGGCGGCGGGCGCCCGGGGGTCGAGGCCGAGCGCCGCGCAGTAGTCCTCGAAGTCGCCCGCCTCCAGGACCCGCAGGTGCACCTCCAGCCCCTGCCGGTGCAGGGCCGTCAGGTGCTCCTCCGCCCGCCGCAGGTAGGCCTGGTGGCCGAGCCCGCCGAACAGCCCGTACTGCGCGAGCCCGGCGAAGTCCCCGGCGTCGACGGCCAGGGCCAGCGCCACCGGCTGGGGCGGCGGCGCGCCCCGGACCCGGCCGCCGCTCCCCCGGCCGGCGGCCCGCGCACCGTCCCCTCCCGCCCGGGCCCCCGGCGGCCGCCCGCCCCCGGGTGGCGCCGCCCCGCCGGGCCCGCCCGCCGACGCCCCACCGGCACCGCCACCCGGCCGCCGCCCGCCCAGCACCAGCACCCGCCGGCGCTCCCGCGGGGACCACCCCGCCGCAGCGCCCAGCACCTCGCGCACCGACTTCCGTACCGCAGCCATGGCTCCTCCTTCTCGCCCTCCGACACCGGATCGCGCCGACCACCCCGACCGGGAGCGGCCGACGCCGAGGAACATACACAGAGCCACTGACAATCCACCCGGAGTGATCGAACGGGCTCGGCGCCACCCCGCCCCGCCCACCGCCGCACGGCCCCGGGGCCCCGGACGCAAGGGGTGCCAAGGGTGCCAGGGGTGCCAGAGGCCAGTGGTTCCACCGGGTCGGGCGGGATTGTCAGTGCTGCGGGTTAGGGTCGGGAACCATGCGACTGCTGCATACCTCCGACTGGCATCTCGGGCGCTCGTTCCACCGGGAGAGCCTGCACGACGCCCAGCGCGCCTTCCTGGACCACCTGGTGGAGGTGGTCCGGTCCGAGGGCGTGGACGCCGTGCTGGTCGCCGGGGACGTGTACGACCGGGCGCTGCCCGGGCTGGAAGCGGTCGCGCTGTTCGACGACGTGCTGCACCGGCTGGCGGACCTCGGGGTGCCGACGGTCTTCATCAGCGGCAACCACGACTCGGCCCGCCGCCTCGGCGTCGGGGCGGGGCTGATCGGCCGGGCCGGCATCCACCTGCGGACCGACCCGGGCGAGTGCGCCGAGCCCGTCCTGCTGGCGGACGAGCACGGCCCGGTAGCGGTGTACGGGCTGCCGTACCTGGAGCCGACCCTGGTGCGCGAGCGGTTCGGGCTGACGAAGGGCGGGCACGCGGCGGTGCTCGGGGCGGCGATGGACCGGGTCCGGGAGGACCTCGCGGCACGCCCGGCCGGCACCCGGGCGGTGGTGCTGGCGCACGCCTTCGTCACCGGCGGCGCGCCGAGCGACAGCGAGCGGGACATCGCGGTCGGCGGCGTCGCCTCCGTTCCCGCGTCGGTCTTCGACGGCGTGCACTACGCCGCGCTCGGCCACCTGCACGGCTGCCAGACGCTCGCCCCGCACCTGCGCTACAGCGGCTCCCCGCTCGCCTACTCCTTCTCCGAGGTGCACCAGCGCAAGACCATGTGGCTGGTCGACCTGGCCGCCGACGGCTCGGTGACGGCCGACCGCGTTCCCTGTCCCGAGCCGCGCCGCCTGGCGACACTGCGCGACACCCTCGACGCGCTGCTCACCGACGAGCGGTACGCCGAGCACGAGCAGTCCTGGGTGCAGGCCACGCTCACCGACGCGGCGCGGCCGAGCGAGCCGATGGAGCGGCTGCGCCGCCGTTTCCCGCACACCCTCCAGCTGCTGTTCGACCCCGAGCGGAACGAGGCCGAGCCCTCGCAGTCGTACGCGGCGCGGGTCAGCGGCCGCGCGGACCTGGAGATCGCGGAGGGCTTCCTGCGGCACGTCCGCCCCGGCGCCGAGCCGGAGCCGGACGAACTCGGCTGGCTGCGGGAGGGCTTCGAGCGCGTCCGGGAGACCACGGACCGGAAGGCGGACCTGCCCCGATGAGGCTGCACCGGCTCACCGTCACCGCCTTCGGCCCCTTCGCGGGCAGCGAGACGGTGGACTTCGACGCGCTCGCCGCCGGCGGGCTGTTCCTGCTGCGCGGCGCGACGGGCGCGGGCAAGACCAGCGTGCTGGACGCGGTCTGCTTCGCCCTGTACGGCGAGACGCCGGGCGCGCGCCGGGCCAACCGGCTACGCAGCGACCACGCCGACCCGAAGCGGCTGACCTCGGTGGAGCTGGAGCTGACCCTCGGCGGGCGGCGGCTGCAGGTCACCCGGCTGCCCGAGCAGCGCCGGCCGAAGAAGGTCGGGAGCGGCACCACCGTCGAGCGGGCACAGACCCTGCTGCGCGAGTGGGTCCTCGACACGGGCGACGGCACGCCCGGCTGGCGCGGGATCAGCAAGTCGCACCAGGAGGCCGGGGAGGAGATCCACCGGCTGATCGGCATGAACCGGGAGCAGTTCTGCCAGGTGGTGCTGCTGCCGCAGGGCGACTTCGCCCGCTTCCTCAAGGCCGATTCGGAGGAGCGCGGCAAACTGCTGCGGCGACTGTTCGACACCGAGCGGTTCCAGCACGTGGAGGCCTGGCTGGCCGAGCAGCGCCGCGGCCAGGAGGCCGCCGTCCAGGCCGGCCGGCGCCGGCTTCGGGACCTCGCCAGCAAGGCCGAGCAGGCGGCCGGTCCGGGCGCCGAACCCGCCGCGGGCTGGGTGCCGGCCGAGGACGACGACGGTCTGGCCGCGGGGGTGCTCGGCTGGGCGGCGGTCCTGCGCAGCGGCGCGGCCGAGCAGCTCACCGTCACCGAGGCCGCCCTCGCGGGCGCCGGGGCCGCCCAGCGCGCCGCCCAGGAGCGCCGCGAGGCCGCCGAGGAGCTGGCCGGTCGCCAGCGCCGGCACCGCGAGGCGCTGGACCGGGCCGAGCGGCTGGCCGGTTTCGAGCCCGCAGCGACGGCGGACCGGCGGCGGCTCGCCGCCGCGCAGGAGGCCGTCGGGGTGGAGTCCGCCCTGCGACTGCGGGAGAGCGCGGCCGAGGCACTCGGGCGCGCGCGGCAGCTGGAGCGCCGGCACCGCGAGCTGCTGGCCGGATCCGGTGCCGGGGGCCGGGATCTCGCCGGGGCCGACACGGCCGGGCTGGCCGAGGCCGAGCTGCGGCTGCGGGCCGAGGTGGTCCGGCTGGAGGCGGCCCGGGCGGAGGAGCGGCGCTGCGCCGAACTCGCCCACGAGCAGGGCTCCCTGGCACAGGACCGGCGAGCCGCCGAGGAACTGGCCGAGGAGGCCGAGGACTGGCTCGCCGAGTTCGAGGGCGAACTGGGCCGTCTGGAGCAGCAGCACGCCGAGGCCCGGTCGGCGACCGCCCGGGTCGAGCAACTGGACGGGCAGCGCACCGAGTTGACCGGACGCCTCGGTGCGGCGCGGGAGCGCGACGGCCTGCGCGCCGAGATCGCCGCGGCCGAGCCCCGGGCGGTCGCGCTGCGCACCGCCGCGCTGGACGCCCGGGAGCACAGCCTGGACCTGCGGGACCGCCGGCTGAGCGGCATGGCCGCCGAGCTGGCCGAGCAGCTGCGCACGGGAGAGGCCTGCCGGGTCTGCGGCTCGCCGGAGCACCCGGCGCCCGCCGAGGCCGCGCCCGGCGGCCGGGTCGGCGCCGAGGACGAGGAGCGGGCGCGCCGGGCCCAGGCCGACGCCGAGCGGGTCTGGACGGAGGCCGACCAGGCGCTCACCGCACTGCGGGTGCGCGAGGCCACCGCCGCCGGCGCGGCCGGGCCGGACACGACGGAGGCGCTCGCGCAGGCCCTGGCCGGGCTGGAGGACCAGCATCGCGGGGCACGGCACGCGGCGGAGGCGCTCGGCCGGGTCGAGCAGGAGATCGCCCGGCTGTCGCGGGACCGCACCCGCCGGGTCGACGAGCTGCAGGAGGCCAAGGAGCGCGCCGCCGTCCTCTCCGACCGGCTGCTGGCGCTCGGCACCGAGCAGCAGACGCTGACCGCCCGGGTGGCGGCCGCCCGGGGCGACGCGCCCTCGGTCGCCGACCGGGCCGCGGCCCTCACCCGGCTCACCGAGGCGGTCGCCGCGGCGGCGAACTCCGTCCGGGCCCGGACGGAGGCGGCGGCCCGGCTCGACGAGGCCGAGGACGAACTGGGCAAGGCCGCCGCCGCGGCGGGCTTCCCCGACCCGGCGGCGGCCCTGTCGGTGCTGCTGCCGCGCGAGGAGCGCGAGCGGCTGGAGGCCCGGCTGGAGCGGCACCGCGCGGAGACCGCCGCCGTCCGCCGCGAGCTGGGGCTGCCGGAACTGGCCGAGGCCGCGGGCCGTCCGCCGGTGGACCTGCCCGCCGTCGCGGCCGAGCTCGGCGCCGCCACCGACCGGCTCGGCCGCTCGCACGCCGCCCATGCGGCGGCCCGCGAGCGCTGCGGGGCGCTGGCCGCGATCGGGCGGCAGCTGACCGGGCTCGCCGCCGAACTGGCCCCCGCGCTGGACCGGTACGGGCGGATCACCCGGCTCGCCGCACTCACGGCCGGCACCGCCGCCGACAACCGGCTGCGGATGCGCCTGGAGTCGTACGTCCTGGCGGCCCGGCTGGAGCAGGTCGCGGCGGCGGCCAGCGACCGGCTGGTCCGGATGTCCGGCGGGCGCTACACCCTGGTGCACAGCGACGACCGGGGCAGCGGCACCAAGCGCTCGGGCCTGGCCCTGCGGGTGGTCGACGCGTGGACGGGCACCGAGCGGGACACCGCGACCCTCTCCGGCGGCGAGAGCTTCTTCGCCTCGCTCTCCCTCGCGCTGGGACTGGCCGACGTGGTCACCGACGAGGCCGGCGGTATGCCGCTGGACACCCTCTTCATCGACGAGGGCTTCGGCACCCTCGACGAGCAGGCCCTGGAGGAGGTCATGGACGTCCTGGACGGTCTGCGCGAGCGGGACCGTGCGGTCGGCATCGTCAGCCACGTCGCCGACCTGCGCAGCCGCATCCCCGCCCAGCTGCTGGTCCGCAAGGGGCGGCACGGCTCGACCCTGGCGCTGGCCGGGCGGGAGGACGCGTAGGCCGATCCCGGGGGGAGTCCGGGGTCGGCCGTGGATCAGCCCGAGCAGGCGATCCGCTGCGCCTGCTGCCAGGCGCACACCGGGCAGAGGGTGCTGCCGGGCCGGTCGGCGGGCAGTTCGGTCGGTTCCCCGCACAGCACGCAGTCGGCGCGCGGCCCGGTCGCCTCCGGGTCGTGCCGCAGCGCCGCCTCCGCTTCGCCCTCGGACACGAGTTCGCAGACGGCCGCTTCCTGGTTCGTACCGGTGTCGCTCATGCCGCCTTCCTACTCCGCTCCCCGCTGAGCTGCAACAGGGTCGGTCCCGGCCGAGCCGGCCCGAGCGCCCCGGCGGACGAATGACAGCGAACAGATTTCAGAAAACGTTCGCTGAAATCCGTCATCTGAAATCTGTTCGCTGAAACCCGTCCGCTGAAACCCGCCCCGCCCCGCCGCCGGCCCCCTCCCACCCGGCGGCTACCGTGACCGGCATGCCCACCGACCTGCACCGACGTCTCCTCGCCGCCCGCGCCACCGCCCCGTCGTACCCCGAGGTGGGCGCCACCCGGGGCGGGGGCGGACGGCTGCCGGACGGCTACGCCCACCTGCGGCGGCGGGTCCACCTGGGACGCGGCGCGGAGGTTCTGGAGCGGGCCGGTCGGTACGTGCTCGGCTGGGGCAGCCAGTTGGGCACCGGCTTCGCGGTGTACCCCACCGGCCCGGCCCGGGAGGGCGGGACGGTGCTGCTGCGACTGAACCTGCCGGGGAGCCGGCGGCCGCGGCTGGTGATCCCCTGCCGGGTGGTGTGGACGGTGGACGAGCCGGACCGGATCGGGTTCGGGTACGGAACCCTCCCCGGGCACCCCGAGCGCGGCGAGGAGGCGTTCCTGGTGTCGATGGACGCCGACGGCGAGGTGTGGTTCGAGGTCACCGCGTTCTCCCGGCTGTCCGCCTGGTACGCCAGACTGGGCCGCCCGGTGGCCCTGCTCTGCCAGCACCTGGCGATCGAGCGCTACCTCGCCGCGGTGGCCTCGCACGTCCGCTGAGTCGCGAAGCCCGCCGACCCATCGAACCCGCCTGGCCCGGCGCGCGCGCAGGCCCCGCGCGCACCGCGCCGAGGTCAGCCGAGGAAGGACAGCCGGACGGTCCGGCGCGGGTTGTCCCCGTTGGTGTCGATCAGCACCACCGACTGCCAGACGCCGAGGGCCAGTTGGCCGCCGAGGACCGGCAGGGTGGCGTGCGGGGCGACCAGGCCGGGCACCACGTGGTCCCGGCCGTGGCCGGGGCTGCCGTGCCGGTGGCGCCAGCGGTCGTCGGCCGGGAGCAGGTCGCGCAGGATGGCGAGGAAGTCGTCGTCGCTGCCGGAGCCGGTCTCCAGCACCGCGATCCCCGCGGTGGCGTGCGGGACGAAGATGTTGAGCAGGCCGTCGCGCCCGGTGGCCCGTTCGTCGAGGAACGCGGCGCAGCGGTCGGTGATGTCGAGCGCGACCTCGCGGCTGCCGGTGGTGATCTCGATGGTGCCGCTCTGGAAGGTGGTGTCCGGGAAGGAGCCGGTCCGGGTGGAGTGGTTGTTGTCCGCCATGGCGCCATCCTGTCCCAGGTCAGCGGACCGGGCCTACTCCCTCGCCGAGTCGCCGCGCCGGGGAGGCGAACTCGCGTAGGGTGAAAGGTTCAGACCACATCACCCGGACAGCGCGGCACGCGCCGGAGCCCCCGCCCGGCGCCTTCACCGGAGCCCCCGCCGGGCCCGAACCCGGGACATCGTCCGGACACACCGAAGACCCGGTGGACCGGACGGTCCACCGGGTCGGTTCCCGACCGGGCGGCGGGGGGGACCCGTACCGCGCCGGTCGAACTAGCCGCGCCCGCCGAAGAGGCTCCGCCGCAGCCGACGCAGCGGCGTCAGCAGCGAGATCCTGGTGTGGCGACGACGGGTCGTCGGGGCCTCGGCGCCGCGCGGCGTGAGCTCCCTTATCAACCCGAGCGCTTCGGCGGTGTCCACCGCCGGGAGTGCGGGCGCGCCGAGCACGGCCAGGTGTCGGTCGATCCGGCGGCCGGTGGTGCCGACACCGCACTGGATCGCCGGCACGCGGGGCCGAGTCCGCACTTGCATGTGTTCCATCAGTTTTTCCCACCCCTACGAGGCGCCAGGGCCGTGAGGCGAAGACTATCCGTGAAGGACGGCCTTCGCGCAACCGTCCTTGGTGTTGTGCCACCGTATCGTGCGGCGTCAACTGACGAAGCACCAGGGGCCACCAGGCCGGTCACGACTAGGCATCAATGATGGTGCACGACCGGCCGTCCGTCACCCGGTCCGGCAGGCGCGGGTGCGGCAACCGTACGCACGGCACGCGCACGACACGTGCCCGGCGCACGGCGGACCCCTGCGGAACCGGGCCCCACCGCCCGCCCGCACCCCACCGGCGACCCACCCGCACCCAACCCGCACCCCGCTCGCGCCGCCATATAGGGGACAGCCGGGAGACAGCCGCCACATCGACAAAGCGATCATCGGGGGCGTTCGCCGCGCCCGATCCGTACCCGGCCCGGCCGAACCGGGCGCCGGCCGACACCGTGACCGATCGACTTCAGGAAGTGAACACATTCGAGGGATTGACTCCCGCCGAACCTCCAAGCAATATCTGATGCACACGCCAGTGCCCGCACCGCACTCAAGCGTGTGTTCGATTGATGAAGAACTCCGGCTCCCGCGAGCCACTGCCCGGCCGCCTCGACGCTGCGGCGGCCCGGCTCGCGCGGTGCCCGGACCGGCGGTCGGCCGTCGAGGGTCGGCCGGATCGCCACCTGACTGCCGGTGCCGCCCCGCAAGGGGCCCGGCACCGGCGGTTCCGGGTGCACCACGGCCCCTGCCGCGAGCCGCTCCGCCGCCGACGCCGCCCCGCCCCACCATCACCGCCGCCCCCGGCCACCGCCCCGGAACCCCCGCACCGGACGTCCGCGCAGGTGACACCCGGTGGATCGGTACACTCGGCCAGCGTGTCCCTCCTCCTCAGCATCGTGCTCCCGGTCCACGGCGTGGAGCGGTACCTCCCGCACTGCCTCGACTCGATCCTCGGCGACACCCCCGCCGCGGAGACCCGCTTCGAGGTGATCGCGGTCGACGACCTCTCCCCCGACGGCTCCGGCGCGATCCTGGACGCCTACGCGGCCCGCGACAGCAGGCTGCGGGTGCTGCACCTCACCGAGAACCAGGGCCTCGGCGGCGCCCGTACCGCCGCCCTGCCGCAGGCCCGCGGCGAGTACGTCTGGTTCGTGGACAGCGACGACTGGGTGCCCGAGGGGACGGTCGGCGCGCTGCTGGACGAGCTGACGCAGGAGCGCCGCCGGGAGGCCCCCGCCGACGTGCTGATCACCGACTTCACCCACGTCTACCCGGACGGCGGGACCGAGCCCAACCCCTGGCGCCACGTGCTGGCCGGCTCCCCGCTGGTCGAGGGCTGCACCCTGGCCGAGCACCCGGCGCTGTTCCAGACCGTGATGTCGGTGTGGAACAAGCTGTTCCGCCGCGCGTTCCTGGACGGCCTCGGCGTCTCCTTCGGCCGCGGCTACTACGAGGACATCTCGGTCACCTACCCGGCGCTGCTGGCCGCCGAGCGGCTGCGCTACCTCGACCGCCCCTGCTACTTCTACCGGCGCGGCCGGGACGGCGCGATCACCGCCACCTCCTCCCCCAAGCACGCGGACGTGTTCGCCCAGTACGACGCGATCTTCGCCTTCCTGGACCGCCCGGACCGCCCCGGCCGGCCGGTCCCGGACGCGCTGCGCACCCTGGTCTTCGACCGGACCGTCCGCCAGGCACTGAACGTCTACGACACCCCCGGGCTGGTCCCTGCCGACCTGCGCAAGGACTTCTTCCAGCGGATCGCCCGGCACTTCGACCGCCACCGCCCGGCCGGCTACCGCTTCCCCGGCGGGGTGCGCGGCGTGCAGTACCGGCTGGCCGCCCGCGGCGCCCGGATCGCCTACGCGGAGCTGCGCCGCACCGGGCGGCTGCCGCGCGAACTCAAGCGCGGGGCACGGGCGGTGGCGCCCGCGGTGAAGAAGGGGATGCGCAGCGGCGCCCGGTTCACCGCGTACAACGCGTTCCGCCGGCTGCCGCTGGACGAGAACCTCGCCGTCTACGCCGCCTACTGGCACCGGGGTTACGCGTGCAGCCCGGCGGCGATCTACGAGAAGGCGAAGGAACTCGCCCCGCGGATCCGGGGCGTGTGGGTGGTGGAGAACCGCGCCCAGGCCGCCGCGCTGCCGCCCGGGGTTCCGCACGTGATCGTCAACACACCCGCCTACCTCAGGGCGATGGCGACCGCCAAGTACTTCGTCAACAACGTCAACTTCCCCCGCACCATGACGAAGCGGCCGGGCACGGTGCACGTCCAGACCCAGCACGGCACCCCGCTCAAGGCGATGGGCATGGACCTGCGCGACCACCCGGCGGCGGCCGAGGGGATGGACTTCGAGCTGCTCCAGGAGGCCGTCGACCGCTGGGACTTCCTGGTCTCCCCCAACCCGCACACCAGCGGGCACTTCGCCCGTGCCTTCCCCGGCCGGTACGAGATGCTGGACACCGGATACCCGCGCAACGACCGGCTGGCGAACGCCGCTCCGGACGAGGTCCGCGCGATGCGCGAGCGGCTCGGGCTGCGGCCGGACACCCGGGCGGTGCTGTACGCGCCGACCCACCGCGGCAGCAAGGGCGGCTACGTGCCGCTGCTGGACGTGGCGGCGCTGGCCCGGCGGCTGGGCCCGGACTTCACGCTGCTGGTGCGCACCCACTACTTCCACACCGACGGTCCGGGCGACCTGTCGGCGGCCGGCGCGGAATCGGCGCGGATCGTGGACGTCTCGGCGCACCCGACCGTCGAGGACCTCTACCTCGCGGCGGACGTGCTGGTGACGGACTACTCGTCGATGATGTTCGACTACGCGGTGCTGGACCGGCCGGTGGTGATCTTCGCCCCGGACTGGGAGGAGTACCAGCGGGAACGCGGCGTCTACTTCGACCTGTTCGCGGAGCCGCCGGGCGCGGTCACGGTGGACGCGGACGGGCTGGCGCGGGCGCTGCTGGCGGGCGACCCGGAGCCGGCGGCGCGGGCGCGGTTCCGGGCGAAGTTCTGCGTCTGGGACGACGGCGGGGCCTCGGAGCGGGTGGTGCGCCGGGTGTTCCCGGTGGAGGAGTAGCGGCCCCTGCAGAGGGCCCAGCGGAGGGCCCAGCGGAGGACCCTGCGGAGAACAGCGGGGGCCTCCGGACGGGGCCGGTGCCGCCGGTACGGCGACCGGCCCCGTCGGCGCGGGTTCAGCGCCGGCGGGCGGCCAGGAACTCCTCGAAGGTCAGGACGCCGTCGTGGTTGGTGTCCATGCTGTGGATCAGCGCCTCGGCCATCGAGATGGTGACGTCGTGGTCGCCCATCTCGTTGGCGGCCAGGGCGTACTCGGCCGGGGTGATCCTGCCGTCGCCGTCCTTGTCGAAACGGTCGAAAAAGGCCTTGATCGCCTCGGTGGTCTCCATCGTGCCCTCCTGGGTACTGCGGGTGTCGCTCGGTTCGGACGGCCGTACCCTACCCGGCCGTGGCGCGCGCCACGGTCGCCGGGAGTGGACGTGCGCGGGGGTGGGTGTCGTAGTCTGCGGATCTGATTGCAGGCCCGGGCTCCTCCCGGGCGGTCGTTCGTCCAGGGAGGGAATCGTGCTCGACCTCGTCACCAAGTTGGTGCTGAAACCGGTCTCGCGGGGGATCTGGCGGCCGGCCATCGAGGGAATCGAGAACGTGCCGCGCAAGGGCGGGGTGATCCTGGCCAGCAACCACCTGTCCTTCATCGACAGCGTGGTGATCCCGCTGACCGCCCCGCGCCGGGTCCACTTCCTCGCGAAGGCCGAGTACTTCACCGGCACCGGACTCAAGGGCCGGCTCTCCAAGGACTTCTTCGAGGCCATCGGCGCCGTGCCGGTCGAGCGCGGCACCTACCGTTCCGCTCAGGCCTCGCTGGAGTCGGCGCTGGAGATCCTGGAGGACGGCAAGGCCTTCGGTATCTACCCCGAGGGCACCCGCTCGCTGGACGGCCGGCTCTACCGGGGCAAGACGGGCGTCGCCTGGCTCGCGCTGACCGCGGGCGTGCCGGTCGTGCCGGTGGCGCTGGAGGGTCCGGAGCAGATCCTGCCGGTGGGCAAGCGGATCCCGCGGTTGAAGAAGGTGACGGTCCGCTTCGGCGAGCCGCTGCACTTCGACGAGCTGCACGGGCAGGCCCGTTCGCTGAAGGCCCGTCGGCAGGTGACCGACGAGGTCATGGCGGCCATCCAGCGGCTCTCCGGCCAGGAGGTCGCGGAGAGCTACAACGAGGTGCCGAAGGCGGCCTGACCGCCGGGTCCGTCACCGGCGCGCACGCCCACGCTCGCACCCGCGCCGCGGGTCGTCACACGCGCCCGAGCACGGCCGGTTCGGGCTGCCCGGCGGCCTCCGGCACCTCCCGGCGCAGCAGCGCCGCGTACCGGCCGTCCAGCGCCACCAACTCCTCGTGGGTACCGAGTTCGACCACCTCGCCGCGGTCCAGGACGGCTATCTGGTCGGCGGCGCGGACGGTGGAGAGCCGGTGCGCGATGGTGATCGTGGTGCGGCCGGCGGCCAGGGTGTCCACGGCCTGCTGGACGGCGCGCTCGGTGCGGTTGTCGAGCGCGCTGGTGGCCTCGTCGAGGATCAGCACCGGCGGGTTGCGCAGGATCGTCCGGGCGAGCGCGAGGCGCTGCTTCTCGCCGCCGGAGAAGCGGTAGCCGCGCTCGCCGACCAGGGTGTCGTAGCCGTCCGGGAGGGCGGCGATGGTGTCGTGGATCTGCGCGGCCCGGGCGGCCTCGACCAGTTCCGCGTCGTCGGCGCCGGGCTTGGCGAAGCGCAGGTTCTCGGCGACCGAGGCGTGGAAGAGGTAGGTCTCCTGGGAGACCACGCCGACCGCTCCGGCCAGGGTGTCGAAGGACAGTTCGCGTACGTCCACGCCGTCCAGGGTGACCTGGCCGCCGGTGACGTCGTACAACCGCGGCACGAGGTAGCTGAGGGTGCTCTTGCCCGAGCCGGTCTCGCCGACCACGGCCAGTGAGCTCCCGGCCGGGACGGTGAGGTCGACGCCGGCCAGGGTCGGGCGCTCCTGCTCCGGGTCGTAGCGGAAGTCGACGTCCTTGAAGCGGACCTCGCCGCGGATGCCCGTCAGGGTGACCGGGTCGGCCGGCTCGTCGATCTCCACCGGCAGGTCGAGGTACTCGAAGATGCGCTGGAAGAGCGCCAGGGAGGTCTGCACGTCCACGCCGGTGGAGAGCAGGCTGACGGTCGGGCGGAAGAGGCCCTGCTGGAGGGTGACGAAGGCGACCAGGGTGCCGACCGAGACGATCGGCGCGCCGGCGGCGGAGGTCAGCCCGGCCGCCCAGTAGATCAGCGCGGGCATCGCGGCCATCACGATCATGATGGTGTTCATCCGCCAGCGCCCGGCCATGCTGGCCCGCACCTCCAGGTCCGCGAGCTGGTCGGACTGGTCGGTGAACTCCCGGGCCAGCGAACCGGAGCGGCCCATCGTGCGGCCGAGCAGGATGCCGCTGACCGACAGCGACTCCTGGACCGCCGAGCTCATCGCGGCCAGCTGCTTCTGCCGCTCGGTGGTGATCTTCTTGCGCTCCCGGCCGACCCGGCGGCTGATCCAGACGAACAGCGGGAGCAGCAGCAGCGAGACGACGGTCAGCCGCCAGTCGAGGGCGACCATGGCGACGACGGAGGCGACCACCGCGGTCAGGTTGGAGACCAGGCTGGTCGCGGTGGAGGTCACCGTGGACTGCATGCCGCCGATGTCGTTGGCGATCCGGGACTGCACCTCGCCGGTGCGCGTTCGGGTGAAGAAGGCCAGCGACTGCCGCTGGAGGTGGCCGTAGACGGAGGTGCGCAGGTCGTGCATCACGCGCTGGCCGACGGTGGTGGAGATCAGCGTCTGGAGGACGTTGAAGACGCTGTTCACCACGGCGGTCAGGATCATCCCGAGCGCGAGCAGGCTGAGCAGCCCGGTGCGGCCCTGCGGGATGGCGATGTCCAGGACGGCCCTGAGCAGGAACGGGGAGACGACCGAGACCACCGCGGAGGCGGCCACCAGCAGCCCGACGACGGTCAGGCGGCCCCGGTACGGGCGGAAGAGCGCGAGGATGCGGCGCCACTCGGCCGAGGGGCGGGGTTCGCCCTCGGCGCGCTCGGGCGGGGTCCAGTCGATGGCGGTGGGCCTCAAGGACGGGCCTCCCTGGGTGGGACGGTCGGGCGGACGGTCGGACTGGGGTCAGCATAGCGAGGATAGCTCATAGTTAGACAAGCTAATAGTGAGGGTTGCTCTATTCCTCGGCTCCCGCCGACCCGCCGACCCGCCGACCCGCGGACCGGCGGACCGGCCGACCGGCCGGGACCCGCGCCCGACCGCCCCGGCCAGCCGACCGCCCGGAGCCCGGCGGCCGCCCGGGACCCGCGCCCGACCGCCCGACCGCCCCGGCCGTCAGTTGGTCCGGTAGGTGCGCGCCGCCTTCGAGGAGAGCCCGCCGAGCTTGCCGGAGGGCAGCACCCGCGCGATGGCCACGGCGGCCTTGTACCGCTTGCCCGGCACGGACACGGACCGACCGCGGGCCAGGTCGCGCATCGCCTCGTCCACCACCCGCTCGGCGGAGAGCCAGGACCAGGACGGGATGTTGCCGGTGCCCATCCCGGCCCGCTGGTGGAACTCGGTCCGGGTGAAGCCCGGGCACAGCGCCATCATCCGCACGCCCGTACCGCCGAGGTCGCGCAGCACGCCCTGGGTGAAGCTCACCACCCAGGCCTTGCTCGCGCCGTACGTGCCGCGCGGCAGGAAGGCCGCCACCGAGGCGACATTGACGATCGCACCGCGGCCGCGCTCCCGCATGCCGGGCAGGGCGGCCGTGGTCAACCGCAGGATCGCCTCGATGTGCACCTTCAGCATGGCCAGCTCGTCCTGGAGCGGAACCGTGCCGAAGGCGCCCTTGTTGCCGAAGCCGGCGTTGTTGACCAGGAGGTCCACCGGGCGGGCGGCGTCGGCGAGCCGGGCCTCCACGGCGCCGATGCCCTCGTCCGTCGCGAGGTCGGCGGTCAGCACCTCCGCCTCGATGCCGTACCTGCCGTGCAGGTCGGCGGCTGCGCGCTCCAGGCGCTCGGTGTCCCGGGCCACCAGCACGAGCTGGTAGCCGCTGCGGGCGAGCCGGCGGGCGAAGGCGGCTCCGATGCCGGCGGTCGCGCCGGTGATCAAGGCTGTGGTCATGCCCCCGACCGTACCGACTCGCCGCGACAGGGCCCACATCCAGGGCAATGCCCCAGCTCAGCGGGCTGCGGATGCAGGTCACCGGAGGTGCTCGTACTGTCGAACGGGGGCATCGTCCGACCGGGCGGTGAAATCCAGACGAGGAGGCACTTCTGATGCTTACTCAGTTCCGGACCGGAACGTCAACGACGTCACGCAGCACGACGCTTGAGGCCGAGACACTCGCGAGCCTGATGGTGGAGGAAGAGGCCGTCGTGTCCGACGCGCCCACGTACTCGCCCGAGGCCGCGGGGCTCCTGCTCCTGCTTGGCCTGGTCCTGCTCTCCCCGAAGGGACCGAAGGAGAAGCCGATCAGGTAGCCGGGCCCCCCGCCCCGCCGGGCCGTACGCCCCTGGGGCCCCCGCGCCCATCCCGAGTCTCCTGAAGGAGTAGCTCACCACCATGCCGTTCGCCGAAACCCCTCTCCGTGACGAGTACGCCGCGGCGGTCGAGCGGGTGGCCGGCCGGACCCTCGACGCCCTCCGGGGCGCCGGGGGTGCGGCCGCACTCGCGGACCCGGACACCGCCGCGCCCCGCCCGCTGCTGGCCGCGGTGCGCGTGCTCGGCGCCGACCTCTTCACCCCGCAACTGCTCGCCGGGGCCGAGCCCGACGGACCCACCGCCGCGCTGCTCGCCGAGGCCCGACGGGCCTTCCCCGCCCCGGCACCGGCATCCGCCGAGGCCGCGTTGGTCATCGCCTGGCAGGACTGGGCGATCGACCGGCTGCTCGCCCGCACACCGTACGGGGACGCCGCACCGGCCTCACCCCCCTCTCCCATGCCCGGACCGGCCGACCTGGGCTGGCAGTCCTGGTCGGTACGGATGGCGCAGTTGTCCGTGCTCGCGCTGCCCGGACTGGACGGTCCGGTGCACGATGCCGCCCGCTCCGGCACCCTGCACCTCGCCCACGGCACAGTCCGCTCCATGCTCCGACGGGACTTCACCACCGCCGTACGGCTCGCCCGCTGGCTCGCCTGGACGAGCGCCGAGGGGCTCCCGCCACGGCTCGAGGTCGAACCGGTCCTGGACCGGACCCGCCTGGTCGGCATCGGAGCCGTCCGGACGCGCCTCGAACTCGCCGTCGCCCAGCGCCTGTTGGAGGGAATCCCGGCATGACCGACACCCAGACACTCACCATCGCCCAACAGCTCGGCACCCGCGCGCTGTCCTGGCTGCACACGTCGTACCAGGGCAGCTACGGCAAGTTCGCGGACAACAGCGTCATCAACCTCTCCGAACCGGACGACATCTACAAGCCGCTCTGCGAGGTCGCGATGGCCTCCTCCCTGGTGCTGCGCGACGGGGTCGCCGGACCGCACGACATCCATGCCGCGCGCGACCTCCTCACGACCGCCTGGGGCCAGCTGCGCGAGGGCGACATGCTCTACGAGCGCCAGCTGCGGTACGTCACCATCACGGACCCGCTGGAGACGTACGCCCACTTCGCCCGGCTCGGCCACCGGCACGCCGCACTGGAGGAGTTGCTCGAATCACTCAGCCGGCTGCGGGCCGTGCACGCCGTCGAGATCCAGGGCAGCCGACAGCTGGCCGTGGCCAACGCGCGTCGGATCATCGGACTCAGCCACCGGCCGGACTGGGCCGCGCTCGCCGCCCGCACCTGGCTCGGCGCGCTCCCCGAACCCTGGACCGTCTCCTGGTCCACCGCCTACCAGGTCACCCACACCGTCTTCCACCTCACCGACTGGGGCGCCCGACCCCAGGACCTGCCCGAACCGATGCGGGACTACCTGCACGACTGGCTGCCGGTCTGGCTCGACATCTGGCTGGAGATCGGCGAGTGGGACCTGGTCGGCGAGCTGCTGATCGTCGACTCCTGCATCGGGGAACCCATCACCGGGCGGTCCGGCTGGGAGGCCCTGGCCTCGGTGCAGCGGGCGGACGGCCTGGTGCCCCGGGACAACGAACCGATCGAGGACGACGAGGAGTTGGCCATCCGCGCACACGAACACACCGCCGTGGTCGCGGTCGTGGCCTCGACGGTCGCACTCTCCCGGGCACTCGGCGGCGCGGACGGCGCCGACACCGCCGACATCGCGGCCGCATGAACGAACTCGACACGGCCGTCCGTGCGGCAGTGCGGGCGGCCGCGCCGTACGCGACCGCGGTCACCGTGGCCGTCGCGCGCGAAGGGCAGGGCGAGGTGCGATGCTTCGGGCGCCTCGCGCGAGGGCGTGCGGCGGCATGCACCCCGGACACCGTCTTCGAACTCGGCTCGGTCAGCAAGACGTTCACCGCGCTGCTGCTCGCCGACCTGGCCACGCGCGGCGAACTCGCCCTCGACGACCCGGTCGAACACCGACTGCCGCCCGACTGGCGTCCGATGACCGTCCGCTCCGCCGAGCCGATCCAGCTGCTGCACCTCGCCACCCACACCTCGGGGCTGCCCGGGTTGCCACCCGGACTGCTCGCCGGAGCCGTGCCGACCTGGCAGACCAACCCGTACGCGGCGTTCGGCGACGATCGGTTGAGAGCCGCCCTGGCCCGAACCACCGTGCGCGGCAGGCCCGGCAGCATGTACCGGTACTCCAACTACGGGGTCGGACTGCTCGGGCGACTGCTGGCCGAGACGGGCGGACTGCCGTACGGGGAGTTGCTCGCCAAGCGGGTCCTGGTGCCGCTGGGACTCGATGCCACCACTTGCGCGCCGGACGAGCCGGACGCGCCGGACTCGCCGAGCCGGGCGACCGGCTACCGGCGTGGACGGGCGATGCCGACCTGGCGGATCCCCGGACTGCCGGGCGCGGGCGCGGTACGGGCCAGCGGAAGCGACCTGCTGCACTACCTCCAGGCCCATCTCGGCCTGGAGGAGGGCGAGTTGGGTACGCCGCTGGCCGAGGTCCAACGGGTCAGGCTGCGACTTCCGCACTCCCCCGACGAGCTGTGCCTGGTGTGGAACCACCGCCGCTCGGGCGGGCGCGAGCTGTACTTCCACACCGGCGCGACCCGGGGGTTCACCGCCTTCGTCGGGTTCTCTCCGACGGGCGCGACCGCCGTGGCGGCCCTCGCCAACACCGGCCCGAAGCGCGGCGGACGCTTCGTCCAGGCGGGGTACGAGGTGCTGCGGACCGCCACCGGCCGTAGCACCTAGCATCTCGCAGCTGGACCGCTACGGCCTCGGCTCTCAGACCGCCACGGCCTTGGCGCGGTCGGCGGCGATGTGCACGGCGAGGCCGGCGAGGACGGTGCCCATCGCGTAGCGCTGGATCCGCAGCCAGCCGGGGCGGCGGTTGAGGAAGGCGGCGATGCCGCCCGCGCTCACCGCGATCAGGCCGTTGACGGTGATCGCGATCGCGATCTGAACCAGGCCCAGCAGCAGGCTCTGCACCGCGACGTGGCCGCGCTCCGGGGCCACGAACTGGGGCAGCAGCGAGATGTACATGATGGCGATCTTGGGGTTGAGCAGGCAGGTCAGGAAGCCCATCGCGAACAGCCGGCGCGGCGGGTCCGGCGGCAGCTGCTGCGGGGCGAAGACCGCCGTGCCGCCCGGCTTGACCGCCTTCCAGGCCAGCCAGAGCAGGTACCCGGCGCCGGCCAGCTTGATCACGGTGTAGAGGGCGGGCACCACGGAGAACACCGCGGCCACTCCCGCCGTCACCGCGACCAGGTAGACCAGGAAGCCGGCCGCGACCCCGGTCAGCGAGATCAGCCCGGCGCGGCGGCCCTGCGCGATCGAGCGCGAGACCAGGTAGATCATGTTGGGCCCGGGCGACAGCACCATGCCCAGGGCCACGGCGGCGATCCCGAGTACGGCCCGGCCGTCCACGGCCGATGTCAACGCGTCCATGCGAGGAGGCTAGGACGGACCATCGGGTCGATGCAATGATGACTTTGCACTCGGTGCAATGTGGGCCGGGGCCCCGCGTGAGCCGGCGCATGGGCCGTCGCGTGGGCCGGCGCTTGGCCGGCGCGCGAGTCCGCGAGCAACGAGGGACCTCTGGAGGCCGACCGCCGATGGACGACTACCGCCTGATCGCCGACCGGATCGCCGCCGAGATCGCGGACGGGCGACTGCGGCCCGGCCAGCAGCTGCCCACCCAGCGCGCCTTCGCGCGCAGCCGGGGCATCGCCAACTCGACCGCCGGACGCGTCTACCGGGAACTGGCCCGGCGCGGGCTGACCGTCGGGGAGGTCGGGCGCGGGACGTTCGTCCGGGCCGGGCGCGCACCGGACGGCACCCGGGTGCCGCTCGCGGAGCCGGCCTCCGCCCCCGTGGACCTGGAGCTCAACTACCCCTCCGTCCCCGGGCAGGCCGAGCTGCTGGCGGGCGCCCTGGCGCCGCTGCTGCGTCCGGACGCGCTGGGCGACGCCTTGCGGCCGGTCGGCGCGGCCGGGACGGTCGCGGCCCGGCGGGCGTTCGCGGGCCTGGTGTCGGCCGGCTCCTGGGAGGTCGGGGCGGAGCGACTGCTGTTCGCCGGCAACGGGCGGCAGGCCATCGCCGGGGCCCTGTCCGCGCTGGTGCCGCCCGGGCAGCGGCTGGGCGTGGAGGAGCTGACCTATCCGGTGGTCAAGGCGGTGGCGGATCGGCTGGGCATCGTACTGGTGCCGCTGGCCGTGGACGAGCACGGACTGCTGCCGGAGGCCGTGGCCGCCGCCCACCGGGCCGGGCCGCTGCGCGCGGTGTACGTCCAGCCGCGCCTGCAGAACCCACTCGGCGCGAGCCTGCCGCAGGAGCGGGCGGTGGCACTCGTCGCGGTGCTGCGACGGCTCGACCTGCCGGTGGTCGAGGACGCCATCTGGTCCTTCCTGCGACCCGAGCTCGCGCCGCTGGCCGCGCTCGCGCCGGAGCGCACCGTACTCGTGGACAGCCTCTCCAAGCGGCTCGCCCCGGGGCTGACCACCGGGTTCGCGGTCCTCCCGGCGGCGTTGCGCGAGCGGGTGGCGGGGGCGCTGCGCTCGGGCGGGTGGACGCCGAGCGGTTTCGCGCTGGAGGCGGCGGTGCGCTGGATCGGGGACGGCACGCTGGCCGCGGTGGAGGCGGCGAAGCGGGCCGACGCGAGGGCCCGGCAGCTGCTGGCCCGCGAGGTGCTGACGGGACGACGGCTGCGGTCCGACCCCTGCTCGTACTACCTGTGGTGGGAGCTGCCGACGGGCCGACGGGCGGAGGCCTTCGTCGCGGAGGCGGCGCGTGCCGGGATCTCGGTGACGCCCGCGGCGGCCTTCGCCGTCGACCCCCGGCGCTCGCCCTCCGCCGTCCGGGTCGGGCTCGCGTCCCCGCCGCTGCCGGTGCTCGCGCGGGCGCTGGAGACGCTGGCGGGGATCGCGGAGGGGGCGGGTGAGCGGCGAACGGACGACAGCTGACAGATTTCAAAATCTGTCGGCTGTCAGCCGTCATCTGTTCGCTGTCGTCCGTCGGCTGTCAGCTGTCCGCCGTAGGCCCTTCGCCCTCAGTCCTCAGTCCTCAGTCCTCACCCGTCAGTCGCCCGCGCCGCTCCGGCTCCCCCGGACCGCGGTGTCCGCCGCGCCCCCGGCGCCGACGGCGCGCAGGCGGCTCGCCGCGGTGGCGGCGAGCTGGGGTGCGATCCGGGCCACGTCCCGGGAGCCGACCACCGCGATCAGGGACGGCAGCAGCCAGCGGACCGGCTGCATCCCGCGCAGCCAGGCCTGCGCGTAGACGTGGGCGGACCGGCGGGCGATCCCGGCGACGATCCGGTCCACCGCGGGCTCCAGCGGATACGTCTTGTTCGCCGGCCACGGCAGCCGGGAGCGCATCTGCTTCAGCACGGCGTCCTGGTCGGCCCCGCGCACCATGTCCGTGTCGGTCCAACTCAGGTACCCGACACCGACCTTGACCCCCTGGTAGGCCACCTCCGCACGGATCGAGTGGGCGAAGGCCTCCACCCCGGACTTGCTGGCGCAGTACGCGCTCATCAGCGGCGCAGGGGTCAGCGCCGCGAGCGAGGCGATCTGGAGCAGGTAGCCGCGGCTCTCGGCGAGCGCCGGCAGGAACGCCCGCGCGGTGGCCACGCTGCCGAGCAGGTTGACCTCGATGACCCGGCTGAACGCCTTGTGGTCGCTGTCGGCCAGCGGACCGCCGATGGCGATCCCGGCATTGGCGACGACGGCGTCGATCCGACCGTAGTGCTCCTTGATCCGCCGGGCGGTGTCCTCCAGCGCGTCGAGGTCGGTGACGTCCACCTCCCAGCTGCTCGCGGACGGCCCGCACTGCGCGGCGGCGGCCTTCAGCTCCTCCGGCTCCAGTCCCAGCAGGGCGACCTTGGCCCCGCGCCGGGCGAGCTTGCGGGCCAGCGACGCACCGACGCCGCGCGCGGCACCGGTGACGACGACGACCTGCGCGGACAACGGCGGGATGGCGTTCATGCGACGGCGGTCCTCTCATCGACGGAAGCGGAAGCAGCACCGGCGGGAGCACCACCGGCCGAAGCAGCACCGGCCGAAGCGGCACCGGCCGGCGCGGACGCCAGGTACGCGGCGGCCATCCGGTGGATCTCGGCGGCGACCTCGTCCGGGCGCTCCAGCGGCGACATGTGGCCGACCCCGGGCAGCAGCAACAGCCCCTGCGCGTCCTGGAGTTCGGCGACGATCCGGTGGGCGTGCACCGGCGGGGTCAGCCGGTCGCCGGTGCCGACCACCACCGCCGTGGGCGCGGCGAGCCGGGCGAGCCCGGCGTGGACGTCCAGCCGGTCCAGCACCGCGGCCCAGTTGGCGCGGACGGCGGTCGGGCAGGCGTGCACGATCCGGGCCGTCGCCTCGACCTGGCCGGCGGACGAACCGGGTCCCATGGTGGCGTACTTGAGCGCCACCCGGCTGACCGGCGAGACCGGCCCGAGCGGCATCCGGGAGCGCAGCAGCTGCCGGTGCAGGAAGCGCCGCAGGCCCCGGGGTCGTACGGCCGGTGGCAGGACGGTGAGTTCGGCCACGAGGTCGCCCGGCCCGGTGGAGATCAGGACGGCCGCCGCGGTGCGGTCGGCGACCTCGGGGCGGCCGCCGGCGGCCATGATGGTCATCCCGCCCATGCTGTGCCCGGCGAGCACGGCCCGCTCGCCCGCCGGAACGGTCCGCGCGAGTACGGCGGACAGGTCCTCGGCCAGCGCCCGGGTCGAGTAGCGGGCCCGGCTCGGCGGGATCTCGCTGTTCCCGTGGCCGCGCTGGTCGTAGGCCACCACCCGGTAGCGGTCGGACAGCTGGCGGATCACCGGGGCCCAGAAGGCGGTGGAGCAGGTCCAGCCGTGGGCGAGCACCACGGTGGGCGCTCCGGGCCGGCCGTGCACCTCGACGTGCAGCCGGATGCCGTCCGCCGACCGGACGCTCAACTCCTCCACCGGACGCGGCGGTTCGTAGTCCTCGGGCAGCCGGGCGCTCACGCGGAGACCTCCTGGGCGGTGGTGCGGGTGGCGGCCGGTGCGGCGCGCATGATCAGCTCGTACTCGCCGAGGTCGACCTTGCGGGTGGCCCGGCGGAACGAGGTGGTGGAGCCGGGCCAGAGCACGGTGTTCTTGCCGTTCGGGTCGAGGTACCAGCTGAGGCAGCCGCCGGTGGTCCAGACGGTGCGGTCCATCCGGTGCTGGAGTTCGAGGTTCCACTGCCGCTGGGCGCGCGCGGTGGGCTGCATCGCGGCGGCACCGATCGAGCCGAGTGTGGTCAACGCGTCGATCATGTAGTTCAGTTGGGACTCGATCATGAGGATCATCGAGCTGTTGCCGAGGCCGGTGTTGGGCCCGATGACGAAGAAGAGGTTCGGGAAGCCGTGCACGGTCGAGCCGCGCAGCGCCTCCATGCCGTCCTTCCACTCCTCGGCCAGGCTGGTGCCGTTGGCGCCGAACACCCGGGCGCCGATGGGCATGTCGGTGACGTGGAAGCCGGTGCCGAAGACGATGGCGTCCACTTCGTGCTCGCTGCCGTCGGCCGCGACCAGGGTGGAGCCGCGCAGTTCGCGCAGGCCGGAGGAGACGACCTCGGTGTTGGCCGCCGCGAGGGCCGGGTAGTAGGTGTTGCTGAGCAGGATGCGCTTGCAGCCGATCCGGTAGTCCGGGGTGAGTCTGGCGCGCAGCTCCGGGTCGCGGACGCCCTGGGCGATGTGCCGCTCGGCGAGCCGCTGGACCAGGCGCAGCAGCCCGGGGCGGCGCACGAAGGCGTCGACCTGGATCTCCCGGAGGGCGAAGAGCGTGCCGCGGCGGATCTTCGTGGTGACCGGCAGGCGGCCGTGCAGCCACCTCTCCAGCTGGGTGATCTCGCGGTCGCGACGGGGAAGCACCCACGCCGGGGTGCGCTGGAAGACCGTCAGCTTGCCGACCCCGGGCTGGATCGACGGGATGATCTGGGCGGCGGAGGCGCCGGTGCCGACCATCGCCACGCGCTTGCCGGTCAGGTCGAAGTCGTGGTCCCAGCGGGAGGAGTGGAAGACCTTGCCGGGGAAGCCGCTCAGTCCGGGCAGGTCGGGGATCTGCGGGTCGGCGAGCGGTCCGGCGGCGGAGACGACGGCGTCGGCGGTCCACTGGCCGGCCGAGGTGGTGATCCGCCAGCGGGTCTGCTCGCTCTCCCAGCGGGCTTCCAGTACTTCGGTGTTGAAGCGCAGGTGGGGGCGGAGACCGAAGACGGTGGCGACCTTTTCCAGGTAGGCGCGGATGTCCGGCTGGCCGGAGAAGCTGCGCGGCCAGTCGGGGTTGGGCGCGAAGGAGAAGGAGTAGAGGTGCGAGGGAACGTCGCAGGCGCAGCCGGGGTAGCTGTTGTCCCGCCAGGTGCCGCCGACGGAGTCCGCCCGTTCCAGCACCACGAAGTCGGTGATCCCGGCGCGACGCAGTCGGACCGCGGCGCCGAGGCCGCCGAAGCCGGAGCCGATCACCGCCACCCGGACGTGCGGGGCGGGCTCCTGCGCAGCGGCGGTGTCGGTCGCTGCGGACGCGCCGGAGCGGGGGCGCTTGCTGCTGGGTGCCATGCGGCAAACCTCCTGAGGGTGGGACGGTGATCGTCGCGCTCTCCCGGGGTCGCGGCCCCGGAACCTCCCGGGGGCTCGCCTCCGGGACCCTGCCAATCGCGCCAGTAATCACTGGCATGGTTGGCAGGGTAGCCCTTGCTGACACCGGATGGAAGAAGCACGACGGCTCCGGTTCGGGGAACCTTCCGGGCCGGCGGTCCTATGCTGATCGCCGTGGACAAGGTCAGAGCTGCTGCGGGCGACAGAAAACGCGAGTACCGGGTGGAGGAACTGGCCGAGGCCGCCGGCATCACCACCCGCACCCTGCGCTTCTACCGCGAGCGCAAACTGCTTCAGCCACCCCGCAGGGAGGGCCGCATCGCCTGGTACGGCGAGGAGCACCTGGCCCGGCTGCGGATGATCGGTGAACTGCTCGAACGCGGCCACACCCTGGGTGGCATCGCCGAGCTGATCGGTGCCGGCGAGAGCGGGCGGGACGTCGCCGAGCTGATCGGACTGGAGGCGGCGATCGTCGCGCCGTGGTCCGACGAGACCCCGGTGCGCCTGGACTGGGACGAACTGAAGACCGCGTTCGGCGACCAGCTCACCGAGGAGAACACCGCCGAGTCGATCGCCCAGGGCTACATCACCGTCGAGGAGGACGGCATCACCCACGTCAGCCGCCGGCTGATGGACGCCACCACCGAGCTCGTGGCGGAGGGGGTGCCGCTCTCGGCCGTACTGGAGGCCAGCCGGCGCACCCAGGAGCACGTGGACGCCATCGCCGAGATCTTCATCGAGGTGGTCGGCGAGCACCTGCTCAGCGCGCTGGCCGCCGACGCCCCGCTGCCGCCCGGAGCGGCGGCCCGGCTCACCGAGCGCATCCTGCGCGTCCGGCCGCTGGCGCGTACGGTCGCGGACGCCCAGTTCGCCCTCGCGATGGACCGTCGGGTGCACGTCGAGTACACCGAACTCCTGCGCCAGCGACGGGAGAACGGCTCCGAGGCGTAACCGGGCCACTGTCCGGGCAGGGATCCCCGCGTCCCGCCCGCACGTTGGAGGTACCGCCGATGCCCCGACCGCTCAGCCGCCGCGCCGCCCTCGGCCTCGCCGCCGGGCTCGCCCCCGGGGTCGTGCTCACCGCCTGCGGGTCCGGCTCCCCGGCGCCGGGTGCCGGCTCGGCGGGCTCGACCGGTTCGACCGGCGGCGGCTCGACAGGCGGAACGCGGACGGTCCGGCACGCGCGAGGCGAGAGCACCGTGCCGGCGCGGGCGAGCCGGGTGGTGGTCCTGGACACCGATGCGCTGGACTCGGTGGTCACCCTCGGCCTCAGCCCGGTCGGCGCCGCCACCGTCACCGCGGGCGCCCCCTTCCCCGCCTACCTGCCGGCGGAGCGGCTGTCCGGGACGAAGCCCGTCGGGGCGATCGGCCAGCCCGGCCTGGAGACGATCGCGGCACTGCGGCCGGACCTCATCCTGAGCAACCAGGTCCGCGACGACAAGCGCTACGACGAGCTCTCGAAGATCGCGCCGACGGTGCTCTCCAGGACCACCGGCCCGACCTGGAAGGAGAACGTCCGGCTGCACGCCGAGGCACTGGGCCGCCAGACCGAGGCCGAGGCCGCGGACGCGGCGTACCGGAGCAGGCTGCGGGACCTCGTGACCGCACTCGGCGGGCCGGCCAGGGCGGCGGCCACCCGGGTCGAGATGGCCCGCTTCCTGGCGGGCGCACCGACCAGGCTCTACCTCAACGACACCTTCGTCGGCTCGCTGTTCAAGGACCTCGGGCTCGGCCGGCCCGCCAACCAGGACAAGCCCGGCTTCTCGATGGAGATCAGCCCCGAGCAGGTGGACCAGGCGGCGGCCGACGTCATCTTCTATTCCGTGTACGGGGACGCGGCCAAGTCGGACCGGGGAAGGATCACCGAGGGCGCGCTCTGGAAGAGCCTGGACGCCGTACGCAGCGGGCGGGTGTTCGGCGTGGACGACAGCCTGTGGATGCTCGGCATCGGCTACACCGGGGCCGGGCTGATCCTGGACGAGATCCGCAGGGACCTGGCGCCAGCGGGCGGGTGACGGACGACAGATGCCTGATGACGGATAACAGATGATGAAATCTGTCATTCGTTATCCGTCGCCCGCCATCCACCCGCCGCCCGGGCGGTCACCACTGCCCGTACCGCTCCGGCCGCAGCCGCCCGGTGCATGCGAGGAAGGCCACGAACCCGCCGAGGACGATCCAGCCGGGCCAGCCGGCCAGCGACATGGTGAGCGGGTCCAGCTCGGCGCCCGGGGCGGCGAACTCCCGCACCATCGACACGCTCATGCTGCTCGCGAAGGCGTGCGCCAGCACCGCCGGGACCACCGACCCCGAACGCAGCCTCAGCCAGGTGAAGACCGGCAGGACGAGCACACAGCTCACCGTCAGCGCGGGCACCGCCAGGTACCAGGGCCGCCCCGGGTACTGGCCGCCCATCAGCAGCGTCGGCAGGTGCCAGAGCGCGAAGGCCGTTCCGGTGAGCACGTACGCCCGCACCAAGGCCGCCGTACCGCCACCGCCTCCGCCCTCGCCCCGGCCGAGTCGCAGCAACCGGGGGAAGAGGAAGCCCTGCCAGCCGATCTCCTCACCGAAGAACAGCGGCAGCGACAGCACCATCCCGATCGAGCCCTGGAGCGCCCACGATCCGATCCGCCCGGCGTCCAGCGATCCGAAGCCGGCGAACGGGTAGCCGCCCGCCACCGCACCGAGCACCAGCGTCGCGGCCGTCAGTCCGCCGAGCACCCCGAGCGGCAGCAGACAGGCCCGGACCGCGCGGGCCCGCGGTCGGGGCCACCGCAGCGCGAGCGCCTCCCGCACCCCGCCGCCGCGCTCGACGAAGCGGACCACGAGCAGGGCTGCCAGTGCCGGGGCCAGCATGGCGGCCCCGATGCAGAGTTGTTCCAGGGCGCCGACCTCCTCACGGGCGTCGGCGCGCCGGTAGCCGCCGGCGAGCAGTGGTGTCATGGCCGCCCACATCCCGGCGTAGGCGAGCACCAGGTAGACCAGCAGGCCGCGCCATCGGACGGCGCTCGGCGGGTTTTGCTTCAGTAGCGTCATGCCGGGGACGCTACGGACCCGGGGGTTCGCCCCGGAACCAAGTTCACTGCCGTTACCGAGGGTTGTCCACTACCACCGCGATGGTCGAGTTTTCTGGGTGTACGGAGGCCCGGTGGAGGTGCTACTTCGCGCCCCGCGCTCCGCCGCCCGCCACCGGCCGTTCCGCGAACCTCCTCCGAAGCTGCACGAGAAGGAAAATTGACGTATCGTCAGGCGCCATACAGCGGGAGCGACGGTGGTCCGCTCACCGTCGCTCCCGCCGTACTCCCCCGCCGTACTCCCCCGCCGGCCGGCACCCACGGCCCGGCGGGGCCTCGACTCCTTCCCGGGCCCGGGCCTGATCGGTCCAGGCCCGGGCCGGCCCGGTTCCGACCCGGTTCCGGGCTCGGCTCATGCCCGAGGTCTCACCGGAACCGGCGCCGGACTCGGCTCAGTTGACGTTGACGGCCGTCCAGGTGGCGGCGACGGCGTTGTACTCCGCGCTGCCCGATCCGTACAGGTCCGCCGCCGCGCTGAGGGTGCCCGCCCGGGCGCCCGCGTAGTCGGTGGTCGAGGTGAAGTAGGTGGTCAGCGCGCGGTACCAGATCTGCGCGGCCTTGTCCCGCCCGATGCCCGCGAGCGTGGAGTTGTCGTACGTCGGGCTGTTGTAGCTGAACCCGTTGACCGTCTTCGCGCCGCTGCCCTCGGACAGCAGGTAGAAGAAGTGGTTCGCCACTCCGGACGAGTAGTGCACGTCCAGGTTGCCGACGTTCGCGTCCCAGTAGTCCGCCGAGGCGCCGTCCTTGCTCGGCTGGTCCATGTAGCGCAGCGGGCTGCCGTCGCCGCGCAGGTTGATCAGCTCGCCGATCCAGTAGTTCGGCGGGTTGGAGGGCAGGTTGGCGTACCACTCGACCATCGTGCCCATGATGTCCGAGGTGGCCTCGTTGAGGCCGCCGGACTCACCGGAGTAGTTGAGGTTGGCGGTCGCGGCGGTGACGCCGTGGCTCATCTCGTGCCCGGCCACGTCGATCTCGGTGAGCGGCGCGGTGTCGTTGTTGCCGTCGCCGTACGACATGCAGAAGCAGCTGTCGTCCCAGAAGGCGTTGACGTAGTTGGAGCCGTAGTGCACCCGGCTCAGGGCGCCGACGCCGTCGTTGCGGATGCCGCTGCGGCCGAAGGTGTTCTTGTAGAAGTCCCAGGTGGTGGCGGCGCCGAACTGGGCGTCCACGGCGGCGGATTCGCGGCTGTTGACCGTTCCGTCACCGAAGTTGTTGCTGGTGTTGGCGAACAGCGATCCGGTTCCGTCGGTGCCGCCGTTGAGGTCGCTGGTGGACTGGTCGCCGCGGCTCGCGTCCTTGAGCGAGTAGCTCGAACCGCTCTGGGTGGTGGTCAGCGGGACCTGGCCGACGAAGACGCCGTTGCCGGTGCCGGCCGCGGTCTCGATCGTCTCGTGCGTGGCGAGGACCCGGCCGTCGGCGGCGTCGGTGACGAGGATCTGGCGGCTCGGGGTGCCGTCGGCGCGCAGGCCCTCGACCGTGGTGCGGTACGCCAGGCGCGGGGTGCCGTCGGTGGCCCAGACCACCAGCTCGGCCTGACCGGCCCGGTGGACCTCGGTGAGCGGCGACTCGTCGGCGTCGGCGCTCACCCCGACGGTGGCCTTGACTCCCGCGGTGACCTGGGCGACGGCCTGGTCGGCGGCGATCTTCGGGGTCAGGCTCGGCAGCGCGATCCGGGCGGCGACCGCCTTGTCGACCGACTTCACCGAGCCGTCGGCCTTCTGGTGGACGACCAGGTCTCCACCGATCACCGGCAGGCCGGCGTAGATGCGCTCGAAGCGCAGGTGGCGAGTGCCGTCCTTGTCCACCGCGGCGTCCTTGGCGACCAGTTGCTCCTTGTCGCCGAGCTTGAGCGCCTTGGCCAGCGGGCCGGCCTGACCGGCCGCCAGCTTGAGCGCGGTCGCGTGCTGCTGGGCGGCCTGCACCCGCAGCGAGGGGGTGGGAGCGGCCTGGGCGGCGGTGCTCACCTGGATCACACCGGTCAACAGGGCCGTGGCCGAGAGCACGGCGACGGCTGCGAGCTTACGCTTCACGAACGAGTCCTTCCGGGAAACCGCGTCAGGGCGCGGTCGCACCGCGTCCCGGGGGCCGGGTCGGCCCTGTGGGGCGGGACGGGTGCTGACGTGCGGGAACCCCGTGCAGTCGAGCGGCTCGCCACCAAGGGGTGGGGGTGGGGCTACCGCCAGGGGGTGACCAGAAGCATGACAATCCAGCAGATGAATTGACAGGTCTGCTTCATTGATTGGCCAGGTCCCGCCATTGGGTAAAGAGCGTCCAATCGGCAGATGAATCGGGGCAATCCACCGCATCCCGCCAAGGGCGTCGAGCAGAGCGACGGCCGATCGCCTGCACCTACGGGCACTCGCTCACCGAACGCGGGCCCGGAGCACCTGGCAGGCCGACCGTCGATCGACTTTTACATGTGTGTAGAAGATTCCATACAGTCCCTTGACACCCGGGTGGCGAGGTTCCGCCACCTGCCCCCCTTGCCCGCCGGAAGGGAGGCTGCTACCGGCCCGGGTCGGCCGGGGCCGTCACTGGAGCCGCCACTCCTGGGCGGCGTTGCCGGCGGTGCAGGCGACCATGGTGACCGCGCTGCCGGGGCCGTTGTTGGTCATGCAGACCTGGTTCTGGTAGTCGCCGAGCGTGTACGAGCCGGCCGAACTTCCGCTGCGGACCGTCCAGTTGGTGAGGAAGCTGAACCCGTTGCTCAGCACGACCTTCCCGTCCATCGTCTGGACCAGCTGCGGGCCGCCGTTGTTGCAGGCGTTGAAGAGGATCCACGCGCCGGGATTGGTCGAGCGCACCCAGCCGTACTGCGAGTGACCGCCGACCAGGATCGGGTTGTCCCCGCTCAGGTTGTCGTCGCGCATCCCGATCGTGCGGCCGTCCTTCACGCTGACGATGGTGCTCCAGCTGTTGCCGCCGCAGGACGGCGGCCTGTTCGCACCTG
Organism: Kitasatospora sp. NPDC041917; assembly: GCF_055589745.1. NCBI lineage: Bacteria > Bacillati > Actinomycetota > Actinomycetes > Kitasatosporales > Streptomycetaceae > Kitasatospora > Kitasatospora sp. NPDC041917. Next base: position 343,904 of record NZ_JBVJBI010000003.1, on the reverse strand, counting down.
ACGAGGTGTTGCCGGTGCCGCTCGTGGTCTGGGCCGGGGGCTGCGGATTCTGGTCGGCGGGCGGGTTGGGCGGGTTGCCACCGCCGGGCTTGTTCGCCTGATCGGCCGGTGTTCCGCCCGCAGCCGCACCCGTACCCGCGCCCGTACCACCGCTCCGGCCGCCGCCCGCACCGCTCGAACCGCCCGCACCGCCGCTGCCGCCCTGTCCGGCGGCCGGCACCGGGGGCACCGGGGCCTGCGGCTGGCCCTGGCCGGCGGCGGGAGCCGACTGGTCGGGGCCCGGGGTGGCCGCCGGAGTGTCGGTCGGCGCCGAGGTGACCGGCGCGGTGGTGGTCGCGGGCGCCGCGGTGGCGGTGCCCGGGTTCGCCGGCACGGTGACCACCACGGTCGGCTGGGCGCCGGGCGTCAGGGCCGCGTCGGAGCCGCCCGCCCTGCGGTCGACCAGCAGCACGGTCGCCGTGCCCATCGAGATGACGACGGGGATGACGATGGGCACCAGCAGGGCGCGCCGCGACCGCTTGCGGCCGGGCTCGGTGGGAGCCTGCGGCTCCACCTTCGCGACCTCGTCCGCCGCCGGGGCGCCGCCCGCGGCGGGGACCACCACGGCCCCCGCCTCGGCCGGGTCCGCCCCGGCGCCGCCCTTGATCAGTTCGACAGCACCGCCCTTGTCCGCCGCGCCGCCCTTGGCCCCCGCACCGCCATCGGCCGCCGCACCGTTCTTGTCCGCCGAGCCCGCGCCGGCCCCGAGCGGGATGGTCCCGCTGCCCTCGGGGCCTGCCTTCCCGGGTGCCTGCGCGCCGCCCGCGCCGCCGTCCCTCACGAGTGCCGCACGGGCCGCTCGGGCCGCCGCCGCCATCGCGGCGGCGTCCGCGTACCGTTCCTCGGGCTTCTTGGCGAGCGCCCTGGCCACCAGCGCCCGCACCGACACCGGGAAGGTGTCCGGCAGTTCCGGCACCGGCTGGTTGACGTGCTTGAGCGCGATCTGGAGCGGCCCGTCACCGGAGTACGGCGGCGCGCCGACCAGCAGCTCGTAGCAGACCACGCCGATCGAGTAGAGGTCGGTGGCCGGTCCGAGGTTCGCGCCCTCGGCCTGCTCGGGGGACATGTAGAGCGCGGTGCCGATGATCGCGAACGGGGCGGTCAGCTTGGTGCTGGCGAGCGCCCGGGCGATGCCGAAGTCGGTGATGGCCACCCGCCCGTCGACGCGCACCATCAGGTTGGACGGCTTGATGTCCCGGTGCACGATCTCCCGCCGGTGCGCGGCGTGCAGCGCGTCCAGGGCGCCGGCCACCAGGTCGAGGGTGCGCTCGACGCTCATCCGGCCGGTGTCCTTGAGCACCCTGTCCAGCGGACGGCCGTCGATCAGCTCCATGACGATGTAGGCGCAGCGTTCCTCGCCGTCCCCGCCGCTCTCGCCGTAGTCGTGGACGCCCACCACGCCGGGGTGGTCGACCGCGGCGACGAGCTGGGCCTCGCGGCGGAAGCGCTGGGCGGAGGTGTCGTCCTCCAGCAGCTCCGAGCGCAGGATCTTGACCGCGACCCGGCGTGCCAGCACGGTGTCCTCGGCCCTCCAGACCGAACCCATCGCGCCGCCGCCGATCTTCTCGACCAGCTCGTACCGCCCGCCGAGCACGGTGCCCGCCCCGCTCATACCCCTGCTCCCCCCGTGTTCCGTGCCCCGCCCCGACGGGTCATCGGCACACAGTGTGCCAGAGCGGGTTACAGGCTCAGTTGATCAGGTCAGGACAGGAATTGAGCACGAATCATCAGTCCATAAGGAAGTATCGGGCGTGATCCGAAACCTCTCGGACGGCCGCGACGACCGCCCGGGGCCGGTCGGCCTGAATGGCGTGACCGGCACCGTGGACCGTGCTGTGGGTTCCCCGGACGGCGTTCCTCGCGATGCCCGCCTGCAGGGCGGTCCAGCGGACGCGCATCGCACCGGGCAGTCCCCGGGTCGCGCTCAGGACCGTCACCGGCATCTCGAACGGTCGCGCGGTGGAGCGGCGTCGCCGGATCTCCGGAACGGCGACGGAGGTCAGCCGCTGCTCGGCGAGGACGGCCCGCCGCTGGTGCCGGTGCGCGATCACGGCCGCCTCGGCCCGGTCGAGCGACGTCGCCGGATCGAGCGGCGTCGCCCGATCGAGCGGCACCTCCGCATCGAGGGACGCCGGTGCCGACGCCGTCGGCGCCGATCCAGCCCGGTACAGCCACAGCCGGTTCAGCACCGCCTCGGCGGCCCGGATGGACCATGGCTGGAACTCCTCGTGCGCCGGGTCCACCAGGACCAGCCCGGCCACCAGCTCCGGCCGCTGCCAGGCGAGGAGTTGGGCCAGCTGGCCGCCCCAGCTGTGCCCGATCAGGAGCGCCGGTCCGGCTTCCAGGTGCTGAACGAGGGCGGCCAGGTCGGCGATCTGGCCGTCCAGCGTCGGGGCGGCGGCCCGACCGGGCTCGCTGGCGCCCAGCCCCGCCCGGTCGTACGCCACGACCCGCCCGTACCGGGCGAGTTCGGGCAGGACGGCCGACCAGCCGAGCGCCGTGGTGCCGCAACCCGCGATCAGGACCATCGGTGCGACACCGCCCCGACCGGCCTCCACCCAGCGCAACGCCCGCCCATCGCGGTCCAGTTCACCGCTGCGCACTCCGCCGGGCAGGTGCTCCCCGAGCGCCCGCGCGACGGCCTCCTGGACGCTCCGCAGATCCGGCCCGGCGGGCTTCGCCCGCTCTCCCTGGCTGGCGTTCATGTGCCGTCCCCCCTGGATCGTGGTGCGGCCCCTCCCCCGGGGCCGGTTCCGATGACCCGCGCGGGTCCGCGCGGACCTGTGCGGACTCGCGCGGACCTGTGCCGACCTGTGCCGACCTGTGCCGACCTGTGCCGACCTGTGCGTGGCCGAACGGGCGACCCGGTCAACAGGTACGGCCTCAGGCCGGCAGGACCCTCTTCAGCAGGCCGAGCAGCGCCTCCCAGTGCCGCTCGGCGGCCGCGGCGTCGTAGCGGCTGGTGTCCGCCTGGGTGTAGCCGTGCGGGGCGCCGGCGTAGACCTCGGCCCGGTACCGGACGCCGGCGGCGGTGAAGGCCGCGGCGAGCCGGTCGATCTGCTCGGGCGGCAGCGCGGGGTCGGCGTCCGCGTGGCCGAAGTACAGCTCGGCGGTGATCCGGTCGGCGCCCAGGTGCGGGCTGTCCGGGCTGTCGGTGGCGAGGCTGCCGCCGTGGAATCCGGCCGCGACGGCGATCCGGTCCGGGTGGCTGGCGGCCGTGCGCAGCGCCAGCAGGGCCCCGCGGCAGTAGCCGGTCAGGCCGACCGGGCCGTCCTGGACCAGCGGGGACTCGCCGAGCCAGCGCAGATACGCGTCCGCGTCGCGCGCGGTCGCCTCCGGGGTGAGCGTGTCGAGCAGCGGGACGATCCGGGCGAAGAGTTCGTCGGCCTGGTCCAGGTCGATGAGCTCCGGCAGTTCGACGACCGGCGCGCGCCCCGCCCGGTAGAAGGCGTTGGGGACGAGCACGGTGTACCCGGCCGCGGCCAGCCGGTCGGCCATGCGCTCAAGGTGCGGTCGGAGCCCGAAGGCGTCCATGTAGAGGATGACACCCGGGTGGGCCCGGCCGTCGTCGGGGTGGGCGAGGTAGGCGTCGGCGGTGCCGTCCGCCGTCGGAATGTCCACGAGAGTTCCGCGCACGGGCATGATCAGAGCGCTCCTTCCGGTTCGTCCGGCAGCGTATCCGGTGGGCCCGTCGCCCGCCCATGCGGTTTTCGCCACACTGCGCCCGCGCCTGCGCCCGCACTGCGCCACGGCGCGCCCGCGTCCTGGGCCCGGCCCGACCCGGCTCAGCCCGGCCCAGCCCGGCTCAGCCCGGCCCAGCCCGGCCCAGCCCCCGGGAACGCGACGGCCCTGCGGCCGCGTTGAGCGGGCATGGGGTGGATCGTGGGTGTGGCGGCGGCGGTGGTGGCGGTGCTGGGGATGGTGCTGCTGGCGGCGTGGCAGGTTCAGGACGAGTCCTCGTCGCGCCCGCGGCGCCGCGGGCCCGGGGCCGGGATGGGCGCCGGTGGGCTGGACGAGCTGCACGCCCTGTTCAGCCCGGGCAAGCAGGTGCAGATCGAGCAGAAGCGGGAGCAGCTCGTGCTGCGGGACGACGCGCAGGCCGGCGGGCCGCCGCACCTGGGCGTGGACCTGGACCGGGGCGTGGCGGTGATGCCGGGCGGGGCCGCGGGACGGACGTCCCCTCCCGCACCGCGCGAGGAGGGCCCGACGGCTACGGCCGGCCCGGCGCCCCGGACGCCGGGGGCTCAGGCGCCCCAGGTGCGGGAGCAGAGCACCAGCCGGTAGCCGTCCGGGTCGGCCACCGTCACGCCGTACTCGTCCCAGTACGGGTTGTGGGACTCGACCCGGGTGCCGCCGGCCTCCTCCAGCCGGGCGGCCAGGGCCTCGTCCACCGGGGCGCCGAGGTAGACGACGAACAGGTCGTCCACCGTCGGTGTGGGCTCCAGCGGCCGCTCCGGGTCGTGCGTCAGCTCGAAGTGCCAGCTGCCGCCGGACGGGCCGACCATCAGCAGGTCGTGCTCGCCGGACACCCGCTCGGTGCTGCGCCACAGCACGGCGAGGCCGAGGCCGCCGACGTAGAAGCGCTCGGCCGCCGCGAGGTCGCGCGAGGGGCGGGCGATCCGGACCCGCACGGTGGAATCGATCATGCCGGCGACCATAGCCCATGCCACTGACAGCGAACCCCGCGGTGCGACGGGTTCGCGGACGGACCGTCAGAACCGCCGCAGGCGTTCCTCGCCGGAGGTCCGGGGGCAGGTCAGGCAGGCGGTCGCCGCGGGCCCGACCGCGTAGTAGAGGCAGCAGCCGAGCCGGGTGCGGGTGTGGTGGGCGCGCCCGTCGGGGGTGTGCAGGCGGCGGAAGTCGGCGCCGCCGGGGAGCGGCAGGGTGCCACCGGGCAGGACGGCCTCGGCGGCGGCGACGGAGGCGTCCTCCTCGCCGAGCATCCGGCCGAGGTACCAGAGGGCGGAGGCCAGGTCGTCCGTCACCATGCCCCAGAGGGCGCGGTCGCGGCGCCGGGTGGGCCCGGCGAACGCGGCGAGCACCGGCCCGAGGTGCGCGACCACGGCGGCCCGCAGTTCGGCGCGCAGTTCGTCGTCGCCGGGCATGGTGACGTGGCCGGGCATGGTCACGTCGCCGGGCAGGGTCACGTCGCCGGGCAGGGCGACGTGACCGCGCGGGCGCAGGGCGAGCGCACCGGTGGGGGCGTGCAGCCAGAGGTCGGCGGGGTCGACGGCCGGCACTCGGCGGGAGAGGTGCCAGGGGCCGGCGATCAGCAGGCAGGCCGACCAGGCGTAGTGGTGGAGCAGCCGGGAGGCGGTGACGTGCGGTCGCGGGGCACTGCCGTGCTCGTCGGCGATGCGGGCCTCCGCTCCGGCCAGGACGGCGGCCAGCGCGCTTTCGTCGGCGGCGAGTTGGGCTCCGGAGTGCCAACCGTCGGCGGCGCGCGGGTCAGGCTCGCCGCTGCCCAGGAGGCGCAGCTCCAGCACTGGGCAGAGCTCCACCAGCCGCCGGTAGTCGGCGACGAGCGCCGGGGCCCCGGCACGCACCGAGGGCGCGACGGGCATGGGTGTTCCGGGAACCATTGGCACTCCCGAGATCGATTCTGCATGATCGACTAAGGTGAGGCTCACCTTACAACGCCTCACGGCACCCGGTGACCGCGGGCCGGCCTGCCGGTCGACCCGTCGACCCCATCGGCCGGCCCGGCGGCGGCGACGAATTTCCCACCGCCGACGAGGCGATGGTCCGCACCCTGCTGAACTGCCTGCTGCGCGAGGTCTCCGCGCCCGAGCACCAGACCGCCGCCGACAGCGGCCGCCTGCTGCTGCGGCTGCCGCGCCGCGGCGCCCTGCTGCGGGTCGCCCTGCGCCGCACCTCGCTGCTCGGCGCGCACCGCTTCACCGGGCCGGTCGAGGTCGAACAGGACGGAGACTGGGTCGAGTTGGGCTGGCAGGCGTTGGCCGAGTACGTCCAGCACGAACTGGAGCTGCGCACCGGCACGGTGAACGAGGAGTTCCTCGACCAGGTCGCGTCCAGCCACCAGGGCGTCCGCCAGGGCCTGGACGACCGGCCGGCCCCAGGCGCCGACCGCTACCTGGAGTCCGAGCAGGCACTGCTGTTCGGCCACCGCTTCCACCCGGCCCCCAAGTCCCGATCCGCCGCCCGCAGCGACTGGCGCGGCTACGCCCCCGAGTCCCGCGCCTCCTTCCCGCTGCGCCACCTCGCCGTCCGCGCGGACCTGCTGGCCGAGGAGTCGCTGGACGAGAGCGCGACCGCACTGCTGGACGGCCTCGGCGAGGTGCCGGACGGCTACCGGCTGCTGCCCGCGCACCCGTGGCAGTATCAACTCATCGGCGAACACCCACTGTTGCGCGCCGCCCTGGCCCGGGGCGACGTCCTCGACCTGGGCCCGCGCGGCGAGCGTTTCACCGCCACCGCCTCGGTGCGCACCCTGCACGGCGCCGACGCCTTCCTCAAGTTCAGCCTGAACGTTCGCATCACCAACTGCCTGCGCAAGAACGCCGCGTACGAGCTCACCGGCGCCGTCGCGCTCACCCGGCTGCTCGCCCTGGCCCTGGCCGACCTCGCCCGGCGCTTCCCGGCCTCGGCCGTGCTGCGCGAACCGGCCTTCCGCACCCTCGCGCTGCCCGGCACCGACGGCCGGCCCGACCGGACACTGTACGAGGGCTTCGGCCTGATCGTCCGGGAGGGCTTCGGCGGCGTGCTGCGGCCCGGCGTCACCCCGCTGCTCGCGGCCGCCGTCGCCGACGAGCACCCGACCAGTTCCGCGCACATCTCCCGCCTGCTGGGCGTGAGTCCGAACGGCGCGGCGGCGCTCGACTGGTGGCGCGACTACCTGCGGCTGCTCCTCCCGCCGGTCCTGTCCGCCTACTTCGACCACGGTGTGGTGCTCGAACCGCACCTGCAGAACGTGCTGATCGGCGTGGACGCCTCCGGTCACCCCGTCCAGGTGCTCTTCCGCGATCTGGAGGGCACCAAGCTCGTCCCCGAGCAGAACGCCGACATCCTCGCCGCACTCCCACCCGAGGTGGCCGGCCCGATGACCTACGACGCGGAACGCGGCTGGGACCGGGTGGTGTACTGCCTGCTGGTCAACCACGTCGCCGAACTGCTCGCCGCGCTCGCCGACCGCCACCCCGAGCTGGAGTGCGCGCTCTGGCAGGCCGTCCGGGACACCCTGGAGGAGTACGCCGCCGCGCACGGCTGCCCGCCCCGGCTGCGCGCTCTACTCGCCGGTGTGCCACTGCCCGCCAAGGCCAACCTGTTGACCCGCTGGGAGCGCAAGGCCGACCGCGAGGCCGGCTACGTCCGACTGCCCTCCCCGCTGGCCGGCTCCGTCCTCGCCGGGGCCGCCCGCATGCCCGCCCGCACATCGGACCGCGCGTCCGCCCACCGGCCGGCGCACACGCCCGTCCGCCTACCCGCCGGGAGCACCGCCCGATGACGACCGAGACCGCCCGGCCCGCCGAGGCCGTCCGCAGCTTCACCGCCGGCCTCACTCCCGACGAACTTCCCTCCTACATCTACGACTTGGCAGCCCTTCGGGAGCACGCCGCCGCCGTCCGGGCCGCGTTGCCCGAGCGGGTCGAGCTGTACTACGCCGCCAAGGCCAACCCGGAGGCGCCGCTGCTGACCGCGCTGCGCTCGGTGGTGGACGGCTACGAGGTCTCCAGCGGCGGGGAGTTGGCCCACGTCCGGGCCGTCGTGCCGGACGCTCCTCTGGCCTTCGGCGGGCCGGGCAAGACTCCGGCCGAGATCACCGCGGCGGTGGACGCCGGGGTGCACCGCTGGCACGTCGAGAGCGAGCAGGAGCTGCACCGGCTGGCCGCCGTCCTCGCGGACCGGCCCGGCGCGGTCGTGGACGTGCTGCTGCGGGTCAACCTCGCGGTCGAGGCGGCAGCGCTCGACGCGGTGCCGCTCGCGATGGGCGGCCGTCCGACGCCGTTCGGGCTGGACCCGGACCGGGCCGAGGAGTGCGTCCGGCTGCTCACCGGCGGCGGTCCGTCGGCGCGCCGGCTGCGGCTGCGCGGCGTGCACGCCCACCTGGCCAGCGGGCTCCCGGCGGCGGAGCAGCTGTCGGTCGCGGCGCGGATCGTCGCCTGGTCGGCCGCACTGGCCGAGCGGCACGGCTTCCGGCTGGCGGAGGTCAACATCGGCGGCGGAATGGCCGTGGACTACGCGGACCCCTCCTCCCGCTTCGACTGGACGGCCTTCGGCGAGGGCCTGGCCGAGCTGCTCGACGCCCACCCCGGGCTGACCCTGCGGATCGAGCCCGGCCGGGCGCTGACCGCCTACTGCGGCTGGTACGCGACCGAGGTGCTGGACGTGAAGGCGAGCCACGGCGAGGACTTCGCGGTGGTCCGCGGCGGCACCCACCACCTGCGCACGCCCGCGACCCGGGGGCACTCCCAGCCCTTCGCAGTGCTCCGGGTGGACGCCTGGCCGCACCCCTGGCCGCGCCCGGCCGTCACCGGCGGCCGGGCCACCCTGGCCGGACAGCTCTGCACCCCGAAGGACGTCCTCGCCCACGCGGCCGAGGGCGCGGACGGCCTGCGGACGGGCGATCGCGTGCTGTTCGCGATGGCGGGCGCGTACGCATGGAACATCTCGCACCACGAGTTCCTGATGCACCCTCGCCCGGGCTTCCACTACCTGGGCGGCGATGGACCGAGCCCGGCGGAGGGGTGACGGAGGACGAAAGACGGTCGACGCGTGACAGCCGACAGCTGACAGCTGACAGATTTCGAAATCTGTCAGCTGTCAGTTGTCAGTCGTGAGCTGTCGACCGTCGCCTCCCGGCCGTCGACTGCCGGCCGTCGGCCGTCCCACCGCCCCCGGTCCGCCGCCGCCCCGTTCCTCCACTCGTGGGAGAGTGGTATGCAGCGAAGGGAGCGCGAACGTGCTGATGGACAAGGTGGCGGAGATACTCGCCGAGGCGTCGGCCGAGGCGGTGGAGCCGCGCTTCCGGGCGCTGGCCGCCGGCGAGGTGATGGAGAAGGCCCCCGGCGAGGTCGTGACGGTCGCCGACCGCGAGGCCGAGACGATCATCGCCCGCCGACTGCACGAGCTGCTGCCCGTCCCCGTGGTCGGCGAGGAGGCGGTCTCCGCCGACCCGTCGCTCGCCCTGGCCCTTCGCGACGAGCCCGCCGCCTGGCTGGTCGACCCGGTGGACGGCACCGCCAACTTCGTCGCCGGTAGACCCGAGTACGCCGTGATGTGCTCCCTGGTCCGCTCCGGCCGGACCGTCGCCTCCTGGATCTGGCAGCCCTCCACCGCCACCGCCTACTGCGCCGAACTGGGCTCCGGCGCCTGGCGCGACGGCGAGCGCCTGACCCGTCCACCGGCACCCCAGGACGTCGCGAAGCTGCGCGGCTCGGTGAAGAGCCGCTACCTCGACGCCGAGCACCGCCGCCGGCTCCAGGACAACATCGCGTCCTTCGGCGAGATCTCCCCCGGCCGGCACGCCGCCGGGATCGAGTACCCGGACGTCGTCGAGGGCCGCTTCGACTTCATCCTCTACTGGCGCACCCTTCCCTGGGACCACGCCCCCGGCTCGCTCCTGGTCACCGAGGCCGGCGGCGTCTCCGCCCGCCCGGACGGCACCCCGTACCGCCCGGAGGCCCCCGGCTGCGAGGACGGTCTCCTGGTCGCCGCCGACCCCGACACCTGGGAGCTCACCCGGTCGATCCTCCTGGGCGGCTGATCCCGAGGCCCAGCCCGCCCGGAAACCCGGCCCGACCGGAAGGCCGACCCGCCCGGAGCGCCCGGCCCGCCCAGAGCCGTCCGCTCTACCCCGCCCGCTCGCCCGCCACCTTGCGCCCGGCGCCCACCACCTCACGCAGCAACGCGCCGACCTCCCCCACCGTGGCATGGGGGTTCAGCAGCGTGAGCTTCAGCCGGACCCGACCCGGGCCGTCGCCCGGGAGTTCGGTGCGGCCGACCACCGCCCGGCCGGTGCGCAGCAGCAGGCGCCGCAGCCGGCCGTTCACCTCGTCCAACGCCGCCTCGTCCGTCACCCCGGGCGGCCGGTAGCGGAAGAGGATGACGGTGAGCACGGGCTCGGCGTGGAGTTCGAGCGCCGGGTCGGCGCGCACGGCGTCGGCGGCGGTGCGGGCGAGGTCGTGGCAGGCGTCGACCAGCCGGCCCAGACCGTCGCGGCCGAGGGTGCGCAGGGTGACGGCGAGCTTGAAGGCGTCGGCCCTGCGGGTGGTGCGCAGCGAGCGGCCGAGCAGACTGGGGTACCCGGCCTGCTCGTCGTCGACCGGGTTGAGGTACTCGGCGCGGCGGGCGAGCGAGACGTAGGTCTCCGCGCGGCGGACCAGGAAGACCCCGGCCGCGGCCGGCTGCCAGCCGAGCTTGTGCCAGTCGAGCGAGACCGAGTCGGCGCGGGCGATGCCGTCGAGCAGCGGGGCGAGCCGGTCGGAGAGCAGCGCGCCGCCGCCGTACGCGGCGTCCACGTGCAGCCAGGCACCGTAGCGGCCGGCGAGGTCGGCGGCGGCGGACAACGGGTCGACGGCTCCGGTGTCGGTGGTGCCGGCGGTCGCGACCACGGCGATCGGGGTCCGGCCGGCCCAACTGGCCTCGGCCATCGCCCGTTCCAGTTCGTCCTCCCGCATCCGCAGCCCGCGGTCGACCGGGACGGGGATGACGGCCCGCTCGCCGAGGCCGAGCAGGGCGGCGGCGCGCTGGACGGAGAAGTGCGCGGCCTCGGAGGCGAGGATGCACGGCCGGACTCCGGCCGGGATGCCGTCCAGCTCCACGATGCCGTCGAGCTTCTGGTCGCGCGCCAGCATGAGCCCCATGAGGTTGGACTCGGTGCCGCCGGAGGTGAAGACGCCGGCGGCGCGCGCCGGGTCGTAGCCGACCAGTCCGGCGATCTCGGCGAGCAGTGCGCTCTCCAGGGCGGTGGCGGCGGGGGCCTGGTCCCAGGAGTCCTGGGAGGGGTTGAGGGCGCTGACCGCCAGGTCCGCCGCGGCGGCGACGGCGAGCGGCGGGCAGTGCAGGTGCGCGGCGCAGGCCGGGTCGGCGGGGTCGGCGGCGCCGTAGGCGAGCAGTTCGGTGAGCCGGGCGAGCGCGCCCGGTCCGTCGTCGCTGGCCAGCGCGTCGTCGACGAGTGCGGCGATCTCGGCCGGACTGCCGGCCGGCAGCGGTCCGGAGCGCATGGCGGTGCCCGTCTCCAGGGAGTCGAGGACGGTGGCCAGCAGCGGTCCGAGCGCGCCCGGCCCGGCGGCGCCGCCCGCCAGGGCGTCCGTCGCGACGCCGTCTCCGGGGAGCCCGACGGGGTCGGTGCCGGGGTCGGTTCCGGGGTCGGTTCCGGGGTCCGGTCCGGGGCCGCTCACCGCCGGCCCCGAGCCGCCGGCGCGCCCGCGGACGCACCTGCCACCGCCTGCCCCGACCCGCCCGCCGATCCGCCCGCCGACCCGCTCGCCGATCCACCTGGCCGCCCGGCCGTGGAGGCCGCCGCGATCGCCTCCGCCAGCCGCTCCAGGACCGCCGCCACCTGCTCGTCCGTGATGGTGAGCGGCGGAAGCAGTCGCAGCACCGCGTCGTGGCGTCCGCCGAGCTCGACGATCAGACCCCGCGCCAGGCAGGCCTCCCGGACCCGCACCGCGAGCGCCGGGTCGGCCGGCCGGGCGCCGCAGGCGTCGGGCTCGGCCGCCGGGTCGACCAGTTCGACGCCGAGCATCAGCCCCCGGCCGCGCACGTCGCCGATCACCGGCAGTTCGACGGCGAGTTCGTGCAGCCGGGCCGTCATCCGCTCGCCGACGGCGGCGGCCCGCTCGGCCAGCCCGTTCGCCGCGACGTGGCGCAGCGTCGCGGCCCCGGCGGCCATGGCGAGGGTGTTGCCGCGGAAGGTGCCGGTGTGGGCGCCGGGCCGCCAGCCGTCGTAGTCCTCGCGGTAGACGACGACGGCGAGCGGCAGGCTGCCGCCGATGGCCTTGGAGAGGACCATGGCGTCCGGGACGATGCCGCTGTGCTCGATCGCCCACATCGCGCCGGTGCGGCCGACTCCGGTCTGCACCTCGTCGACGATCAGCGGGATGCCGCGCTCGGCGGTGATCCGGCGCATCTCGCGCAGCCAGCCGTCGGGCGCGGGGACGACCCCGCCCTCGCCCTGGACGGCCTCCAGGATCATCGCGGCCGGCGCGACCACGCCGCCCGAGGGGTCGTCCAGCAGCCGCTCCACGTAGGTCGCGGCGAGGCCGGCGCCCGCGTCGCCGCCGACCCCGAACGGGCAGCGGTAGCCGTAGGGGAAGGGCAGCCGGGCGACTTCGCCGCCGCTCGGCAGCGGCTCCTTGACGGCCACGTTGCCGGTGAGTGCCAGGGCGCCGGCGGTCATGCCGTGGTACGCGCCGGTGAAGGCGAGCGCGCCGGAGCGGCCGGTGGCGGTCTGCATCAGCTTGAGGGCGGCCTCGACGGCGTCCGTCCCGGCCGGTCCGCAGAAGTGCACCCGGGCGCGGGCGGCGAACTCCGCGGGCAGGCTCTCGAACAGCGCGCTGGTGAAGTCGTCCTTCTCCGCGGTGGCGAGGTCGAGCAGGTGCAGCGGGGCACCGCTGTCGAGGGTGCGGCGGATCGCCTCCAGCACCACCGGGTGGTTGTGTCCGAGGGCGAGCGTGCCGGCGCCGGAGAGGCAGTCGAGGTAGCGCCTCCCGTCGGCGCCCTCGACGGTCATGCCGTGGGCGCGGACCGGGACGATCGGGAAGGAGCGGGCGTACGTTCTGGCGGCGGACTCGCGGACGCGCTGACGGCGCAGGATGGCTTCACCGGCGGCCGGGGCTCCGGAGGCGGCCTGGACGGGTACGGCAGCGAGTGACACGAGAAACCCCCAGGGGAAGTTAGGTTAGCCTAACTTTACTGCCCTTGGCCTGGAGGAACGCCCCGGGGCCTCCGGAACCACCCGAGTGAGTGAACCTCCCCCGGTTCATCCAACGAGCATCGCGCGGAAGGGTCACGGCCCGGGGCCGGGCCCTCGCCGACCGTCCGCCCCCGGCCACCGACCCATGCCGCCTCACCCCCGGCCGCCGTCAGGCCCGCCCCCTCCAGCGGTAGCAGAGCTCCGGCCGCCCGACACTCCCGTACTGGGGCTCCCGCACCGCGCACCCGGTCTCCACCAGGTGCTCCAGGTAGCGCCGCGCGGTGATCCGCGAGACCCCGGCGGCGGCGCCCGCGGCCGCGGCCGACAGCCCGGCGGCCGCCTCGCGCAGCACCGAGGCGACGGTGTCCAGGGTGGGCGCGCTCAGCCCCTTGGGCAGGGTGCTGCGCTCCGGCGTGCGGAGCAGGGCGAACGCCTGGTCGACCTCCTCCTGCCCGGTCGCCTCCCCGGTGCGCCCGAGGCTGTCGCGGTAGCGGGCGTAGCGCTCCAGGCGGTCGTGCAGGGCGGCCGCGCTGAACGGTTTCAGCAGGTACTGCACGACACCCGCGGAGACCGCCTGCCGGACCATGGCGAGGTCGCGGGCCGAGGTCACCGCGATGACGTCGGTGCTGTGACCGGCCGCGCGCAGCGTGCGGCAGAGCTGGAGCCCGTGGCCGTCCGGGAGGTAGAGGTCGAGCAGGGTGAGGTCGACGGGCGTGCCGGCGGCGCGGGCCCGGTCCAGGAAGCGCAGCGCGTCGGCGCAGCTGTGGACGGTCCCCGCGGCGTGGAAGCCGGGCTCGCGCCGGACGTACAGGGTGTGCGCGGCGGCGGCCACCGGGTCGTCCTCGACCACCAGGACCGAGATGCCCGCCGCGGCGGGGGTGTCGGCGGTACCGGTCACACCAGCGCCCCTTCCTGCTCCCGGCCGGGGGACTCCCCCGGCCGCCGGGTGGACTCCCCCCGGTCGCCGACGGCCTCTCCCGGCCGTCCTGCCAGCGGCAGTCGCACCGTGAGCACGGCGCCTCGCTCCCGCCCGACCTCGACGGTGCCGCCGTTGCGCCGGGCGGCCTGGGCGACCAGCGCCAGCCCGAGCCCGTGCCCGCGGCCGTCCTGCTTGGTGCTCCAGCCGCGCCGGAAGACGTCCTCGACCGCGCCCGGGTCGATGCCCGCACCGGTGTCGGCGACCCGCAGCAGCAGGAAGTCACCGGCCACCGCCGCCGCGCCATCGCCGCTGACGCCGTTGCCGTCCCCGCCCCCGTCCCCGCCCCCGTCCCCGCCCCCGTCGCCATGGACGCTGCGGCCCGGCCCTTCGCAGTCCCGGCCGCGGGCGACCCGCGCCGTGACGGTGACCTCCGGCGGGACGGGACTCTCGACCGCACCGGCGATGGCGGCGTCCACGGCGTTGTCGATCAGGTTGCCGAGCACGGTGATCAGGTCCCGTGCGGGGAGCCCGGGCGGCAGCACTCCGTCGTCGATCCGGCTGTCCTCGGTGAGGGTCAACTCCACTCCTCGTTCGGCGGCCTGCGCCGCCTTGCCGAGCAGCAGGGCGGCCAGGACCGGCTCGCTCACCGCCGCGACCACCCGGTCGGTGAGCTGCTGGGCGAGTTCGAGCTCGGCGGTGGCGAACTCCACCGCCTGTTCGTGGCGGCCGAGTTCGATCAGCGAGACCACCGCGTGCAGGCGGTTGGCGGCCTCGTGCGCCTGCGCGCCGAGCGCCTCGGTGAAATCGCGAACCGAGTCCAACTCACCGCTGAGCGCCTGGAGTTCGGTGTGGTCCCGGAGGGTGACCACCCGGCCGAGCCCGGTGCCGATGGTGGAGGTGTTCAGCACCACGACCCGCTCGGCGGTCAGGTGCACCTCGTCCCGGACCGGCTCCTCCCCCAGTACGGCCGCCACCAGAGCCTCAGGAAGCCCCAGCCCCGCCACCGGACGGCCGTCCAACTCGCCTGCCAGGCCGAGCAGTTCCCGGGCCGCGTCGTTGCACAGCACCACCCGGTGCGAGCGGTCCAGCAGCACCAGTCCCTCGCGCACCGCGTGCAGGGTGGCCTGGTGGTACTCGTAGAGGTGGCTCAGCTCGTCCGGCCCCATCCCGTGGGTGTGCCGCCGCAGCCGGGAGTTGGCGAGGTAGGTGCCGACGCCACCGACCGCGAGCGCGGCCACCGCCACGCCGACCAGGGCGAGCAGCGGGCCGCTCAGCTGCGCGGAGATCGACTCCACCGTGAGACCCGCGCTGACCAGCGCGACCACCCGGTGCCGGTCGTCCCACACCGGGGCGACCACCCGCACGGACGGGCCGAGCGTGCCCGTGTACGTCTCACTGCGGGTCTGCCCGGCGAGCGCCCAGTCGATGTGCCCGAGGTAGGTCCGCCCGATCTGCTCGGGCAGCGGGTGGGTCCAGCGCACGCCGTCGGTGTCCATGACGGTGATGAAGGAGACCCCGGTGTCCGCCCGCACCTGCTCCACGTACGGCTGGAGCACCGAGGTCGGGTCCGGACCGGCGACCGCGGCCCGGACGGACGGCGAGTCCGCGACGGCATGCGCGACCGCGGTGACCTGGCGGCGGGCGGCGTCCTCGGCGCGATCGGCGGTGAAGAGGTACGCGAGCACCGCGCCACCGGCGACCACGGCGGCGACGATCACCACCTGGACGACGAACAGCTGCCCGGCCAGACTGCGGACCAGGCGCCGGGGCAGGCGTCGGACCAGCCATCGGACCAGGTTCCGGGACAGCCCGCGGGACAGCCCGCGGGGCAGTCGGCGGGGCAGCCGGCGGGCTGGATGCCCGGGTGGACCCGGAGGCAGCCGCCGGGCTCCGCGGCCCGCCGGCCGGTGCGAGCGGCGGCGCGGGGCGGTGGGGGCGGTGCGCTCGGACATGCCTGCCAGTGTGCACCACGCCCCCGGACACCCCGGGGCCCCGCCCGGCCCGCACCGTTCGCGGGCCCGCCGTCCGGGCCGTCCGCCGCGTTCGTGAACTCTATGAACGCAAACGTGACCTCCGTCACTTCGGGGCCCATAGTCGGAGCGGCCCATCCCCCCGGGGCCACCAGGACTGCACGGCAAAGGAGCCGCAGATGTCGATCGCTGGAGCCGCCCCGGCGGCGGGACCCAGACGCAAGGACCGGACCCACTACCTCTACATCGCGGTGATCGCCGCGGTGATCGCGGGCGTCGTGGTCGGTCTGGCCGCCCCCGGGTTCGCCGTGGAGCTGAAGCCGGTCGGCACGGGCTTCGTCAACCTGATCAAGATGATGATCAGCCCGGTGATCTTCTGCACCATCGTCCTGGGCATCGGCTCGGTGACCAAGGCCGCGAAGGTCGGCAAGGTCGGCGGCCTCGCCATCGGCTACTTCCTCGCCATGTCGACCGTCGCGCTGGCCATCGGCATGGTCGTCGGCAACCTCCTGGAACCCGGCGGCGGCCTGCACCTGACCGCCGCACTCGCCAAGTCCGGCCACGCCCAGGCGGCCGCCGGCGGCGCCCAGTCGACCACCGACTTCCTGCTCGGGATGATCCCCGAGACCCTGTTCTCCGCCCTCACCCAGGGCAAGGTCCTCCAGACCCTGCTGGTCGCCCTGTTCACCGGCTTCGCGCTGCAGGCGATGGGCGCGGCCGGCGCGCCGGTGCTGCGCGGGATCGAGCACGTGCAGCGCCTGGTCTTCCGGGTCATGTCGATGATCATGTGGGTCGCGCCGGTCGGCGCCTTCGGGGCGATGGCCGCGGTCGTCGGCGCCACCGGCACCGCCGCGCTGAAGAGCCTGGCCGTCATCATGATCGGCTTCTACGTCACCTGCGTGCTGTTCGTCGTCGTGGTGCTGGGCACGCTGCTGCGCCTGGTCGCCGGGGTCAACGTCTTCGCGCTGCTGAAGTACCTCGGCCGCGAGTTCCTGCTGATCCTCTCCACCTCCTCGTCCGAGAGCGCGCTGCCCCGCCTGATCGCCAAGATGGAGCACCTGGGCGTCAGCCGCCCCGTCGTCGGCATCACCGTGCCGACCGGCTACAGCTTCAACCTCGACGGCACCGCCATCTACCTGACCATGGCCTCGATCTTCATCTCCGAGGCGATGGACAAGCCGATGTCGCTCGGCGAGCAGCTCTCACTGCTGGTCTTCATGGTGATCGCGAGCAAGGGCGCGGCCGGGGTCACCGGCGCCGGACTGGCCACCCTCGCGGGCGGACTCCAGTCGCACAAGCCCGCGCTGGTGGACGGCGTGGGACTGATCGTCGGCATCGACCGCTTCATGTCGGAGGCCCGCGCGCTCACCAACTTCGCGGGCAACGCCGTCGCGACCGTGCTCATCGGACACTGGACCGGCGAGCTCGACGCCGAACGTGCCCGGCGGGTGCTGGCCGGCGAGCTGCCGTTCGACGAGCTGACGCTGGTCGACGCCCACGCCCACGGTGCGCCTGCCGGGCCCGCCGGCGCGGCGGACGGCTCCACGACCGACGCCCCGGAGGACGTCCCCGCCCAGGGAACCGGCCACGGAACCCCGCAGGGAACCCCTCAGGGGACCTCCCCCGTCGGCGTCTGAGCCCGGCGGCACCCCCGCACTCCCTGGTCCGGCGCCTCCCACCAACCCCCGGAATCGGCGCCGGACCAGGGTTTCGTCTTTCCGCCCGGCTTTCGGTCCGGTTTTCCGTCCGACGGCTGTCCAGCAGCAGTCCGGTGGCAGTCCGGCCGGCGCGTCACAACTCCTGCGAGCCGCTGACCACCCAGGCCACCCCACGGGCCGGGTCCTCCAGCGCGATGTGCAGATGGTGCAGCCCGGCCGACGGTTCCTGCCAGGTGAAGCAGCGCATCCGGGCCACCAGCGCGTTCACCTCGTCCCGGTCCATCCCGCCCGCATGATCCTCGCCGTCCGCACCGTCCGTACGGCCCGCACCGCCCTGGCCATCCGCCCCGGCCATCGCCGCCAGCGCCCGCCACAGCCCCAGCCGCCCGTGCGCACAGCCCCGCGACCGCCCCACGGCGGCGGCCCGCACCAGCGCCGGATAGGCGAGCGCGAACGGCAGATAGCCTCCGACCACCCGCCGGTCGCGGGCCAGCAGGGCGGCCGCCGCCGGGGCCTGGCCGCGGACGCAGGCCGTCTGCGCCCACGGCGCGAGCGCGCCCAGCCCGGCCAGCGCCCGGGCGACCCGCGGTCCGGCCGGCCGGCCACCCGGCTGCGCCGCCGGGGGCAGTTCCACCTCGCCCAGGCCCTCCCGGCTGGCCGGCAGGGTCAGCAGCGCACTGCGCGCGCCCCCGCCGGGCAGGTACTCCCGCACCCGGGCCGTCTCGCCCCAGCCCGCCGCCTCCCACGGTTCCAGACGCAGTGGCACGCCCTCCGGATCGGGCTCGGCCGCGTACGAGAGATCCTCGCCGAGCAGCGCCCTGGTGTGTGCGACCAGTCGTCGCACCGGGGCCGGACCGAGCAGCGGGGCCAGCCGCAGCCAGGAATGTCTGGTCGCCAGCACCTCCCAGAGCGGACCGGCGTCGTGATCGGCCACCCCGGCGGCCGTCCCCGCGCCACCCTCCCGGTCGAACAGCCGGACGGCCAGCTCGGGCGGCGCCGCGTAGGCGATCAGGTGGCCGAGCGGAGCCGTCAGCGCCGCCGCGGTCTGCTCCCCCGCCTCCGCCACGGCAGCCGCGCGGCCCTGCCGGTAGGCGGCGAGCAGCTCGGGCCAGCGGCCGTCCTCGGCCAGTGCGCGCAGGCCGCCGTCCTCGTACGTGATCACGATTCGCAGGGTACGGGCCGGGGCAGCGCCCGAGCCGACTTGCCGACGGTTCGGTGCGTCGGGGTGGCGCGGCGGTCGCCCGCCCGCCGCCGCGCCCTCAGCTCCGCTCCCGCTCCCGCGCGTGTTCCCGATCGTGCTCCCGACCACGCTCCCCCTCACGCTCGCGCTCCCGCTGGACGACAGCGCGCAGCCGACCGTGGGCGCGGCGCCGGGTGACCGCCAGCGTGCTGCGGTGCAGCCCGAGCAGCTCGGCGGCCTCGTCGACGCTGTAGCCGTCGAGGTCGACCAGCACCACCGCACGGGCCTGCTTGACGGTCAGGAAGCCGAGCAGCCGCATCACCTCCCACCGCGCCTGCAACTCGGCCATCCCACCGGCCCGGAGGTCGGGCAGCCCCCGGTCCCGCTCGCCGATGTCGCCCGTCTCCGGCACCTCGGGCATCGACACCCGCCGGCGCTCCCGGCGCCACTGGTCGCGCAGGATGTTCACCATCGTGGTGAACGCGTAGGCGTACGGCTGTGGATGGCCGAGGAAGCGCTCCGGCCGACGGGCGATCCTGAGGTACGCGTCGTGGACGACGTCCCCCGCACCGGCCGGACCGCCGGCGAGCGAGGCCGCCGCCTGCTGGAGTCTGGGCAGCAGATCCGTGAACACCTGGTTGAATTCGGCCGATTGACCGCCGCTCCCGTTGGGACCGAAGTCCCTTTCCTGTCCGCCGCCGCCCTCATTCCGACCGCTGCAATCCGCCATGCCGCTCTCCCCGGAAATCGGCACCCCGAGAACCCGGTCGGTCCTGGCCGCAGGAACCATGAGCCAACCGGATTACTTGTGACACAGGTCACATCATAGTTCGTCGTCTCACTGTGCGCAGTCATTCGTGTGCAACACGTCACCAGTCGTACGGGAGGCGGGAATTCACCTTCGCTCGGACCGCGCGATCCGCGTTCGGACCGCGCGGACATCCCGACGGCCGGGACACCCGCCCGACGAGAACCCCTCAGCAAGGAGAACCACCGTGCGAGGCTGCATCGCCAGGAAGATCGCCACGTTCGGGCTGGCCGCCACGGCCGCCCTCGGCGCACTCGGGGCCACCGCCCTGCCGGCCGCCGCGGCGACGACCGGGACCCGCTCCGTCACCCCCGGGGCCGCCGAGGCCTGGAACACCATCACGTCCGAGGCCTACCACTGCGTCATCACGGGCAACTACGGCTGGCGCTGGGAGGGCTACTGCAACGTCTACTCCGGGCGACTGCGCACCATCACCTACTGCGCCGACGGCTCGCACACCACCGGCCTGTGGATCGGCGCGCGACCGGAGGCCTGGGCGGTCTGGGGCAAGTGTCCCGGGTCCACCTGGACGCGGATCGTGTTCCAGTGGCACAGCTGAGGCACGGTTGAACCGCTGACAGAACCGGCGGTCGACTGCTGACAGATGACGGCTGACAGATTTCGAAAGCTGTCATCTGTCATCCGTCATTTGTCCGTCGCCCGCCCATTGCACCTCCGCCGCCACCGTCTCAGCCCACCGGCGAGGCGTCCGCGAGCAGCCGGGCGGCGTGCACCCGGCCCGCGTGCTCGACCAGGTTGATCAGCACCTCCTTGCCCGAGGCCCGGCGGCGCGCGTCGCACAGCAGCACGGGCGTCCCGGCATCCAGGTCCAACGCGCGGGCGACGTCCTCCGGGCCGAACTCCCGCGTCCCGGCGAAACGATTCACCGCGACCACGAACGGGATGCCCCGGTGCTCGAAGAAGTCGACGGCCGGGAAGCAGTCGGTCAGCCGGCGGGTGTCGGCGAGCACCACCGCGCCGAGCGCCCCCTGGGCCAACTCGTCCCAGAGGAACCAGAACCGGTCCTGCCCGGGGGTGCCGAACAGGTAGACCGCCAGCCCCTCGCGGATGGTGATCCGCCCGAAGTCCATCGCCACCGTGGTGGTGGTCTTCCGCTCCACACCGTCCAGGTCGTCCACCTCGCGCCCGGCCTCGGTCAGCCGCTCCTCGGTGCGCAGCGGCCTAATCTCGCTGACCGCGCCGACCAGCGTCGTCTTGCCGACCCCGAAGCCGCCCGCCACCAGGATCTTGAGCGCGAGCACGGTGCCGTCGGGGTCCTCGGCGTCGAACGGATCCGACCCGCCGTACGGATCCGGCCCGCCGTACGGATCGGACAGGCCGAGGGGGTCGGACGGTCCGGACGGTACGCGCGGGGCGGACGATGCGGACGGGTGGTCAGAGTGCGCGGAGTCCACGGATGACCTCCTGGAGGATGCGCTCGTCGGGGAGCAGGGCGGGCGGGACGGGACGGCGGACCCGGATGAGCCCGGCCGTCAGCAGATCGCCGAGCAGCACCCGCACGACACCCACCGGCAGGTCGAGGTCGGCGGCCAGCTCGGCCACGGACAGCGGGGTACCCCGGCACAGCGCCAGGATGTGCGCCTGTTCCGGGCCGACCGGCGGCTCGGGCACGCCGGGCAGGACCGTCGGGTCGGGCGGCTCGGTGACCACCACGGCGATCAGGTCGAACTGCTGCTCCCCGGCCCCGGTGCGCCCCCGGGTCATCGCGTACGGGCGGACCATCGGCCCGGCCTCGTCGTCGTACCAGCGCGCCCGGTGGGCGGCGGCGAGCGGGTTGCGGGGCTGCCCGTCGGGGTCGGCCCTCGGGTGCTCCGGATGTCCCCCGCGGTACGGGCGGGGCACCGGATTCACCGGCCGCCCACCGCCCGCGGCGGGGCGCTCAGATGCTCCCCGACCCGGCGGACCAGCCTGGCCATCTCGTAGGCGATCAGGCCGAGGTCGGCCCGGGACGTGGCGAACACGGCGAGGCAGGTGCCCTCCCCGGCCGCCGCGACCAGCAGGTAGCCGCCCTCCAACTCGACCATGGTCTGGCGGACTTCGCCCGCACCGAAGTGCCGGCCGGCCCCCTTGGCCAGGCTGTGGAATCCGGAGGCGACGGCCGCCAGGTGCTCTCCGTCCTCCCGCGCCAGCCCGGCCGAGGTGCCCATGGCCAGGCCGTCGGCGGAGAGCATCACGGCGAAGCGGAGCTCGGGGGCGCGCTGGACCAGCTCGTCCAGGAGCCAGTTCAGCGCTCCCGCGCGGTGGGTGGTGGCGATCACGGACGCTCTCCTTCGGATCGGGACGGGGATTGGGGGTGGTGCGCCCGCGGCGGCTGCGGAGGGTCGGCGGGCTTCCCGTCCCGCCGGCCTTCCGGGTGCAGACCGCGCGCCCATCCGTTCTGGAACGCGGACATCGCCGCCCGCGCCTCCTCGGGGCTGCGGCCCGCCGCACCGAAGCCGTCGCCGGACCCGTCCCCGGAACCCGGCCCGGCGGAGGCGAAGACGGAGGAGGAGGCAGCCGTACGGCGCCTGTGCGCAGGCGGACGGGCCGGGGCCTCGCGCAGCTGCGGTGCGAGGCTCGCCTGGCGGGTCCGGCGCGGCAACTCCTCCGGCCCCTGACCGAGTTGGTGACCGCCCGAACGGACACCGTCCGAGCCGGGGCCGCGCGAGCGGACGCCGTCCGAGCCGGAACCGTCCGTGGCCGGTCCGGGTACCGGCTCCGCGGGGAAGCCCTGACCGTACGGTTCCGCGCCGTACGGCTGCGGCGGCCCGGACTGCGGACGGGCGGCCGCACCCGCGCGCCCGTCCGCAGCCGGACCGGCCTCCCGGGCGCCGGAGGCCCGGAAGGGGGTGCGGCGCACCGGCCCGGGGGCACTGCCCCGGACACCGAACGGCAGCAGCGCCCCACCCTCCGGCGGCGGCCCACCCGCCGCCGGAAGCCCGTCACTCGTCCCGCCCTGCGGGTGCTCCCGGTGCCCCGGGTCATCCCGGCGCCCGGGGTGCCCCGGGTGTCCCGAGACGCCGGTCGGGAGACCCGGTGAGCCACCGTTCGGGCCACCGCCCGGACCGCCCGCCGGCCGCTCCGCGTGGCCGTGCTCCGGGGTGAACTCCCGCTCCGGGACAGCGCGGTGATCCGCCGGATCGGCGAGCACCGGCTCCACCGGCCCCGGGCCGACCGCCGCGGCACCCGACGCGGCGGTCGGGGCAGCACCCGACGCCACCGCGCCACCCGACGCCGTGCCGCCCGACGCCATGTCACCCGACGTCGTGTCACCCGACGCCGCCGAGGGCAGCGGAGGCGCGACCGGCTCGAAGCCGTACCACACGTCCTCGGCCCCCACCGCCGCCTCGTCGGCCAGCAGCGCGGTCGACAGCAGGACCACCGCCGTGGTGCCGCCGTACGCGGAGGTGACCAGCGAGACCTTGACGTCCTGCCGCCGGGCGAGCCGGCTGACCACGAACAGGCCGAGCCGGTCGCTGTCGAAGAGGTCGGTCTGCTCGGCGGCGGCGATCCGGCGGTTGGCCGCGGCCAGCACCTCCGGGCCCATGCCGAGGCCGCGGTCCTCGATCTCCAGCGCGAAGCCGTTGCCGACCCGTTCGCCCCGGATGTGCACCCGGGTGTGCGGCGGCGAGAACCCGGTGGCGTTCTCGACCAGTTCGGCCACCAGGTGGGTGAGGTCGGCGACGGCGTGACCGACCACCGCGGCGCGCGGCAGCGGGTGGACCTCGACCCGGGCGTACTCCTCGACCTCCGAGACGGCCGCGCGCACCACGTCCACCAGGGGAACGGGACGGCGCCAGCCCCGACCGGGGGCGGCCCCGGAGAGGATGATCAGGCCCTCGGCGTGGCGGCGCATCCGGGTGGTGAGGTGGTCCAGCCGGAACAGGTCGGCGAGCTCGGACGGGTCGTCGGTGCGGCGCTCCATCGCGTCCAGCAGGGTGAGTTGGCGGTGCACCAGGACCTGGCTGCGGCGCGCGAGGTTGACGAACACCCCGGAGACTCCGGAGAGCACCTCGGCCCGTTCGACCGCCGCCGTGACCGCCGCCCGCTGGACGGTCCCCAGCGCCCGGTGCACCTGGCCGATCTCGTCGCCCCGCCCCACCGGCCGGGGCGCCTCGGCCTCGATGTCAACCTCCTCGCCCGCACGCAACTTCCGCATGGTCGCGGGGAGTTTGCGTCCGGCCAGCTCAAGTGCCGAGTTGCGCAGGCCGATCAGCTCGGTGACCAGCCCGCGCCCGATCTGCACCGAGATCACCAGCGAGGCCACCACGCCGACCAGACCGAGCAGCACGGCCATCCCGGCCGGAGTGAACAGGCCCAGCGCGTAAGGGTCCTGACGCTCGGCGGCGAGCCTTCCGGCCCGGTCCTCGACGCCCCGCAGCGCGCCGGCCACGTTGCCCGCGACCATCGCCCAGCGGTCGGCCGGCACCGCCGCGACCGCCGATCGACCGTCGGCGGCCGTCCGCATCCTGTCCTCGTACCCGGCCAGCTCGCGGTGGTCCTGGCCCCCGGTGACGGCGAGCAGCTCCGCCCGGTCGACGGAGCGCAGGTCGGCGGCGGCGCCCCGCTCGAACTCGCGTCGGGCGAAGGCCGCGCCGGAGAACTCCCGCAGCTGGTCGTCACCGAGCCCGCCCGACAGCTGGGCGGCGCGCAGCAACGCGTCCTCACGGGAGAGCAGTTCGCGGGACCGGGCCAGCTCCAGCAGCACCCGCGCGTCGGCGGCCGCCTGGCGCTCCTGGAAGGGAGCGACGGCTCCGGCGGCGGCGAGCGCCCGGTCCACCGCCTCGCCGTACGCCGCGTACGCCTCGGGCCAGCCGACGCTCCTGGCCAGGGCCCGGTCGCGCAGTGCGGGCAGGGCCGCGAGCGAACCGCCGAGGGCGTCCAGCCGGGCGGCCGCCTCATCGCCCAGGCCCTGGGCGTCGGCGCGGTTGTAGCCCCGGTCGGGTCGGCGGGGGTCCGGGAAGAGCGGGGCGAGCGCCCGGTCGGTGGCCGCCGCCGCCTCGCGCAGGGCGCTCTCCCGGGCGGCGCTGGGGGCGGTCGCCGGGGTCGCCGGGGTCGCCGCCGGGGCTGCTGGGGCCGCCAGCAGCTGACCGACGGCGGTGCGTTCGGCCTGCAGCCCGGCGACCGTCTCCGCGACCGGCGTGAGCAGCGTGCGCTGGGCGTCGCGCTGGCGCATCAGGCCCCAGACGCCCTGGGCGGTGGTGACGGTGGCGAACCCCCACAGGGCGATGACGGAGACGACCGGGACCATCAGCAGGGCGATGATCCGGGCGCGGACGGTCCGGGGGCGCAGCCCGCGCAACCACGGGCCGGGGCGCGGCGGACGGGCGGGCGGCCCGGCATGGGCACCCCGGCGGGTACCGGGGGCGGTACCGCGGTCTTCTCGCATGGGTGAGGAGCCTTTCGGGCGGGGAGGGCGGAGGCCGGGTGGGCGGAGGCCGGGTGGGCGGAGGCTGCGGGGCCGGACCGGGAGCGAGCGGGCGGGGAACGGGCGGGGAACGGGCGGGGAGCGAGCGCGGCTCAGGCTGCGCGGTCGTGCCGCTCGGCGTCGCGCCGCCCGTCCGCTGCCGGGGTGGGCTCGTGCCACGCGCGCTCGGGGTGCGGGGGCGCGGCGGGGGACTCCTCCACGGCCGGTTCGCCCGCCTCCCGGTAGCCGGCCCGCTCCTGGGCGGTCGGTGAGAGTGCCACGAAGGCCGAGGCGAGGAAGAGGAACGAGCCGAGGCCGACGGCGAGCGGGAAGACGAACTCCATCGGGCTGACCCCGCCGAGAACGGTCCGGGTCGGCTCCAGCCGGACGTGGACGGCGGCCATGCCGGTGTAGTGCATGCAGCTGACGGCGAGGCCCATGGCCATCGCGGCGGCCGCGGCCGTGTACACGTTGCGGATGGTGACGGCGGCCCAGAGCGCGGCGGTCGCGGCGCCGACCGCGATCAGCACGGACAGCGCGACCGTCCCGGCGTCGTAGTGCAGGCCCCCGTGCATCCGCAGGGCGGCCATGCCCAGGTAGTGCATCGCGGCGACGCCGAGACCGGTGGTGACGCCGCCGGAGAGCAGGGAGAGGCCGCGGTGCCGGCCGTAGCAGACCACGGTCAGGCCGAGGCCGGTGACCAGCACCGCGACCACGAGGCTGAGGACGGTCAGCGGCACGTTGTAGCGCAGCTCGGTGCCGTCGACGGTGAAGCCGAACATGGCGACGAAGTGCATGGTCCAGATGCCGGAGCCGATCGCGGCGGCGGCCGTGATCAGCCAGTTCCGCCGGGCCGGACCGCTCGCGGCCAGTCCCCGCAGCGTGCAGCGCAGGCCGAGGGCGGCGCCGGTGCAGGCCATCAGGTACGAGAGGGCGGGGGTCAGCCAGCCGAGGCTGAGATGGTTGAGAGTGCCCATGGGACCTCCGGTCGACCGGTCGGGCCCGGAGGCGGTACGCGGTGCGCCCGGGCGCCCCGGGCCGGGCGGACTGCACATGAATGGCATATGCCAACCGCATGTGCGCTTCCGGCCTGAGGTGCGTGGGACGCTACCGAGCAGCCGGAATCGGTCAGACAAAGATCTGAAAAGCTGCCCGCAGGAAGCGGGTGATGTGTTCCGATGGCCCTGTCGTGTACCCAGAGGACGGCCAGAGCGGCGGCCGGCGTGCGGGGGCTGCGCACAAACGACAGCGGACAGATGACAGAGTTTGAAATCTGTCATCTGTCCGCTGAACTCTGTCGGCTGTCGGCTGTCGGCTGTCGGCCGCACGCTGTCAGCCGCCGGCCGTCAGCGGCTCGCCGTCACCCGGATCCGCATCGGGCTCGCCGCCCGCAGCGTGATCCCCTGGGCGAGCGCCACCCGCCGGTCCACCGCCTCCACCTCGAAGTCCCGCAGGAGCACCCCCAGCGCCAGCACCGCCTCCAGCATCGAGAAGTGCTGCCCGATGCAGGCCCGCGGTCCGCCCCCGAACGGGAACCAGGCGTAGCGGTGCCGGGCCCGTTCCGCCTCCGGGAGGAAGCGGTCCGGGTCGAAGCGCTCCGGGTCCACCCAGTGGTCCGGGTGCCGGTGGGTGACCAGCGGCGCGACCACGACCTGCGCCCCGGCCGGGATCACGTACCCGTCGATGACGGTCTCCGCGACCGCCCGCCGCCCGCCCAGGGCCGCCGACGGGTAGAGCCGCATCGCCTCCTTCAGCACCCGGGTGATGTAGGGCAGCGCCTCCAGGTCCGCCGCCGTCGGCGCCCGCCCCGCCAGGACGGTCCGCGCCTCCTCCCGGGCGAGCCGCCGCTGCTCGGGGTGCATCGCCAGCAGGTGCAGCGCGAAGGCCAGCGCGGTGGCCGTGGTCTCGTGCCCGGCGAGCAGGAACACCAGGACCTGGTCGCGGAGTTCGGCCGGGTCCAGCCGCCCGCCGTCCTCGTCGCGGGCCCGTCCGAGCAGGGTGAGCAGGTCGTCCGCGTCCTCGTCGCCGCCGCCCCGCGCGGCCCGTTCGGCGATGATCCGGTCGCAGACCCCGTACAGCGCCCGCTGGGCCTCGGCACCGCGCCGGTTGGCCGGGGTCGGCCAGGTGCGTGGGAGGCGGACCGGGGCGTAGCCGCGCTCCTTCACGTACTCGCCGAGCACCGGGAAGCTGCGGTGCACCACCGCTATCGCCTCCTCCACGTCGGCGCCGAAGAGGATCCGCGCGACCGCCCGCAGGGCGAACCGGGACGTCTCCTCCGCCGCGTCCACCACCCCGCCGGGCACCGCCCGCCAGCGCTCGGCGAGCGACTGCGCCTCCTGCGCGAGCGCGTCCGCGTAGCCGTCCACCCGGCGCCGGGTGAACAGCGGCTGCACCATGCGGCGTTGGCGCTGGTACTCGGCATCCTGGCTGGTCAGCAGCCCGTTGCCGACACTGGTCCGCAACTCGTCGTAGAAGGGGTCCTCCTTGCGGAAGTTGGCCGCCTCGACGGCCAGCACCTGCCGGACGCCCTCCGGCGAGAACACCCCGTAGAAGTCGGCGCGCAGCCCGGGCGGCCCGGCCTGGAAGCGCACCACGTCGCCGTGGTCGCGGCGGGCCGCGAGGTAGCTGCGCAGCGGGCGGCGGGTGAGGTCGAACAGCGAGCCGACCAGGCGGTTCCCCGCCGGGACGGGTATCGCGGAGGTGGGGGCGGGCGCGAGCCCGGGGGCCCGAACGGGGACGAGTTCGATGGTCATCGGCACTCCTTCTGTACAGGGGTGTGCCCGCCGCCGCTTCCGACGGGCGGTCAGCACCGAAAGGAGCCGCGCCCGGACCCACCGACGGGCCGACCTGCCCGGCCGGATCCGGACCCGTCTCACTCGTATTCGGTGCCCCCCTTGCGGGTCAGGTAAGCGTCGCTGACCACCTTGGCGATCGCCCGCCCGCCGAGCACCGGGCTCCAGCGCTCGGTGACCGGCCGCACCACCACGCCCTCGCGCAGGTGCAGTTCACGCCCGGAGACGCTCTCCTTGCCCCGGGCGAACCCCAGGACGGTCTCCGGGTCGAACGGCCCGCGCCACAGCTCCGGCACCAACGGAAGCTCGCCGTCCAGCAGTTCGGCCGCCGAGAACCAGTTCAGCTGCCCGTCCACCACGGCCGAGACGTCGAAGGCGGCGTAGCCGGGCCGCTCGGTGCGCGCCGAGGAGCCGTAGCCCAGGTCCTGCACGCCCTCGCCGAAGACCTCGCCGAAGACGCCGACCCGCTCGGCCCCGAGGCGCTCCGCCAGCCGGGCGGCGGCCGCCGGGATGCCGTAGGCGCGCACCGCCCGCCAGTAGAGGTTTCGCTCGTCCTCGACCAGCGCCAGCCCCTGCGCGCCGATGCCCTTGGACGACACCTGCACCTCGCCGGTGGCGGCGACGTACGTGACCAGGCAGCAGCTGCCGTGCAGCTTCTCGGTCAGCACCACCGGCTCGCCCGGCTCGAAGGCGTCGGGGTAGCGCTTGAGGTTCTCGATGTCCACCCAGGGCAGCAGGTCGGGCGCGCTGACCACGTCGCCGCTCATCGACGTGGGCACCGGCGGCTGCCACTTGACGACCCCGAGCAGTTCGGCGAAGTCCTCGCCGCGCTCGGCCGCGGCGGCCAGGTCGGTGCCGGCGAGCGCGGCGGGCCGGCAGACGATGCCCTGGGACAGCTCGCCGCGCAGCCGTACCGCCTTCACCCGGTTCGCCCGGGCGCCGGCCAGCTTGCCGGTCAGGCCGAGCTCATCGATCAACTCATCGGGCAGGACGGACTGTTCGGGGATGTAGACGGCGTGGTCCCCGGTCCGGTACATGCCCTTGGCGACCACCGCCCGGTAGAGGCCGACCTGCGCGAGCTCCAGGGCATCGGCGTTCGGGTGCTCCAGGACGGTCAGCTTCTCCGCGGTGACGCGCAGCGTGGACATGGAAGGACTCCTCCCCTTGGTTCGGCCGCGGCGGTGCTTGCGACCAACCCGGCCGCGTGTACGGACGGCCACCACTCTGTCCGTTCGACCACCTACGGCGCGACGCAATTTCCGCGCGCCCCTTCCGGCCCCGCCGACATGACCCGCGCGACCCGCCCCACCCGCACGACCCGCCTCCTCACCCGCACGACCCGCCCCGCCAAGTGCCCTCGCCATGTGGCCCCCGGACCTGTTTGAGCCATCCCACAGCGGTCCGGAGGCCCGCGCCGGCTCCCGCCTGTGCAAACCGACAGGGGATTTATCGCTCGCATATGCGGCACTATGATCGCCGTAATGGCCGCAGCTGCGGCCAGTCCCTCGCGCCCCTTCCGGCGCGCACCCTGGAGGGGAACCACCGATGAGCACCCGCACGCCCACCACCCGCAGGCTCGCCGTCGCCGCCGCCGCGGCCCTCGCGCTCACCCTCGGAGTCACCGCCTGCGGCAGCGACGGCGGCAAGTCCTCCGGTTCCACGGCCTCCTCGGCCACCTCCCCGGACGCCTCCGCCGCCGGCAGCGGCGTCCCGAAGGCCTCCGGCACCGTCACCGTCTTCGCCGCCGCGTCGCTCAAGGAGACCTTCACCGAGCTCGGCAAGAAGTTCGAGGCCGCCAACCCGGGCGCCAAGGTCACCTTCAACTTCGGCGGCAGCTCCAGCCTCGCCACCAGCATCAACTCCGGCGCCCCGGCCGACGTGTTCGCCGCCGCCAGCCCGGCCACCATGAAGACCGTCACGGACGCGGGCGGCGCGAGCGGACAGCCGACGGCCTTCGTCAAGAACACGCTCACCATCGCCGTCCCCAAGGGCAATCCCAAGCACATCGCGGGCCTCAAGGACCTCACCGCCTCCGGCGTGAAGGTCGCCCTGTGCGCAAAGGAGGTGCCGTGCGGCGCCGCCGCCCAGACCGCGCTCAAGGCTGCCGGCCTCGACCTCACCCCGGTCACCCTGGAGCAGGACGTCAAGGGCGCGCTCACCAAGGTCGAACTCGGCGAGGTCGACGCGTCCCTGGTGTACCGGACCGATGTCCAGGCCGATGCTGCGAAGATCGACGGCGTGGACTTCCCCGAGGCCGCCAAGGCCGTGAACGACTACCCGATCGCCGCCCTCGCCAAGGCCCCGAACAAGGACGGCGCCGCCGCCTTCGTCGCGTACGTCCAGTCGCCCGAGGCCAAGCAGGTGCTGACCGCGGCGGGCTTCCAGGCGCCGTGAGCGACCGCACCACCGGCTCCGGGCCGAACCGCCCGGACCAGGACCACCCGGAGCAGGACCACCCGGAGCAGGACCACCCGGCCCGTACCGCCGACGGCGACCCGGCGGAGTCCGCACAGGCAGGACCCGCGCAGGCAGCACCCGCGCAGGCCCTGCCGCGGCGGCGCCCGCGAAGCCGCCGGCCACGCACGCACCGCGTCCCGGTCACCCTGCTGCTCCCGGCGCTGCTCGGACTGGCCTTCCTGATCCTGCCGCTGGTCGGTCTGCTGATCCGGGCCCCCTGGAGCGGCCTGTCCGAGCAGCTCACCAGCCCCGCCGTCTGGGACGCGCTGCGCCTGTCGCTGATCAGCGCGACCGCGGCCACCGCGGTGTCGCTGGTCCTCGGCGTCCCGCTGGCCTGGCTGCTCGCCCGCACCGAGCTGCCGGGCCGCCGGATCATCCGGGCGCTGGTCACCCTGCCACTGGTGCTGCCGCCGGTGGTCGGCGGTGTGGCGCTGCTGCTGGTGCTCGGGCGGCGCGGCATCGTCGGCTCCTGGCTGGACTCGGCCTTCGGCATCACGCTGCCGTTCACCACCACCGGGGTCGTGATCGCCGAGGCGTTCGTGGCGATGCCGTTCCTGGTGATCAGCGTCGAGGGCGCGCTGCGGGCCGCCGACCCCCGCTACGAGGAGGCGGCCGCGACCCTGGGTGCCTCCCGGCTGACCGCGTTCCGGCGGGTCACCCTGCCACTGATCGCCCCTGGGATCGCCGCCGGTGCCGTCCTGGCCTGGGCCCGGGCGCTCGGCGAGTTCGGCGCGACGATCACCTTCGCGGGCAACTTCCCGGGCCGCACCCAGACCATGCCGCTGGCCGTCTACCTGGCCATGGAGTCCGACCCGCAGGCGGCGATCGCGCTGTCGCTGGTGCTGCTGGTGGTCTCCGTCGCCGTCCTGGTCGGCCTGCGCGACCGCTGGCTTTCGACTCCGTGACCCGGCCCGCGCGCACGGCCTCGGACACCGTTGCGGACGCTTCCCCGCACACCTCCTGCGACACTCCCCCGGACCCAGTGGACCCAGCGGACACAATGGACCCGAGGGACCCGAGGGACCCGCTCGACCTCCCGGGCACTCTGGACACCTGGACGTCATCCCGATGAACACCGACAGCCGCCCCGGCCCCGCCCTGGACGCCCGCCTGCGGGTCGAGCGCGCCGCGTTCTCCCTCGACCTCGCGCTCACCGCCGCCCGCGGCGAGGTGGTCGCGCTGCTCGGCCCCAACGGCGCCGGCAAGTCCACCGCCCTGCGCGCCCTCGCCGGACTGCTCCCGCTCACCGGCGGCCATCTGCGCCTGGACGGCCGCCTCCTGGAGGACCCGGCGCAGCGTGTGCACACCCCGGCCGAGGAGCGTCCGGTCGGGGTGGTGTTCCAGGACTACCTGCTGTTCCCGCACCTCAGCGCGCTCGACAACGTCGCGTTCGGCCCGCGCTGCCAGGGCCGCCCCAAGCGCGAGGCGCGCGCGGAGGCGGCCGGCTGGCTGGAGCGGATGGGCCTGGCCGACCACGCCTCGGCCCGTCCCGGCCTGCTCTCGGGCGGCCAGGCCCAGCGGGTGGCGCTCGCCCGCGCTCTCGCCGTGCGCCCCCGGCTGCTCCTGCTGGACGAGCCGCTGGCCGCCCTGGACGCCCGCACCAGGCTCGACGTACGGTCCCAACTGCGGCGCCATCTGGCCGAGTTCGAGGCGGTGGCGGTGCTGGTGACGCACGACCCGCTGGACGCCATGGTGCTGGCCGACCGGCTGGTGGTGATCGAGGACGGCCGGCAGGTGCAGTCCGGCAGCCCGGCGGAGGTCGCCCGGCACCCGCGCACCGACTACATCGCCCGGCTGGTCGGGCTGAACCTGTACCAGGGCCGGGCCGAGGGCACCCGGGTCACGCTCCCGGACGGGGCGGTCCTGGCCACCGCCGAGGAGCTGGACGGCCCGGCCTTCGTCGCCTTCCCGCCCTCGGCCGTGACGCTGTACCGGGAGCGCCCGCAGACCAGCGCGCGCAACCTGTGGAAGGCCGAGGTCACCGGGCTGGAACTGCACGGCGACCGGGTCCGCGTCGAGCTCGCCGGCGACCTGCCGATGGCCGCCGACCTCACCCCGGCCGCCGTCGCCGAGCTGGAGCTGACGCCCGGCGCCGCGGTCTGGGCCTCGGTCAAGGCCACCCAGACGCACGCCTACCCGGCCTGACGCCCCACGGCGGTCTCACCCCGGCGCCCCCGGCGCGATCCCCCCGGCGCGGCCACCCCGACGCAGTCACTCCGGCGCGGTCTCACCCCGACGCGATCACTCCGCCGGCTCGACGAACCCCGACTCGTACGCCGCGATCACCGCCTGGGTGCGGTCCCGCGCGCCCAGCTTCGCCAGCACGCTGCTGACGTGCGTCTTCACGGTCTGCACGCCGAGGAACAGCCGCTCGGCGATCTCCCCGTTGCTGAGGCCGCGCGCGACCAGTCGCAGCACCTCCGCCTCGCGCTCGGTCAGCGCCGCCCGCTCCATCGCCGCACGGGCGGTCGGGTTGCCGTGCCCGGCCGC
The DNA here is from genome assembly GCF_055589745.1 of Kitasatospora sp. NPDC041917. Classification (NCBI taxonomy): domain Bacteria; kingdom Bacillati; phylum Actinomycetota; class Actinomycetes; order Kitasatosporales; family Streptomycetaceae; genus Kitasatospora; species Kitasatospora sp. NPDC041917. The sequence goes on along the minus strand of NZ_JBVJBI010000003.1, from coordinate 311,307 downwards.
CAGGCGGCGGATCGCGGCCGGGAACAGCAGCGACTCGCCCGCCGCCACCAGCCGTACCGCCTGGGCGATCTCGGCCGGGCGGGTGCGCTTGAGCAGGAAGCCGTCCGCGCCCGCGCGAAGCGCCTGGTAGACGTAGTCGTCGTTCTCGAAGGTGGTCACGACCAGGATCCGCGGCGGGCGCTCACCCGGTGCGCCGGGGCGCAGCAGCTCGCGGGTGGCGGCCAGGCCGTCCAGCACCGGCATCCGGACGTCCATCAGCACGACGTGCGGACGCAACGCGCGGGCCAGGGCGACCGCTTCCGCGCCGTCGGACGCCTCGCCGACCACCCGCAGGTCCCCTTGCGCCTCCAGGACGGCCCGCAGACCGGCCCGGACCAGTTCCTCGTCGTCGGCGAGCAGGATGTCCGTCATCCCGGCGGCTCCTCCGGCCGGACCTGCCATCGCAAGATCGTTCGTCACGAGCCCAAGCGTAGGGGCAGGCGCACGGCAAGCACCCACTCCCCGCTCCCCTCCTCGATCGACCCGGTCGCCCCCGTCGCGGCCCCCGTCCCTGTCACCGTTCCCGCCGCTGCCGTTCCCGCCGCTGCCGTGCCCATCGCCGCCGTTCCCGCCCCTGCCGCCGTGCCCGCCGCCGAAGGCCCCGTCTCCGCCTCCCCGCCGAGCAGCGTGGCGCGTTCGCGGATTCCGCGCAGTCCCTTTCCGCCCTTGCGCGTTGCACCCCTGCCCGCCCCGCCCGCCCCGCCCGCCGGAGGCCGCGCCGCTCCGTTCGCTGAACGTCCGGCGCCGGGCAGCCGGTTGGCGCAGCGCAGCTCCAACCGGCCGTCCCGCACGGCGATCCGGATGTCGATCGGCTCGCCCGGTGCGTACTTGAGCGCGTTGGTGACGCCCTCCTGGACGATCCGGTACGACTCGCGGGAGAGCACCCCTGGCAGGGTGCCGGGCTTCACGTCGACCCGCGCCTCCACCGGGCTGCCGGCCGCCCTGGCGGTGTCGAACAGCGTGGGCAGCTGGTCGATCCCGGGCTGTTCGGTGGCCACGCCGTTCGCCCCGGCCGGGGTCTCGCGCAGCAGCACGAGGGTGCGTTCGAGGTCCTCCATGGCCTGCCGGCCGGTCTCCTCGATGACTTCGAGCGCCTTGGCGACGAAGTCCCGGTCCCCGACCTCGCGCGCCGCGCCCGCCTGAAGGACGGTCACCGTCAGGGCGTGGCCGATCGAGTCGTGCAGCTCGCGGGCCAAGCGGTTGCGTTCCAGGAGCCGTTCGGCCCGCAGCTCCGCCTCGGCCAGCCGCTCGGCCGGGGAGGGGCCCAGCAGCCGTATGGCCATGGCAAGTTGGAGGCGGCCGGCGCACACCAGGAACCAGCCGAAGCCGAGGACTGCCAACGGTACGAGCGGGAGGTACCAGAGAGCGTCCGGGCCGGTCAGCCGGTCGAAGGCCCCGGTGATTCCGAAGACCAGCGGGAACCCGACCGCCGAACCCAGCGCGACCCGCCCGATCAGCCAGCCCGCCGTCCGCCGCCGGTCGGCCCAGGTGCGGGAGGGCTCGGCGGCGATGTCCTCCTCGCGGTCGGGCACCAGCAGCAGCCGCGCCTGCACTCCCTCGGCCCGGCGCGCGGCCGGTATGAGCGCCGCCAGCGCGAGCAGCACGACGTCCACCGAGACGCCCGCCATCAGGATCTCGCCGAGGCCCTTGTGGTACGTCCCCGGATAGACCATCAGCACGATGCCCGCGAAGAACCACCCCACCAGCAGGTGCAGCATCCGTGCGTACGTGGCGCCGGCCACCAGCGGCGCGAAGAGCCCGGACACCGCGCTCAGCGGCGCCGCGGTCACGGGCACCGCGCTCTTCAGCACTGCGATCTTGGACATTGGGCCATCCTGCCAGTCCGCCCCCGGCTCCCGGCTCCCGCGCCGGTCGCCCGCGATCTCCCTCCCGGGAGGGAGGCGGCTCCCCGCCCCGGCGGGATCCGCCGCACCGGCCCGCTCCGGTCGAATGGAGCCACCGCCCGGGGCCGACCACAGCGAGCACCGGCGGAGACCGCCAAGACGACGAGACGAGGGGAGCGGGCCGTGATCGAGATCCAGGGCCTGACCAAGGAGTACGACGGCCGGCGCGTCGTCGACGACCTGACCTTCGAGGTGCGACCCGGCGTGGTGACCGGCTTCCTCGGCCCGAACGGCGCCGGCAAGAGCACCACCATGCGCCTGGTCCTCGGCCTCGACCGGCCGACCGCCGGGCACGCCCTGGTCGACGGCCGCCCCTACGTCGAACTGCCCGACCCGCTGAGGACGGTCGGAGCGCTGCTGGACGCCCAGGCACTGCACGGCGGCCGGACCGCGCACGGCCACCTGCGCTGGCTCGCCGCGAGCAACGGGCTGCCGGCCCGCCGGGTGGACGAGGTGCTCGGCCAGGTCGGTCTGGCGGACGCGGCCGGACGGCGGATCCGGGGCTTCTCGCTCGGCATGCGCCAGCGTCTCGGGGTGGCCGCCGCACTGCTCGGCGACCCGCCGGTGCTGCTGCTGGACGAGCCCGTGAACGGCCTGGACCCGGAAGGCATCCGCTGGATCCGCACCCTGCTCCGCGATCTGGCCACCGAGGGCCGGGCGGTGCTGGTCTCCTCCCACCTGATGACCGAAATGGCGCTCACCGCCGACCACTTGGTGGTGATCGGGCGCGGCCGGCTGCTGGCCGACGCCGCCGCCTCCGAGTTCATCGACCGCCACGGCCGGACCCGGATCAGGGTCCGCGCCGTCGACCCGACCAAGCTCGCCGCCCTGCTCCGCGACCCCGGACACGGCCTCGACGCCACCGAAGTCGACGGCGGCGCCTGGGAGGTGAGCGGCGCCGAACCCGAGCGGATCGCCGCGCTCGCCGCCGCCGACGGCGTGGTGCTGTACGAGATCGCCGTGCAACAGGACTCCCTGGAGGAAGCGTTCATGCGGATGACGGCCGACAGCGTCGAGTACCGTGCGGAGTCCGCCGCGTGAACGCTTCGCCCCCTGCCGTGACGTCCGCCGCGACATCCGCGGTGGCATCCGCCGCGACATCCGTCGTGACGTCCTCCGGGTCCCCTGCCGTCAACGCCCTACGCGCCGAGTGGATCAAGCTCACCACGCTCCGCTCGCTCTGGATCACCCCACTGCTCGCCCTGGTACTCACCGCGGGCGTCACCGCCGCCGTCGGCGCGGCCCTCGGCGGCAAGGACCACAACATCACCGACGACCCAGGTGTCGGCGTCTTCTACGGCCTCAACTTCGGCCAGGCGGCGCTGACCTGCTTCGGCATCCTGCTGATCGGGCAGGAGTTCAACACCCGCATGATCGGCACCTCGCTCACCGCCGTCCCGCGACGCGGCCGGCTCTACGGCACCAAGCTCACGCTCGGGGCACTGGTCGGCCTGGCGGTCGGCGCCGTCGGCACGGCGGGCGCCTTCGCCGGGTACGCGGCCTCCGTCCCCGCCGACTGGGACGGGCCCGCCTTCGTCCGCACCGCCGTCTCCGGGGTGCTCTACCAGACGCTGGTGGTGGTGCTCTGCCTCGGAACGACCGCCATGCTGGGCAACCTCACCGCCGCCATGGGACTGCTGGTCCCGACCCTCTTCCTGCTCTCACCACTGCTCGGCGGCGTCCCGGGGGTACGCCGGGTGGTCCAGTTCCTGCCCGACCGGGCCGGCCAGTACGCCCTGCGGTATGTCGACGACCCGCAGATCGCCTACGGCCACTGGACCGGGCTGCTGATCATGGCGCTCTGGACCGCCCTGGCGGCGTACGGCGGCCTGCGGGCGATGCGGCGCGCCAAGTGACCACGGGCGAAAAGGACATGGGAGACGGGACATGGGAGCGACGATGAGCACGATGGCCGACGCGGTACGCGCCGAACGGGTCAAGTTCACCACCCTGCCGTCGCAGTGGGCGGCCCCGCTGGTCGCCCTGGCGCTGACGGTCGGCGTCACGGCGGCCGTCAACGCCGCCTACGGGGCGAAGGACCACACGGCCGGCGAGGACCCGGCCGGGGGGATCTTCTACGGACTGCTCTTCGGGCACGTCGCGGTGGCCTGCCTCGGGATCCTGCTGATGGGGCAGGAGTTCAACACCCGCATGATGGGCACCTCGCTCACCGCCGTCCCCCGGCGCGGCCGGCTGTACGGCGCCAAGCTCGCGCTCGGCACCGGGCTGGGCCTGCTGCTCGGGCTGGCCTCAACGGCGGGTTCGTTCCTGGTCGTCGGCGCCACCGTCGGCCTGGACCTCTCCGCCCCGGGCCTGACCCGCAGCTTCCTGGCCGGTGTGCTGTACCACCCGATGATGGTGCTGATCTGCCTCGGACTGACCGCGATGCTGGGCAACTTCAGCGCCGCGCTCGGCCTGCTGACCCCGATGGTGTTCCTGGGCACCACCTGGCTGGCCGCCATTCCCGGTGTCCGCGAACTCGGCCAGTTCCTACCCGACCGGGCCGGCCTGTACGCGATGCGCACCCAGCCCGAGCCGGGCGTCCACTACGGCCACTGGACCGGGCTGCTGATCATGGCGCTCTGGACCGCCCTGGCGGTCTACGGCGGGCTGCGGGCGATGCGGCGGTACGAGCCGAGCTGACGGGCGACGGGGAACAGCGGACGGATGACAGATTTCAAACTCTGTCATCCGTCCGCTGTTATCTGTTAGCCGTCATCTGTTCGCCGTCGTTCGTCGCCGCCACCCGTCGCCCGACAGCCGCCCGACAGCCGCCCGGCCCCCGCCGTCACCGCAGCGCCGGGTGCTCCGCGATCACCGTGCAGCTGCCCGGCGCGATCTCGGTGAAGCCCGCGTCCTGGACCACCGGCAGCCCGCTGCGGACGAGTTCCTCCCACGCCTGCGGCGAGGCCGTTCGGACCGCGAGCGCGAAGCCGGCCTCGGCCCACTCCTTGCGCTGCGCCTCGTCCAGCCGCCACCACGCGAGCTGAGCGGCGTGCCCGGTCTGCGCCATCGTCTTGCCCGCGCTCATCTCCAGCTCGGGGTTGAGCCACAGCACCGGCAGCCCCGGCTCGGGCGCCGTGACCTCGACCGTCTCCTCAAGGTCCGTCCCGGACACCTGGAGCTTGGCGAGGTCCTTCGGCCACCCGTCCAGCGGGACCGGCGGGAACACCCGCACCTCGGCCTCCCGGCCGTGCACCGTGAGGCCCGGCAGCTCGCCCGCCCGACGCCACTCCCCACCCCGGGCCCGCCGGACCACCTTGCGGATCCGGGCGTCCTCCCAGGCCGCGACCCGCTCCGCCCACTCGCCGTCCGCCCCGGTCACCCGGGGGTCGGCGAGCAGGGTGAGCACCGCCCGGGCCGAGGTCTCCAGCGCGTCCGTCCGGCCCGGCGGAGTGGCCCGCTCCATCCGGACGACCAGCGGCAGCACGTACTGCGGCCGCTCGTCGCGGTCCTCGCGGTCCTCTCGCTCCGGGGCCTCGCCGGGGTCGGCCGCAGGGGCCGGGGGCTCGGAGACCGGAGCCGGAGGAACCACAGCCGGAGTCGGAGCAGTGGGGGTCGAAGCAGTGGGGGTCGGGGCAGTGGGGGTCGGGGCATCGGAAGGATCAGTCACCCGTCCAGGATGCCAGCCCCACTCCGGACGACTCGGCCCGGCCCGACCGCCGCAGCGTCCACCTCCGCGCTCACCGCAGCCGCTGCCGCAGCTCGTCCACCGCCGTCCGGATGCTCGCGCTGTACGCGTCCTCCGGCAGCGCGTCCAGACTGCGCACGGCGCGTTCGAGCTGCTCACGGGCGAGGTCCGGCTCGCCGAGCTTGAGGTGGTCCGAGGCCAGGTTGAGGCGCAAAGAGGGGTAGAAGGCGCGCACCTGGAGGGCCGACTCGTACGTCCGGGCACGCTCGGCGCTCAGCGAGTCGGCGGCGGCCAGGGCCCGCCGGTCCCACGCCAGCTCCGCGCGCGGGTCGTCCTGCAGGTCGGCCAGGTAGTGGGCGACGAGGCAGCGGTGGAAGACGTCCCGTTCCCCCAGCGCCTCCCAGAGCGCCTCGAAGCCGGCCCGGGCCTCGGCCGTCCGGCCGCGCTGCGCCGCCCTTGCCCCGTCCAGCCCGAGCGCGATCCGGGCCAGTGCCGGTTCGTCCTCATCGCCCGGCTCATGGCCCGGCTCGCCGCCCGTCCCTTCGCCCCCTTCGGGACCACCCGGATCGTCGGGACCGTCGAGATCGAGAGGATCGTCGGGGGACGGACCTCGCATGCCACGCACATCGGACATGCCCGCAGCCTAACCACCCACCCATCGGACCGCCCGGCCCGAGCGACAGCCACGGAACCGGCGGCCGACACCCTGCGCCCGACGTCCAACGCCTCGACGTCCGATGCGCCGGCGTCCAATGCGCCGGTGTCCGACGCCCCGGTGCCCGACGCCCCGGTGCCCGACGCCCGCCCTACGGCGCAGCGCCCCGTCAGCGCCGGTAGCCGCGCTGCGGGTCCCGCTCCTCGGCGTCCTCGTACATCAGGAACCAGCCCTCCGGGTGGGTGGCCGCCAGCAGCACCTCCGTGCGCTGCTCCGCCCCCAGCTCCGGATCGCCGTCGTCCGGCCCGTAGACCCCGAACAGTTCGTCGTGGCAGCCGTCCCAGTCGTAGTCGTACAGGTCGGCCGGGAGGTCGCCCATCATGTCCGCCACCGACTCGGGCTGGGCGCCGAGCAGCGTCCGGGCGTCCACCAGGGCCATCCGCAGCGCCACGTCCTCGGCCAGGCAGCGTGGCAGCGGCCACTCGCCGAGCGCGAGGTCGTCGGCGAGGTCGTCGAAGGCCCGGGCCATCGCGCGGCGCCAGCTCCGGTGCATCCGCCAGGTGCGTTCGGGGAGCCGGGCGAAGACCGTCCAGTCCGCGTCCTCGCCGTCGACGATCGCCTCGTCCCCGTGCTCGTCGAAGTCGTCGTACGCGGCGTCGGCCAGGCCTATCAGCTGGGCGTGGAGCAGGCAGGCGGTGCGCGGGGTGAGCGTCCAGTCCGCGCCCGCGCCGCCGTCCTCCTCGTCGCCCTCCAGCGGGAACAGGTCGGCGAAGTCCGGTGTGAAGTCCTCCGTGACGCTGATCTCCAGCGTCCCGCCCATCGCCTCGACCCCGGGGATGGCGGCCACCAGCCGGTCCGGATGCAGCAGCGCGCCGAGCGCCGCGTTGGCGTCCTCGGCGATCTCGCGCAGCAGTTCGCGACGCTGGCCGGCCGGGTCGATGCCGTCGAAGTCCAGTTCCTCGACGGCCCTGATCGCGGCCGCGCGCAGGGCCGGCCAGTCGGTGATCCGCAGGCCCAGCACCACCGTCGCCTCGATCTCCTGCGCGCCGGAGTCCTCCGCCGCGCCCGGCCCCTGTGGATGATCGCTTCGCTCGCCCATGGGGCTAACGGTACGGCCTTTCGGCCCCCCGATCACCGGTCCGGACCAGCTTCCGGAAGCGTTCTCGGCCACCGCCCGGCCACGCCTCGGTCACTCGGACGCAGGAACTGGCAGGATGCGTCCCATGGCTGACATCAACGAGTACGGCGGCGGGCAGGGCCCGAACGCCGACGTCCTGGTCGTGACCACCAACGACATCCCCGGCTTCCGGGTCGACCACGTGATCGGCGAGGTCTTCGGGCTGACCGTGCGCAGCCGCCACCTCGGGAGCCAGATCGGTGCCGGTCTGAAGTCGCTGATCGGCGGCGAGCTGCGCGGTCTGACGAAGACCCTGGTCGAGAGCCGCAACGAGGCCATGCAGCGGCTGGTCGAGCAGACCAAGGCGCGCGGCGGCAACGCCGTCCTGATGATGCGCTTCGACGTCACGGAGGCGGCCGACGTCGGCACCGAGGTCTGCGCCTACGGCACCGCCGCGGTCATCTCCCCGCTCTCCTGACGCTCCTCAGCGCCTGCTCCTGCTCCTCCACATCCACGCCTTCGCACCTCCGCGCCTTCGCGCCTCCGCCCGCGCACTCCCGTTCGCGACCACCGTTCGCTCCTCCACGGACGCCGGCGGAGCCCCGGCGGGACGACGGCGGGACGACGGGAACAGCCGTCGACCCCCTGATGTTTCAGCGGCGTGACTGTTTACGGTGCAACGAACAGCGTTCCGGAACGCGTGGACGTCCTGGTGGTGGGTGCCGGGCAGGCAGGCCTTTCCGCCGCCTACCACCTGGGCCGCCGCGGTTTCGCCCCGTACCGGGCGGGCGTCGACGGCGGTTTCGTCGTCCTCGACGCCAACGCCGTCCCCGGGGGCGCCTGGGCGCACCGCTCGCCGTCCCTGCGGATGGCCACCGTGCACGGCGTCCACGACCTCCCCGACGCCGAACTCCCGCCGCCGGACCCCGGGGCCCCCGCGCGCGAGGTGGTGCCGGAGTACTTCGCAGCGTACGAGGTCCGGCACGCGCTCCCGGTCGTACGCCCGGTCGCGGTGCGTGCCGTTCGCGCCGAGTCCGAACGACCGGACGCCCGGCTGCTGGTCGAGACCGACCACGGTGTCTGGTCCACCCGCGCACTGATCAACGCCACCGGCACCTGGACCCGGCCCTTCCTCCCGCACTACCCCGGTCACTTCGCGGGCCGCCAGCTGCACTACGCCGAGTACCGCGGTCCCGAGGAGTTCGCGGGCCGGCGCGTGCTGGTGGTCGGTGGTGGCGCCTCGGCCGTGCAGGTGCTGTCGGAGGTCGCCGCCGTCGGCGAGACGGTGTGGGTCACCCGCGCCGAACCCCTGTACCACGACGGACCGTTCACCCCGGAGTACGGGCGCGCGGTGGTCGCCAAGGTCGAGGAGCGGGTCCGGCAGGGCCTGCCGGTGCGCAGCGTGGTCAGCGTGACCGGGCTCGGCCCGTCCGTCGCCCTCCGGCGTGCCCAGGAGCTGGGCGCGCTGCGCCGCCGCCCGATGTTCGACCGCCTGACCGAGCACGGGGTCGCCTGGGGCGACGAGGAGCTGGCGGTGGACGCGATCGTCTGGGCCACCGGCTTCCGGCCCGAGGTCGGGCACCTCGCCCCGCTCGGGCTGCGCTCCCCCGGCGGCGGGATCGCCCTCACCGGCACCCGCGCCACTGCCGACCCGCGCGTCCACCTGGTCGGCTACGGTCCGTCCGCCAGTACCGTCGGCGCCAACCGGGCCGGCCGCGCGGCCGTCAACGACCTGGTCAAGCTGCTCGGGGACCCGGCGCTCGCGGACCGGGTCGCGGAGCCCGCCGCCGTCTGAGCTCGCTCAGCGGTCGTAGTCGACGGTCACCCGGTCGGTGAGCGGGCGGGCCTGGCAGGTCAGGACGTACCCGGCGGCCAGCTCCTTCTCCTCCAGGGCGAAGTTGCGGCGCATCTCCACCTCGCCCTCGGTGACCAGGGCGCGGCAGGTGCCGCAGACTCCGCCCTTGCAGGCGAACGGCAGGTCGGGCCGGGAGCGCTGGGCGCCGTCCAGGATCGAGCGGTCGCGCGGGAGGCAGAGCGTGCTGCCGCGGCCGTCGAGCACGACGGTCACCTCGCTCTGCGGGCCCGACCCGCCGTCGGCCGAGGCGTCCGTCCGTTCCCAGTCCTCGTCGCGCTCCGGGAGCGGCTCGTCCTCGGCGTGGAACAGCTCCTGGTGCACCCGCTCGCCCGGCACGTCCAGTTCGGCGAGCAGGTCCTTGGCCCCGGTGACCATGCCGAACGGGCCGCACAGCCACCAGTGCCCGACGCTCCCGACGTCCACCAGCGCCGCCAGCAGCGCGCGTACCCGCTCCGGGTCCAGCCGGCCGCTGAGCAGCTCGGCGTCCCTGGTCTCCCGGGAGAGCACGTGGACCAGCTGGAAGCGGCCGAGGTAGCGGTCCTTGAGGTCGGCCAGCTCGTCCGCGAACATCACGGTGTCGCTGCGCCGGTTGCCGTAGAGCAGGGTGACGGTGGAGCTGAGGTCGGCGGCCAGCACGGAGGCGGCGATCGACAGCATCGGGGTGATGCCGGAGCCCGCCGCGAGCAGCACGTGGTCGGCCGGGACCCCGAGCTCGGGGGTGAACAGGCCGGACGGCGTCAGCACCTCCACCTCCTCGCCGGGCTTCGCCTCGCGCACCAGCCAGCGCGAGAACAACCCGCCGGGCACCTCCCGGACGGCGATCCGCAGCGGCCCGCCGACCGGGGCGCAGATCGAGTACGAGCGGCGCTCGTCGGCGCCGTCCACCAGCTTGCGCAGGGTCAGGGTCTGCCCGGGGCGGAAGGCGTACTCCTCCGCCAGCCCGTCCGGCACCGCGAAGGTCACCGCGACGGCGTCCTCGCAGAGCCGCTCGACCCGGTCGATCCGCAACCGGTGGAAGGTCGGACGGCGGGCGGGGCGGATGCCGGTCGCGGACCCGGTGTCGACGGACGCGGAGACCACGGACCCGGTGTCGACGGACCCGGTGTCGACGGGCGTGGGAACAGCGGCGGCGGGAACGGCGGAGCCGGCGGCGGCGGAAGCGGCGGGCATTCAGATCTCCTTGACGCGTTCGAACGGCTCGCGGCAGGCCCGGCAGCGCCAGAGCGCCTTGCAGGCGGTGGAACCGAAGCGGGACAGCTCCTCCGTGTCGGTCCCGCCGCACTGCGGGCACGGCACGGGGGGAACGGTGCCCGGCCCGGCCGTGGTCGGGGCTCCGGAGCGGGTCGGGCCCAGCGTGAGCGCCACCGGTCCGGCCGCGGCCGCGACGGCGGCGGTCGGGCGCGGTGGGGCGATGCCCGCCTCGGCGAGCTTGCGGCGGCCCTCGGCGGTGATCAGGTCGGTGGACCACGGCGGGTCCAGCCGCAGCCGCACCCGGACGTCCGGGTAGCCGGCCGCGCGCAGCCGGCGGTCCACGTCGGTGGCCATCTCGGCGACGGCGGGGCAGCCCGAGTAGGTCGGGGTCAGCCAGGCGGTGACGGTACCGCTGCCGCCGTCCACCTCGACCCCGGCCAGGACGCCCAGGTCGGCCAGGGTGAGCATGGGCAGCTCCGGGTCCGGGACGGCCGCGGCGACGACCCAGGCCACGTCGCGGGTCGTCGGTTCCGCCGCACCCGCCTTGCCCGCCGTACCCGCCGTACCCGCCGCGACCTCGTCGGTCACGATGCCGTCGGTCGCCACGTCATTGGTCACCACGTCGTTGGTCACCATGTCGCCCCCGGGTGGGCTCGGGCCAGCACCTGGAGCTCGGCGAGCAGCGGGCCGAGCGCCTCGGTGTGCACGCCGTCCCGGCCGGCCCGGCCGAGGACGGTGGCCAGCGGCGGCGCGTCCGGCAGGGTCAGCCCGGCCTCGGCGAGGACGGCGGTGAGCGAGCGCAGCACCGGTTCGCGCAGGGTCGCCGGGTCGACACCCGCCCGCAGCTCCACCGGGTGCGCCGTGAACAGCTCCTCCAGCAGCGGCCAGACCGCGTCCAGCCCGGCCTGCATCCGCTCGGCCGAGTACGGCGTGCCGTCACCGAGACGAAGCGTCCAGGCCGTCGCGTACTCCCGGTGGTAGGCGAGCTCCTTGACACCCCGGGTCGCGACCGCGGCCAGCACCGGATCGGGGTGCGCGCTCAGCGCCTCGTACAGGGCGCCGCGCGCGGTGGCGAACAGCAACAGCCGGGCGATCGAGTACGCGAAGTCGCCGTTCGACGTCTCCACCAGGCGGACGTTGCGGAACTCGTGCTCCTCGCGCCAGTACGCCAGGTCGTCCTCGGTGCGGCCGGTGCCGTCCGCCTGCCCGGCCCGGGTGAGCAGCAGACGGGCCTGGCCGAGCAGGTCGAGGCCCAGGTTGGCGAGCGCGACCTCCTCCTCCAGCTCGGGCGCCCGGGTGCACCACTCGATCAGCCGCTGTGCGAGGACCAGGGCGTCGTCGCCCAGCATCTGGCAGTAGGCGGCGAGGTCGGCGCCGTCCAGACCGGCGGGCAGCGTGGTGTCCACGCCGAGCAGCGGGTCGGCGAAGCCCGTCCCGTACGCCCAGCGGCCCTCGCCCTCGGGTCCGGGGGCGGCGTCGGCGAGGCTGAGGTAGACGTGGTCGTCCTGGCCGCCGCCCGGGCCGGCGCCGGTGGTGGTTCCGGTGGTGGAGGTGGTGTGGTCGTGCACGGTGGCTCCCCCGTCAGATGTGCGGGACATCCTCGGGGATGTCGTAGAAGGTCGGGTGGCGGTAGACCTTGTCGCCGCTGGGATCGAAGAACGGGTCGCGCTCGTCCGGGGTGGAGGCGGTGATCGCGTCCGAGCGGACCACCCAGAGGCTCACGCCCTCGTTGCGCCGGGTGTACAGGTCGCGGGCGGCGAGCAGCGCCATCCGGTCGTCGGCGGCGTGCAGCGAACCGACGTGGACGTGGTTCAGCCCCCGCCGGGGGCGCACGAACACCTCGTACAGCGGCCAGCCGGCCTTGGACCCGGCCGGGGAGCCAACCTGGGGCTCGGTCACTTTCCGTTCTCCTGTTCGGTGGCTTCGGTGAGTCCGGGGGCTTGGTCGGCTCCGGCGGCTCCGGCGGCCTCGGCGGCTCCGGCGGCCTCGGCGGCTCCGGCGGTTTCGGCAGCCTCGGCGGCGCGCTTGGCCGCGTAGGCGACGGCGGCCTCGCGCACCCAGGCGCCGTCCTCGTGGGCGGCACGGCGGCGTTCGATCCGCTGGGCGTTGCAGGGGCCCTGGCCGTGGATGACCCTGGTCAGCTCGGACCAGTCCGGCTCACCGAAGTCCCAACCGCCACGCTCCTCGTTCCAGCGCAGCTCCGGGTCCGGGAGCGTGACCCCCAGGTGCTCGGCCTGCGGGACGGTCATGTCGACGAACCGCCGGCGCAGCTCGTCGTTGCTGTGCCGTTTGATCCGCCAGGCCATCGAGCGGGCGCTGTTCGGCGAGTCGGAGTCCGAGGGGCCGAACATCATCAGCGACGGCCACCACCAGCGGTCCACCGCGTCCTGGACCATCCGGCGCTGGGCCTCGGTGCCGCGCATCAGCGTCATCAGGAGCTCGTAGCCCTGGCGCTGGTGGAAGGACTCCTCCTTGCAGATCCGCACCATCGCGCGGGCGTACGGGCCGTAGCTGCACCGGCAGAGCGGGACCTGGTTGCAGATCGCGGCGCCGTCCACCAGCCAGCCGATCACCCCGACGTCGGCGAAGCTGAGGGTCGGGTAGTTGAAGATCGAGGAGTACTTCTGGCGGCCGGAGATCAGCTTCTCGGTGAGCTCGGCGCGGTCGACGCCGAGGGTCTCGGCGGCGGCGTAGAGGTAGAGGCCGTGACCGGCCTCGTCCTGGGCCTTGGCGAGCAGGATGGCCTTGCGGCGCAGGGACGGCGCCCGGGTCAGCCAGTTGCCCTCGGGCTGCATGCCGATGATCTCGGAGTGTGCGTGCTGGGCGATCTGGCGGATCAGGGTGGCCCGGTAGGCGTCGGGCATCCAGTCCCTGGGCTCGATCCGCTGCTCAGCGGCGACGACCGCCTCGAACCGGTCCTCCGGCGTCTGCGCGGGGACCGCCTCGGCCACCTCTGCTGTCACCACAGTCCCCTCTCGTGTCCTGCCCGTCCTGCCCGGTCGGTTGCCGGAGCGCCCGATCAACCAACCGACTGACCGTTCGGTCGGTACCATTCTGCGCAGCGGGGCGGAGGGATGGCAAGGTGCGAAACAGATAACAGCTGACAGATTCTGAAATCTGTCAGCTGTTATCTGTCGGCTGTCATCTGTTCGCCGGCGTCCGTCTACTGCATACCGTCCACTACTGTCGGCCGTCCGCTGTCAGCTGTCAGCTGTCTGCTTCCGGCTGTCAGCTGCCGACCGTCAGCGGCTCACCGCAACGCCTCACCCCTCCGCGCGGTCACGCAGTCGCGGCAGCGGAACGGCGAGCAGCGCCGCCAGCAGGGCGATCCGGGGGGCGATCTGGTCGAGCCGGATGTATTCGTGCCGGGCATGGGCCCCGGCACCGACCGCCCCGAAGCCGTCCAGGGTCGGAAGCCCGCGCGAGCCCGGCAGGTTGGTGTCCCCCGCCCCGCCCGCCGGACCGCCGTCCAGCTGCTGACCGAGAACCGCGGCGAGCGAACGCACGTGCCGCAGCAGCGGGTTGCCGGTCCGCTCGGGCCAGGCCGGACGACTGGACAGCACCTCCGTACGAACCCGGGCACCCGGACGCAACGGGGCGAGCCGGGCAAGGTCGTCGAGCGTGCGGCGCTGCGCCTCGACGGTGGCGAAGCGCAGCCCCAACTCGGCCTCGGCCCGACCGGCGACCACGTTGGCACGCGAACCACCACTGATCCGACCGGCGTTCAGCTCGGTGCCGGGCTGGCCGGCGAGGTCCCGCACCACCACGAGCTGGTCCACCAGCTCGTCGACCGCGGACACCCCGTCGTGGGCGTCGTTGCCCGCATGCGCCTCGCGACCGGTCACGGTGAGCCGCACCCGGGTGCTGCCGCGCCGCGCGGTCTTCAACCGACCGTCGGGGTGCGGTGGTTCGAGCCCCAGGACCGCCGCGGCGCCGCGCAACTGGCGCTCGACCAGGCGCCGCCCGTCCGGGCTGCCCACCTCCTCGTCGGACACCACGACCAGGCGGACGGTCCGGTGCGGGCGCTCGCCCAGGTCCACGAGCAGCGACAACGCGCTCTCCAGGACGGCGAGTCCACCCTTCATATCGACCACGCCGGGGCCGGTGAGCCGGCCGTCCTGCTCGGTCACCGGCCAGTCCGCGAGGGTGCCGACCGGCCAGACGGTGTCGTGGTGCCCGACGATCAGCAGGTGCGGCAGGGACTCGTCCCGGCCCTCCCACTCCAGCACGAGGTGGTCCCCGGCCGGTCCGGGCTCACGCCGGGCGGTGGCACCGGTGGCACGGAAGCCGGCCGCCAACTCCTCGGCGAGGGCGTCGAGTCTGGGCGCGTCCCCGCTGGGGGACTCGATCCGCGCCAGATCGGCACAGCGCCGCCGGACTGCTCCGGCGAGGGTACGGGCCCGGGCGCTGAGCGCCTGCGGCACACCGGGAAGCGCCGTGATGACGGTGGAGGCCCCGGGGGTGGCGGTGGCGGCCGGGCCCGCCGTGGGCTTTCCGGCCGTGCTCCTCGGCACCGCGGTCGTCGCCACCGCGTTCTTCGCGACGACGGCCTTGGCAAGGGACGACTTCGTGAGGGCGGACTTGGCCACCGCGGCCTTGGCTGCCGTGGTCTTGGCCGCTGCGGTCTTGGTCGCTGCGGTCTTGGCGCCGGCTGCCGTGGTCACGGCGGTCTTCGCCGCGCCGGTCGCTACCGCGGCGGCCTGAGCCGAGGCGGCCGGAAGCGCAGTGGCCTGAGCCGCAGTGGCCTGAGCCGCAGCGGCAGTTGCGGTGCCGGTGGTGGCGCCCGCAGCGGTGGCGGTACCGGTGGTGGCGGCAGTGGTGGTGGTCGCGGTGGTCGCGGCGAGGGCCTCGCCGTCGGTGGCGGCCGGGACGGTGACCGGCGTCGGGTCGGGTTCCACGGCGGCGCCCGGCACGGCGGGCGCCCCGACGATCTGGGGACTCAACGCTCGCCTCCGCGACCACCGCCGGTATACAGCGGCCGTACCGGCCGACCGCTCCCACCCGGGTACCAGGCCCGGCCGGACCGCACCGGTCGGCCGGGGTGATGGGCGGCCCACCGGATCGGCCCGTCTGGCCCAAGTACGGTGGAACGGCTGGGCGGCGTGCTTGGCATGTGCGTCCTCCTCGCTCGATCCGGGGGCCCCGGTCCGCCCGGAGCCCCCGTGGACGGTGGCCTCCCGGCAGCGGGCGCAATGGCCGGACCGCCGCAGGGAAGCCGAGATGTGAGCCTAGAAGAACCGTTCGGTTTCCTGCGAGGTGGCCCTGCTCCCAGCGTGCCGGTACCGGGCCCCGCTTCGGAGGCCGCCCGTCCACGATCGGCGCGGGCGCTCGGCGCGCGGGCCTGGATCGGCGCGCGGACGCGGTCGCCGGATCGCGCCCATCTCCACCATGGACCCGCCGCCCGAGTTCGGCAGCGCAAACGGCCAAGGCACGGCAATTCCACGCCGGATGGGTGACAGCGGCTCAGCATGCGATACGAACCGGGAGCACGCGGCGGCTCAGGGAAGCCCGCTGCCCCGCCCACCCCGACTCCGGGGGAACGTCCGGGGAACACCCGCGTGAACACCGGCCGGTGCCGTGCCCCGGTGTGCCCCTCCGAGCCTCGACGTGCCTCGGTTGCCCGCCCGGACACGACAGGGCGGCGCCCCTGCACGGCGGGAGGGCGCCGGGGTGGGCGGAGAGCTCCGGGTACGGCGGGAGCAGGCCCGGCACGGACGTGCACGAATGTGTGCGAGCGTGCGCGACCGACCGGAACCCCGGTGCGCGGTCCCGGCCGCAGTCGCTCTCCGCCGTTCGTCCTCAGCCACCGTCGCCCACCAGCCCGGCGTCGCGTGCGAGCAGCGCCGCCTGGACCCGGTTGCCGACACCGAGCCCGGTCAGGATCCGGCTGACATGCGCCTTGACGGTGCTCTCGCGCATTCCGAGCACGCCCGCGATCTCGGCATTGGAGAGGCCGTCGGCGAGTTCGCGCAGCACGTCGGTCTCCCGCGGGGTGAGTCCGGCGACCCGGTGACGGGCGGCCACCGATCGGGGTGCCCCGACCCGGTGGTAGCGGTCGATCAGCCGCCGCGCGGCCGCCGGGTGCAGCATCCCCTGACCGCCCGCGACGACGTGGACGGCCCGGGCGATCTCCGCGGGCGGGGTGTCCTTGAGCAGGAAGCCGTCCGCCCCGGCCGCGAGTGCCTGGTACACGTACTCGTCCAGATCGAAGGTGGTGAGGGCGATGACCCGCGGGCCGTCCGGGAGTTCGCGCAGCCGCCGAGTGGCGGCGATCCCGTCGAGCCGGGGCATCCGGATGTCCATCAGCGCGACGTCGATCCGCCGGCTTCCGGCGATTTCGACGGCCTGCAGCCCGTCGGCGGCCTCGGCGACCACGGTGAGTGCCGGGTCCTGGGCCAGGAGGTCGACCAGGCCGAGGCGAACCAGCGCGTCGTCGTCGACCACCATTGTTCGGATCATGCGGCACCCTTCGGCTGCTGCTTCGGTTCCTGCTCCGGTTCCATCGAACGCTCCGGTTCCATCGGCTGCTCCGGTCCCGTCGATCGCTCCGGTCCCGTGGATCGCTCCGGGTGGTGCGCCCCTTGCACCCGTTCCTGCGACTGCCGTGCCCCTCGTATTCCTTGCCCGGGTCTCCCCTGTCCGGATCCCCCCTGCCTCGGCCCCGGCCCCGGAGACGCCCGCGCCGGGTCCGACGGCGCGCGCCCCGGTGGTGGCGGCGAACCCTCGCCCGGGGCGGGAGCCGGGTCGGGCACCAGCTGCGGCGGGCGGTCCGGCGCGGGCAACCGGGCGGAGAGCCGGAAGCCGCCGCCACCCTCCGGACCGGCGTCTAGGTGGCCACCGAGGGCCTCGACCCGTTCGGCCAGCCCGACCAGCCCGTACCCGCCGCCGGCACCCGGCCCGTCCGGCATCGCCTCGCCCGGGCCGTTGCGGACCTCGACCGTCGTCGCCGGCGCCCCGTAGCCGACCCGGACGGTGACGGGCGCGGCGTGCGCGTACTTGCGGGCGTTGGTCAGCGCCTCCTGGACCAGCCTGTGCACGGCCAGCCGGTGGGTGGTCGGGATGGTCTCCGGGTCTCCCGAGAGGGCGAGTTCGACCCGTTGGCCGGCCTGGTTCGCCTCGCCGACGAGTTCGGTGAGGTCGCGCAGGGCGGGCGCCGGGACGCTCCCGGCCTCGGCCGGCACGGGCGGATCGCCTCCCGCTGCGTGCGGGGCCGGAGGGTCGGCCCGCAGCGCGCCCAGGACGTCGCGCAGATCGTCGAGCGATCGGGCGGCGGTGGTGCGCAGCAGTTCGAGTCGGTGGGTGAGGCGGTCGGTGTCCGCGGCGACGGTGCCGGCCCTGGCCTGGTCGCGCAGCACCCCGGCGTGCAGCACCAGGAGGCTGAGCCGGTGGGCCAGCACGTCGTGCATCTCCCGGGCGATCCGGGCGCGTTCGGCGGCTCGGGCCTGGTCGGCACGCAGCTCGCGCTCGCGGCGCAGCGCGTCGACCTGCTCGTGCAGGGTGCGGATCAGCACCCGTCTGCCGTGCAGCCACAGGGCGACCGCCAGGACGGCGGCCTGGACGAGGAGTTGGGACCCGGCGGTGCCGGCCCAGCCGATCAGCGAATTCGCACCCGCCGCACTGCCCACCACGATGGCCGCGCCGCCCGCCACCGCCGGGCCGGTCCGGCCCAGGTAGGCGAGGTGGAAGACGCTGAACAGGCCGGGGAAGGCCCGGTTGAACGACCCGCCGGTGAGCACCGGCAGCACGGCCGAGGCCACCGGGTAGCGGCGGGCGAAGACGAGCGAGAGCGCGGCGAGCGCGGCAACGACCGTGCGCGGCAGGCGCAGTGGACCGTCGGAGCGCGTCCACTGGGCCAACGCCTCCTCGATGCCCAGGCCGAGCACTCCGAGCAGCAACAAGGTATCGGTCCCGGCCCGGTGGTCCGGCCCGTACCAGCCGAGCACACTCCTGCGCATGACGCTCCTCCTTTCCTCTTCCCCCGCCCCGAAAGCTCTCCGCACGTTCGGTGTTCGGTACCTCGGGCTCGATGCTAGGGGCGCTCGACCGTGGAGCACCTCTGTCTTCCGGGTAACCGCACCCTCGACTTTCGTCGGGGGTCGGCGCCACTGACCGGCCGATTCGCGGCGGCCCCGTGCCGCCTAGCGTCGAGGGCATGACCAGTGAACGGCTCCACCACGGCCCCAAGTCCCTTTCCCCCCGGTACGGTTCGTCCGCCGGCGGGGACCGCCTGCTGTTCCTCGCCGAGGCCCTGCGCACCTTCCACGACACCGGCGCGCTGGCCCCGAGCGGCCCTGAGCTGGTGAACGCGCTGGTGGTACCGGTCACCAGCCGCCCGAACCGTCCGATCTCGGTGCTGGAGGTCGGCGCCGGAACGGGCGTGGTGACCCGCCGGCTCGCCCGAGTGCTGCGCCCGGGCGACCGGTTGCACGTCGTCGAGGCCAACCCGCGGTTCGCGGAGCGGCTCCGGGAGGACCCCGTCCTGGCCGCGCGCCACCCCGGCATCGGGCTGCGGCTGTCGGCCTGCCGGGTCGAGGAGCTTCCGGAGTCCCGTACGGCGGAGCCGGAGGGGGCCCGGCCGGAGGACTGCACGCAGCGGTACGACGCGATCGTGTCCGGGCTGCCGTTCACCAACTTCGAGCCCGCGCAGGTGCGCGACATCCTCGACCTCTACCTGCGGCTGCTGGCGCCCGGCGGCGAGCTGACGTACTTCGGGTACCTCGGCACGACGACGGCGCGCACCCTCACCTCGGGCCCCCGCCGGGGCGCCCGCCACCGGGCGGTGGTGCGGCTGCTGCGGGGGTTCGAGGCGGCGTACGGCCTGGGCGAGCGCACGGTGTGGCGCAACGTGCCGCCCGCCCGTGCCTACCTGCTGCGGGCGCCGGGCGGACGCGAGGCCTGGGCGCCGGTCGGGAGCGCGGCCGGTGAGCCGACGGCCGCCGCGAAGAAGACATGGACGGAGCGGGCGGAGGCGGAGACGGAGACGGAGGGGACGGGTACGGGGACGACCGGCGATCGACGGGCGGGGCGGCCCCGGTCGCCCGATGACGGACCGGGGCCGGGCCCGGCCGCGGCTCTCCGGCGGTGAGGAGCCTCGATGACCCTCTCGGTACGTGACGTGGAAGCCCGCAACCGCTTCGAGGCCTGGGAGGACGACCGGCCGACGGGCTTCGCCGAGTACCTGCGCGGCGACCAGCTGGTGGTCTATCCGCACACCGTGGTCGAGCCCGCCTTCGAGGGCCGGGGCATCGGCAGTGCGCTGGCCCGCGCGGCCCTGGACGACGCCCGCGCCCGAGGCCTGGCCGTGCTGGCGACCTGCCCCTTCATCAAGGGCTGGATGCTCCGCCACCCCGAGTTCACCGATTTCGCGTACGAGACCCGCAGCCGGGTCGCCCGCTGACGGCCGGCGGGCAGCCGTGCCGCGACCGTTCGGGCAGCTGCGGCGGGGTGGCTGATCCGGGGGGCGTTCGTCCGAACAAATGACAACAGACAGAGTTCAACTTTCAGATAACAGACGACAGCGAACAGATTTTGAAATCTGTTCGCTGTCGTGCCACAGTGGCATCCGGGCCACCCTGCCCCCGCCTCCCGGCGCCGCACCCGCCCCTTGGAGTCCCCGTGTCCCCGCACACCCGCCCCGCCCAGCGCACCCTCGGCACCACCGGGCCGGTCACCTCGGCCCTCGGCCTCGGCTGCATGGGCATGTCCGACCTGTACGGCCCGGCCGACGAGGCCGAGAGCATCGCCACCATCCACGCGGCCCTCGACGCCGGAATCACCCTCCTCGACACCGGCGACTTCTACGGCATGGGCCACAACGAGCTGCTGATCCACGAAGCGCTGCGCGGCCGCGACCGCGAGAGCGTGCAGATCAGCGTGAAGTTCGGCGCCCAGCGCGGCCCCGACGGCCAGTGGCTCGGCTACAGCACGAGCCCCGCCGCCACCAAGACCGCGCTCTCCTACACCCTGCGCCGCCTGCGCACCGACCACATCGACGTCTACCGCCCGGCCCGTCTGGACCCGGACGTCCCGATCGAGGAGACCGTCGGCGCCATCGCCGACCTGGTGAAGGCCGGCTACGTCCGCCACATCGGACTCTCCGAGGTCGGCGCCGACACCCTGCGCCGGGCCGCCGCCGTCCACCCGATCAGCGACCTCCAGATCGAGTACTCGCTGCTCTCCCGCTCGATCGAGGCCGCCGTCCTGCCCGCCGCCCGCGAGCTCGGCATCGGCATCACCGCGTACGGCGTGCTCTCCCGCGGCCTGCTCAGCGGCCACTGGGACCGGGAACGCGCCCTCGCCGGCACCGACTTCCGCAGCCACAGTCCGCGCTTCCAGGGCGAGAACCTGGCCCACAACCTGGCGCTGGTCGAGGCCCTGCGCGAGATCGCCGCCGCGCGGGGCGCGACCGTCGCCCAGGTCGCCATCGCCTGGGTGGCCTCGCGCGGGCAGGACGTCGTCCCGCTGGTCGGCGCCCGCCGCCGGGACCGTCTGGCCGAGGCCCTCGGCGCGCTCGACGTCACGCTGACCGGGCCCGACCTCGCCGCCGTCGAGGCCGCCGTACCCGCCGGCGCCGCCGCAGGTGACCGGTACGCCGCCGCACAGATGGCCCACCTGGACAGCGAGCACTGACCGCACCACCGACGCCGCACGACCCAACCGCACGACCCGACCGCACGACCCAAAGGACGGACCTCCCCGTGACCACGGACACCACACTCACCGCCGAGCAGATCCTGATCGCGGCGGAGGACGTCCTCCGGCGGTTCGGCCCGGCCAAGGCCACCGTCGTGGACGTCGCCCGCATCCTCGGCGTCAGCCACAGCAGCGTCTACCGGCACTTCCCCAGCAAGGCCGCGCTGCGCGAGGCGGTCACCCAGCGCTGGCTGGACCAGGCGCACCACGAGCTGGCGACCGTCTCCAGCGAGGGCGGCCCCGCCTCCGAGCGGCTGCACCGCTGGCTGAGGACGCTGTTCACGGCCAAGCGGAAGAAGGCGCTGGACGACCCGGAGCTGTTCGCCACCTACATGGTGCTGGTCGAGGAGAACAGCGGCCTGGTGGACGCCCATGTCGACACCCTGGTCGACCAGATCGCGCAGATCGTCACGGACGGCACGGAGCGCAAGGAGTTCAAGCTCACCCACATCCGCAACACCGCCCGCGCCGTCTTCGACGCCACCAGCCCCTTCCACGACCCGGCCTACGCGTCCACCTGGTCCACGCCCGGGGTCGACGACCGGTTCGAGGCCGTCTGGAAGCTCGTCCTCGGTGGCCTGAAGGTGAAGTGACGGTACGTCAGCACGCGGGGCGCCGGCGAGCGACGGGAAGCCCGTTCGCCGGCGCCCCGCCCGTCCGGCAGACTGCCGCGCACAGTTGATCTCACTCGGAGGATGACATGCGTACGGCCCGCCCGGTCCTGGACAGCCTGGAGGGGCTCGCCCTCGGCGATGCCTTCGGCGACCGCTGGTTCTCGGTCCCGCCGGACGAGGCAGCCGCCGCGCTGGCCGCCCGTCTGGTCCGGCGCGCGCCCTGGCACTGGACCGACGACACCGCCATGGCGCTCGTGCTGGTCCGCCACCTGCTCGGTGCGGGAGAGGTCCGGCCGGACGCGCTCGCCCGGGAGTTCGCCTCCGAGTACGCCCGCGAGTACGGCCGCAAGTACGGCCCGTCGATGCACCGGGTACTGCGCGGGATCGGCACCGGCGGGGACTGGCGCGCCATCACCGCGGGCCAGTTCGAGGGCCAGGGCTCGCACGGGAACGGCGCCGCGATGCGGGTCGCCCCGCTGGGGGCCTGGTTCGCCGACAACCTCGACACGGTGGTCCGGCAGGCCGAACTGCAGGCGCTCACCACCCACTTCCACCCGGAGGCGGTCGCCGGCGCGGTGGCGGTCGCCCTCGCGGCGGCGCTGGCGGTCCGGAGCCGGGGCGGAAGCCCGCCCGGCCGGGCCGAGTTGCTGACCGAGGTCGCCGGACGGCTGCCGGACTGCGAGGTCCGTTCCGGGCTGCGGATCGCCGCCCGGCTGCCCGGGCACACCAGCGTCCGGCACGCCGCCAGCGTGCTCGGCTCGGGGACCCTGATCTCCGCCCCGGACACCGTGCCGTTCGCCCTCTGGTCCGCGGCCGGGCACCTGGACTCGCTGCCCGAGGCCGTCTGGCACACCCTGGAGGGCTGGGGCGACAAGGACACCACCTGCGCCATCGCCGCCGGCGTGGTCGCCGCCCGGACCGGACTCGCGGACGTGCCGCCCGGCTGGCTCGCCGCCCGCGAGCCCCTCCCGGACTGGGTCGCCGAGGCGTCCGGGGCGTCCGGGGCCGCCGGCCACGGGCCGGTGGTCAGCGGCGGATGATGAAGCGGAACACCTTGTAGGCGAGGAGCAGGACCATCGCGCCGCCGATCGCCGACACCCAGGTCGTGATGTCGAGGAAGCTCACCTTCACCGCCCCGTGCATCCAGTTCGAGACGATCCAGGTGCCGATGTAGGAGCCGGTGATCCCGATCAGGGTGCTGCCGATCAGGCCGCGCTCACCCCTCGACATCGCCATCCTGGCCAGCGTCCCCGACACCAGGCCCAGCACGATCCACGCCATCCAGCTCATCCGCCGCCCCTTGCGTCATCGGTGTGACGACCCCGTCGAGCCCCCGGGTCCGACCGGAAGGACGTACGAGAGCCCCGCACCGTTCCAGCGCCCGGAAGGACCGGTGCGAACCGGCCATCCGGGCGCGGCCGCTCCGGGCGGCGGAACCCCTCACGGCAGGCCGTCCCATGGCCTCCCGGGTACCGACGCCGGAACGAACCCGGCCGTCAGCGGCGCGAGTTGCCGAACAGCAGCCGGTAGACGATCAGCAGCACCAGGGCGCCGCCGATCGCCGACACCCAGGTCGCGGCGTCGAAGAAGTGCGCGGTGACCGAGCGGTGCAGGAAGTGCGACGCGATCCAGCCGCCGACGAACGATCCGGCGATGCCGATCAGGGTGGTCACGATCAGGCCGCCCGGGTCCTTCCCCGGCAGCAGCAGCTTGGCCAGCGCACCCGCCAGCAGGCCCAGCACGATCCACGCGACGATGCTCATTCCGACATCCCCTCCCGTCTGCGGCGCCCCGGGCCCCGTCCCGTGCGCTCTGCCCGGAAGGACGCCTCCGCCCGCCCCCCGGTTCCGCCGCCCGGTTCGGCCGCCCGGCCCACCGCAGGGATCAGACGGGGTCAGCCACGTGGTCAGTCACGGCGCCCGCCACCTGCAGGCCGGCGTTCGATACCGGTCGACGGGGCCGGACCGCCCCCGCGCGTGGCGCCCTTCCTGCCCGCCGCCGACGCCGAAATACTGCGACCATGCGCATCCTGATCGCCACCGCCGGCTCCCGGGGCGACGTGGCCCCCTTCACCGGGCTCGGCGTCCGCCTGCGGGCGGCCGGACATCAGGTGGCCGTCGCGACCCACGACACCTTCGCCGGGCCCGTCCGGGCCGCCGGGCTGGAGTTCCGCCCGCTACCGGTCGACCCGCGCGCCGAACTCGCCTCCGCCGAGGGCCGGCGCCTGCTGCGGGCCGGCAGCGGACCGGGTGGAATCCTGCAACTCCTGCGGCTCGCCAGGAGGTTCATGCCGGCACTCGGCGAGGGCATCGCCGATGCCACGGCGCTCGGCACCGATCTGCTGCTGACCACCAGCACCACCAGCGCGCTCGGCCAGGTCGCCGCCGAGGCGGTCGGCATCCCCAGCATCGGGCTGTACCTCCAGCCCCTCTCCCCCACCCGGGAGTTCGCGCCCGCCGTCACCGGCACCCGGTCGCTCGGCCGGTCCGGCAACCTGCTGGCGGGGCACGCCGTCCAGGCCGCGACGGACCAGCTCTTCGGGCCGGCCGTCCGCGGGCTGCGGCAGCGGCTCGGCCTGCCGCCGCTCGGCGTCGCCCGGGCCCGTCGCAACCACCCCGTCCTGCACGGCTTCTCGCCGCTGGTGGTGCCCCGGCCCGCCGACTGGCACCCCCGGCTGGACGTGGCGGGCTACTGGTGGCCGCCCGAGCGGCCGGACTGGACACCCCCGGCCCGGCTACTCGACTTCCTCGCCGCCGGACCGCCGCCGGTCTTCGTCGGCTTCGGCAGCCTGGTCGTCCCCGACCCCGAGCGGCTCACCGCCACCGTCCTCGCCGCCGCCCGCGCCGCCCGGGTGCGCCTCCTCCTCCAGTCCGGCTGGAGCGAACTGGCCGCCGAGGACTCGGACTCCGTCCTGACCATCGGCGACACCCCGCACGACTGGCTCTTCCCCCGCACCGCCGCCGTGGTCCACCACGCGGGCGCCGGAACCACGGCGGCCGCCCTCCGCTCCGGGACTCCCACCGTCCCCGTGCCCGCCCAGCTCGACGCACCGTTCTGGTCCGCCCGGCTGGCCCTGCTCGGCGTCTCCCCCGGGCCCGTCCCGCTGCGCACCCTGACCCCGGCCCGCCTCGCCACCGCCCTCCGCCTGACCCTCGACGACCCCCGCTACCGCACCCGCGCCCGGGCCGTCGCGGCGGCCCTGACCGTCGAGGACGGCACCGCGAAGGTCCTCGCCGCCGTCGGCCGGGCGGCGGCAGCGACCGGGTGAGGAGCGAACGGCAGGCGGCAGACGGCAGGCGACGGACGACGGACGACGGACGACAGCGAACAACCGACCACCAACGGCTGACAGATTTCAAAATCTGTCAGCCGTTCGCCGTCATCCGTCAGCCCTCCCCCGCCCGCGCAGCTCCCCTCCCGAACAGCCCGCTCAGCCCCAGGTACACCACGGCCGCCGCCGCGAGCCCAACGGCCCAGCCGTAATCGGCGAGCGGCTTGAGGACGGGGATCAGGCCGTCCGCCGGGAACGGACCCTGCTTCGCCCCATCGGCGTCAAGGGTGGAGTACGAGCCGCCGACCGCCAGCACGCCGCCCACCAGGAGCGCCGTGACGGCCCTCCAGTTCCAACCGGCCGCGTACCAGTACGCCCCGCCCGGCCGGTACAGCTCGGCGAGCCGGAGGCGGGTGCGACGCAGCACCCAGTAGTCGGCGATCAGCACTCCGCCGACGGTGCCGAGCAGGCCGCCGACCACGCCCAGCCAGGTGAAGATGTACACGTGCGGGTCGGAGATCAGCCGCCACGGGAGGATCGCGATCCCGACCACCCCCGTGATCAGCGCCCCGGTCCGGAAACCGACGAGGCGGGGCAGCAGGTTGGCGAGGTCGTAGGCGGGCGACACGACGTTGGCGGCGATGTTCACCGACAGCGTCGCGACCAGCACGGTCAGCAGCGCGAACAGGATGCCGACCGGGTTCTCCATCTTGGCGGCCAGCTGGATCGGATCCCACACCGGCACCCCGTAGACCGCCTCGGAGCCAGAGGTGACCAGCACGGACAGGAACGCGAAGAGCGTCATCGTGGTCGGCAGGCCGAGCGCCTGCCCGCGTATCTGGGCCCGCTGACTGCCGCCGAAGCGGGTGAAGTCGGGGATGTTCAGCGCGAGCGTGGACCAGAACCCGATCATGCCCATCAGCGCCGGGAAGAAGACCTTCCAGAAGCCGCCGCCCCACCCCAGCCTGGACGGCTGGTCGAGCAGCGGCCCGACCCCGCCCGCCTTGACGGTGATCCACACCAGCAGCGCGAGCGCGCCGACGATGACGAACGGCGCCGCCCAGTTCTCGAACCGCCGCAGGGCCTCCATCCCCCGCGCGATGATGACCATCTCGATCAGCCAGAACAGCAGGAACGAGAGCCACTGGGTCCACGGGTGTCCGCCGAACTCCCCCGCGGTGCGCCAGGATTCACCGAGCAGTTTGCCGGCCAGCAGAAAGATGCCCTCGCCGCCGATCCAGGTCTGGATGCCGAACCAGGCGCAGGCCACCGCCGCCCGCAGCAGGGCCGGCAGGTTGGCGCCGCGCAGCCCGAACGAGGCGCGGGCGAAGACCGGGAACGGGATGCCGTACTTGGTGCCGGCGTGCCCGGTGAGCAGCATCGGGACCAGCACGACGAGGTTGGCGAGTGCGATGGTCAGCACCGCCTGCTTCCAGTCCATGCCGAGCGCGACCAGGCCCGAAGCCAGGGTCCAGGACGGGATGTTGTGGGCCATGCCGACCCAGAGCGCGAGGAAGTTGTACGTGGTCCAGGTGCGCCGCGCCACCGGGACCGGCCGGAGGTCGTCGCTGGTGAATCCGTTGGGGGGCAACTGTCCGTCGGCCGGGCCCAGTTCGACCCGGCCGTCGGGGTGATGCAGCTGTCTGCTGCCACTGGTTTCGGTTCCGGACACGGACAACTCCCGTCCGCCACGGCCGAATCCGCGGCCGGGCTCAGGTTGGGGTCAGGGGCGGGTTCACAGGCAGCTTCACGGCCGGGTTCACAGACAGGCGCACAGGATGGTTCGCGATCGGCGGCACGGGCAGGAGGTCACACGGAACTGCGCGGGCCGGCGTCACAGGTGCGGGATGACGTCCGTCCCGTACGCGTCGATGGTGGCCTCGATGGCGTCGTGCATGGCGTAGACGGCGAACTGGTCGACGCCGAGCGAGCGGAGCTCCGCCAACCGGGCCCGGTGCGCCTCCGCCGGGCCGATCAGGCAGAAGCGGTCGATGATCTCGTCCGGGACGAAGGCCGTGTCCGGGTTCCCGGCCCGCCCGTGGTGGCTGTAGTCGTAGCCCTGCCGGTCCTTGATGTAGTCGGTGAGCGCCTCCGGCACCAGGTCGGAGTGCTCGCCGTAGTGGCTGACCAGGTCGGCCACGTGGTTGCCCACCATCCCGCCGAACCAGCGGCACTGCTCCCGGGCGTGGGCGAGCGCCTCGGGCGAGTCGTCGGCGGTGACGTAGGCCGGGGCGGCGACGCAGACGGTGACCGAGTCCGGATCCCGGCCGGCCTCGACGGCGGCGGCCCGTACCGCCTTGATCATGAACTCGGTCAGGTAAGGATCGGCCAGCTGCAGGATGAAACCATCGGCCTGACGACCCGTCAGGTTCAGTGCCTTCGGACCGTACGCCCCCATCCAGATCGGCAGCGACGCTCCGGAGCGGACCCACGGCAGGTGCATCTCGGTGCCGTCCACCTCGGCGGTGCGCCCCTCGGCCAACTCCTTGATGGCGTGCATGGCTTCGGAGAGCCGGGCGAGGGTGGCGGGGCGTCGTCCGGCGACCCGCATGGCGGAGTCGCCGCGGCCGATGCCGCAGACGGTCCGGTTGCCGTACATGTCGTTGAGCGTGGCGAAGGTGGAGGCGGTCACCTCCCAGGTGCGGGTTCCGGGGTTGGTGACCATCGGGCCGACGGTCATCCGCTCGGTCTCGGCGAGGATCCGGCTGTAGATGACGAAGGGCTCCTGCCACAGCACGCAGGAGTCGAAGGTCCAGCCGTGGCTGAAACCGGCCTGCTCGGCGCGGATCATCCGGTCGATGAGCAGCCGGGCGGGCGGGTCGGTCTGAAGGACGAGGCCGATGTCCATGGAGGGCTCCAGGTAAGGGTTCTGCCCGCCGCCGACCGGCCACCGACCGGATCGGAGCGGCGGGCGGACGGCGGTCGGACGGCGAGCGGTGGAACGGCGAGCAGGCGGCGCCAGGTGACGCCGAACGGCGGAAGGGGCGGGAAGCGGGAGAGGGCTCAGACCAGGTACTGGCAGGTGTCCCGGCGCAGGAAGGCGCCGTGGCCGGCCCGGCCGAGCCAGGCGCCGTCGTCCAGCACGACGGTGCCGCGCGACATCACCGTCCTTGCCCGGCCGGTGAGTCGGCGGCCCTCGTAGGCCGAGTAGTCCACGTTCATGTGGTGGGTCGCGGCGGAGACGGTCTGCACCGCGGTGGGGTCGTAGACCACCAGGTCGGCGTCGGCGCCCGGGGCGATCGTGCCCTTGCGCGGGTGCAGGCCGAACATCCGGGCCGGGGTGGTGCAGGCGATCTCGACCCAGCGGCGCCGGCTGATGTGCCCGTCCACCACGGCCTGGTGGAGCAGGTCCATCCGGTTCTCGACGCCGGGCAGGCCGTTGGGGATCTTCGAGAAGTCGCCCCGGCCCAGCTCCTTCTGCCCGACGAAGCAGAACGGGCAGTGGTCGGTGGAGACCACCTGGAGGTCGTTGGTGCGCAGCCCGCGCCAGAGCGCCTCCTGGTGCTCGCGCGGCCTGAGCGGCGTGCTGCACACGTACTTGGCGCCCTCGAAGCCGTCGGCGCCCTCCTCGGCGAGGTTGTCGGTGGAGAGGAAGAGGTACTGCGGGCAGGTCTCGCCGAAGACGTTGAGGCCGGTGTCCCTGGCCTGGGCGATTTCGGCGAGCGCGGCGGCGGCGGAGACGTGCACCACGTAGAGCGGGCTGCCGGCCACCTGGGCGAGCTTGATCGCCCGGTGGGTGGCCTCCGCCTCCAGCAGTTCGCGGCGGACCTCGCCGTGGTAGCGGGGGGCGGTCCTCCCGGCGGCGAGCGCCTGCTCGACCAGGACGTCGATGGCGATGCCGTTCTCCGCGTGCATCATGATCAGCCCGCCGTTGGCGGCGCCGCGCTGCATGGCGCGCAGGATGCGGCCGTCATCGCTGTAGAAGACGCCGGGGTAGGCCATGAAGAGCTTGAAGGAGGTGGACTCTCCGGAGTCCACGAGGGCGTCCATCTCCTTCAGCACGGCGTCGTTGACGTCGGAGACGATGGTGTGGAAGGCGTAGTCGATCGCGCAGTTGCCCTCGGCCTTGGCGTGCCAGGCGTCCAGGCCCTCGCGCAGCGAGCCGCCGACCGGCTGGACGGCGAAGTCCACGATGGTGGTGGTGCCGCCCCAGGCGGCGGCCCGGGTGCCGGTCTCGAAGGTGTCGGAGGCCGCGGTGCCGCCGAACGGCAGTTCCATGTGGGTGTGGGCGTCGACGCCGCCCGGGATGACGTAGTGGCCGGTGGCGTCGATGACGGTGTCGGCGGTCCAGGCCCCGGCGGCGGAGCTGCCGGTGGCGGCGAGGGCGGCGATGCGCTCGCCCTCGATCAGGACGTCGGCGTGGACCTCCTCGGTCGCGGTGATGACGAGGCCGCCGCGGACGACGGTGCGCTGGTGCGGGTCGCGGGCGGCCCACACGTCGTTGGTGGTCATCGCGCTGCTCCTCACGCCTCGGCGAGCGGTCCGTAGGCGTCGGGCCTGCGGTCGCGGTAGAACGCCCACTGCTGGCGGACCTGCTCGATCAGGCCGAGGTCGAGGTCGCGGACGACGAGTTCCTCCTCCTTGTCGGAGGCGACGTCGCCGACGAACTGGCCGCGCGGGTCCACGAAGTAGGAGGTGCCGTAGAAGTCGTTGTCGCCGTACTCCTCGGTGCCGACGCGGTTGATCGCGGCGACGAAGTACTCGTTGGCGACGGCGGCGGCGGGCTGTTCGAGCTGCCAGAGGTAGGCGGACAGGCCGCGGCTGGTGGCCGAGGGGTTGTAGACGATCTGCGCGCCGGCCAGGCCCAGGGCGCGCCAGCCCTCGGGGAAGTGGCGGTCGTAGCAGATGTACACGCCGACCTTGCCGACGGCGGTGTCGAACACGGGCCAGCCGAGGTTGCCGGGCTTGAAGTAGTACTTCTCCCAGAAGCCCTTGACCTGCGGGATGTGGTGCTTGCGGTACTTGCCGAGGTAACTGCCGTCGGCGTCGATGACGGCGGCGGTGTTGTAGTAGACGCCGGGCTGCTCCTCCTCGTAGACCGGGACGACCATCACCAGCCCGAGTTCGCGGGCGAGTTCCCGCATCCGGCGCACGGTGGGACCGTCGGGAACGGTCTCGGCCCAGCGGTAGTGCTCGGCCTCCTGGACCTGACAGAAGTACGGGGAGTTGAAGACCTCCTGGAAGCCGATGATCTTCGCGCCCTGGGCGGCGGCCTCGCGGGCGTACCGCTCGTGGAGCGCGATCATGCTCTCCTGGTCGCCGGTCCAGCGGGTCTGGACGAGCGCGGCACGGACGATCTGCGACATGGGTACCTCCGCAACTCCGCGGTCCGGCCGTGCGGTCGGGCCCGCGGTCTGAGGGTTGACGGGGCGGGTCTGACCCGCGGTTCCGCTCGGGGAACCACAGGGTCTACGTGCGTAGAAAGCGATCTGTAGACGGTAGGCCCGGCCTCGGTGGCCTGACAATACGTTGACGGAAACGCGTCTGGGGAGATCTTGTTGCGCGGACACGCGGGTGGTCCCGGGTGCGATGAAAAGACGATCTACCCCGAGAGTCGCCTCCTTACTCGTTCGAGTGAAACCGAACGCCCGGGGTGCGCACATGGCGATGGCCGGGTAAGAGCCGCGTGAACTTCGCTGTGGATCACGATGGACCGTCAGTCCTCGCTGCTTTCATACAAGTTCGACGGCTCGGTCACGGGGGATCGAGGCGACCGAGCGGGGGCGACGATGACGGTGGTGCGGAATTCCGCGGCGGAAGCGGCGGAAGCGGCGGAAACTGCGGGAGCAGCAGGCACGGCGGGAGGCGAGGCGGGAGGCGCGGTTCCGGCCGGTACGACGGCGGGCGGAAGCCCCGCGGCGCGGCCGCCCGCGCTGCCCGCCTGGGCCGGCCTGCTGCTCGCCCTCGGCGCACTGGTCCCGGTCGTCCTCGGCGGGCTGCTGTTCCGGCACCGGGCACCGCACGTACGGGACGTCGCCCTCCAACTGGCCGGTTCCCGTGCGGCCGCCGAGGCGGTGGTCGGGGGGCGCGTCGCGGACCACCTGGCCGCACTGCGAGCCGACGGCTGGCTGATCGGCGGCTACGCGCTGACGCTGCTCGCCACCGCACTGCTCGGTGGGTACCTGCTCGGACCGGCACGCCGACGGCTGCCGGCGCTCGCGGTCGGCGGCGGCGGACTGCTGGCGGCCTGCTGCGATCTCGGCGAGGACGCGTTGCTGCGCGTGGGGCTCGACGACCTCCGCCCCGGCACGGGCGGCTCCGACACCCCCTCCGACACCCCCTTCGCCGCCGCCACCGCGCTCGCCACCGTCAAATGGCTCCTGCTCCTGCCCGCCGGGGCGGTCGCGGCAGGGCTCCTGGTGGTGACCGCCACCCGCGCCGTACGCGGGCTCCGGCCGGCGCGGGCGAGCGCGAAGGCCCACGGCACCGACTCCCCCGAGCGCCCGGCGCTGATCCCGCCCTGGCCGATCGCCACCCGGCACGGCGCCACACCGGCCGCCGCCGCGTCTCCGGACGCCCACGGCCCGCCGGGCGCCCGGGACACCCCGGTCCGGCATGCCCGCTGGCACGACGCCGCCCGGGTGCCGCCCGGCCGCGAACCCGCCGAACTCGGCTTCTGCGCCTCCGGCGGCGGCATCCGCTCGGCCTGCGTCACCCTCGGCGCGCTCCAGTCGCTGCGGCCCTGGCTGAAACGGGCCCGCTACCTCGTCTCCGTCTCGGGCGGCGGCTACACCGTCGGCGCGCTCCAGCTCGCGCTCAGCGACTCGGCGCCCGGCAGTCCGGTGCACGCCGTCTCGGGCCTGACGGCCGACACCGTGATGGAACCCGGCTCCCCCGAGGAGGACCACCTCCGCCGCCACGGCAAGTACGTCGCCGACGGCGCCGGCGAGTGGCTGGTCGCCCTCGGGACGCTGCTGCGTGGCGTCCTGTCCGCGCTCACCCTGCTGCTGGCCGCCGTCCTGACGCTCGGCCTCGGGCTCAGCCGCTGCTACCGGGCCGTACCGCTCACCGACCTGAGCCACCTGGCGGCCGCCGGGCTGCGCCACACCGACGCCGTACCGGGCCCGTTGGAGTTCCGGGTGCCCGCGCTCGCCGCCCTCGGCGTGCTGCTGGCCACGGCCGCCGGGTGCTGGCTGCTCTGGCTGCTGGCCTTCCCGTCGCTCGGCTGGCAGGCGCTGCTGCCGCGCGCCCTGCGCCGGGCCAACCTCGGCCTCCTCGGGCTGGCCGCCCTGCTGGCCGTCGGGGTGCTGGCGGTGCCGGAGCTGGCCTGGGGCGCGGTGCGGCTGCAGCAGGCGCTGGCGGCCGGGCCGCAGCTGACCGGCGCGGGTCTCGGCCTGACCGTGGCGCTCAGCTACCTGGCGCTGCTGCTCGGCATACTCTGGCGCGACCGCCGGTCGCCCGGCCGGGGTGCCACCCCACTGGGCCCGGCGGGCACGGCGGACGGCGGCACCGGTCACGGCGCGGGCCGTCCCCGCGGCGGTCGTGCCGCCGGCCTGCCCCAGACCCTCGTGGTGTGGTCCGCCCTCCTGGCGCTGACGGCCGGTGCGCTGCTGGCCCTCGGCTGGGCGGTCGCCACCGGGTACGCCTGGCCGACCGCCGTCCAGGTGCTGCTGCCGCTGCTGCTCGGCGCGGTCGGGCTGAACCTCGACCAGACCTGGATGAGCCTGCACCCGTTCTACCGGCTGCGACTGGCCTCGGCGTTCGCGGTCCGGCGCGCCACCGAGGGCGGCCGGTCGGTGGCCCGCCCGTACCACTTCTTCCGGGAGCAGACCTGGCTGAGCCACTACGGCGCCCGGCGCCCCGACTTCCCCCAGGTGATCTTCTCGGCGGCGGCCAACCTGTCGGGCAACTCCCGTACGCCGCCGGGCCGTCCGGCGGTCTCCTTCTCGCTCTCGTACGACTACGTGGGCGGTCCGGACATCGGGTACGCGCGCACCGACCTGCTGGAGCGGCGCACCCGTCCGCACATCGCCCGGGACCTCACCGTGCAGTCGGCGATGGCCGTGTCCGGCGCGGCCTTCTCCTCCGCGATGGGGCGGGAATCCCGGGTCCACCAGCGGCTCTTCGCGGTGACCAACGCCCGCCTCGGCACATGGCTGCCCAACCCGGCGGTGCTCGGCCCGGACTGGTCCGGCCCACCGGACTGGCGCCGCCCCGCGCAGCCGGCCGTCCGCCGCCTCCCGTACCAACTGCGGGAGCTGATCGGGCGGTTCCCGGCCGACGACCGCTTCCTGCTCACCACCGACGGCGGCCACTACGAGAACCTCGGGCTGGTCGAGCTGCTGCGGCACCGGGTGGGCACGGCGGTCTGCATCGACGCCAGCGGGGACGCGGGCTACGCCGTCAAGCTGGCCGCCGCGATCACCCTGGCCCGCGAGGAGCTGGGCGTCGTCATCACCCTGCACGAGCCCGAACTGCTGATTCCCGGCAGCGCCGCCGACCGGCCCACCGACCGGCCCACCGGGGGCGGCGGTGCGGACGACGGCGCGGACCATGGTGCGGACGACGGCGCGAAGGACCGCACGAACGACCGCGCGAGCCGTCGGCCACCCTTGCGCGGGCTCGCGGCGCAGCTGTCCGCCCGGCTCTCGGCCCGGGCGGTGATCACCGGGGACATCCACTACCCGGACCTGGACGAGGGGCCAGGGGCAGTCCGGCACGGCCGGCTGGTCGTCCTCCAGGCGGTACTGACCCCCGACATGCCGTACGAGCTGCACGCCTACGCGATGGCGAACCGGGCCTTCCCGAACGACCGCACCAGCGACCAGTGGTTCGACCACCAGCAGTTCGACGCCTACCAGACACTCGGCCGCCACCTGGGCGAGCAGGCCGCGCCCCTGGTCGAACAGGCACTGGCCGACCAGGCACTGGTAGGACCGGCGCCGGGCGCCGGCGGGTCGGTGCCCGCGCAGCCGACGGGCGACACCGCGTCGGCGCCGCCCGCCACGAGTCCAGCGGTTCCGCGCCACCTGGTCGAGGAGTAGAGGTCGAGGAGTGGACGAGGGACGGTCGAGAAGGACGGTCGAGGAGTGCTCGAAGGGCGGTCCGACCGGCGGCCGACGGGTCCGCCCGGCACCGGCAACGGGCGGCGGCGGGCCGTCGGCTCGGCTTGACTTCGTCCGGTTCGCTCGGGAAAGATCCGGCGCATGGACTCCGGCGCCACTCTGGTCTGCCGCCTGCACGTCGATCTGCGACGCCAGGCGAGTTCCATCTGTGCCTGTTGACCTTGCTCTCCCCCGCCGGTCCCGCCCTGTGACGTCCGCCAGGTCCCGCGCCGCGCACCCGCACCCGCAGTTCTGACTCCTGCCCCGCCCCGGCGCACCCGTTCGTGCCGAGCCGCTCCGTCGGCCCGCGCCCGTCCGACGCCGCCGGACGCCGGGCGCTTCCCGCCGACGTTCCCGCCGCACCCGAGGACGCCCCATGAGCCCGAGCCCGAGCATCAGCCGCCACACCCGCCCGGCCACCGGCCCCGAAGCCGACATCGACACCGGCACCGGCACCGCCACCGACGCCAGTGCCGGTGCCATCACCACCGCCGACACCATCGGCACAACCGCCGCCGCCGGCTCCGCGAGCCCGGCGAGCGCCCCCGAGCCACCACCGCCGCCGCCCGCCGGGGACACCCCCGCGCCGCTCACCCCCAGCACCCTGCGGACCATCGTCCGCGAGCTGGCCGAGCGGCCCGACGAGTGGATCCACCACGTCCGCCTCTCCACCGAGGAGCGCTGGTACCGCCGCCTGGCGGCCGACGAGGACCACGAGGTGTGGCTGATCAGTTGGCTGCCCGGCCAGTCCACCGGCTTCCACGACCACGGCGGCTCACGCGGCGCCTTCACCGTCGCCCTCGGCGAGTTGGAGGAGCTGTCCCTCGGCGGCCCGGAGCAGGGCCTGCTGATCCGGCGGATCCCGGCCGGCACCGCCCGCGCCTTCGGCCCCGAGTACGTGCACGACGTGCGCAACACCGCCGTCGGCCCTGCCGTCACCCTGCACGCCTACTCGCCGCCGCTGAGCTCGATGGCGCACTACGACCTGCGGGCCGGCGGGCTCGTCCGCACCTCCGAGGAAGGACCGGAACAATGGTGACCACGATCGACGACCTGGTGGAGCGGGCCCGGCAGGGCGTGCACCGGCCGCGCGCCCGCGAGGCCTACCAGGCCCAGTTGGACGGCGCGCTGCTGGTGGACATCCGTCCGGCGGCGCAGCGGGCGGCCGAGGGGGAGATCCCCGGCTCGCTGATCATCGAGCGCAATGTGCTGGAGTGGCGACTCGATCCGACGGGCAGTCACCGGATCCCCGAGGCCTCGGGCTACGACGTCGAGGTGATCGTGGTCTGCTCCGAGGGCTACGCCTCCAGCCTGGCCGCCGCTTCCCTGCGCGAGCTGGGGCTGCACCGGGCGACCGACCTGGACGGCGGTTTCGTGGGCTGGGCGGCCTCCGGTCTGCCGACCCGTCAGGGCGGCTGAGGTCGCAGTCCCACCGCGTGCCGGGCGGTAAATCAAGGACAGGAGATGATGCAGGTCATAGTCTGATCAGAGTTTCCGCCGGTCCAAAGCTGGGCAGCCACGCGGGCGGAAGTACGCCCGGGCGCTTGAAACCGCCGTCACCGAACGACCCGACCGAACGACCGAACGACCCAGGCGCCGCCTCCCCGGGGCGCCCTGACGAGGAAACTCCCACGTGATCAGATTCGAGGGCGCCGGAAAGCGCCACCCCGACGGCACCGTCGCGGTCGAGGGCCTGGACCTGGAGGTCCCGACCGGTCGGATAACCGTCCTGGTCGGCCCGTCCGGCTGCGGAAAGACCACCCTGCTGCGCATGGTCAACCGAATGGTCGAGCCCACCTCGGGCCGGGTCCTGCTGGACGACACGGACGTCGCGAAGCTGGAACCCGCCAAGCTGCGCCGTGGCATCGGGTACGTGATCCAGCAGGCCGGGCTCTTCCCGCACCGCAAGGTGATCGACAACATCGCCACCGTCCCCTACCTGCTCGGCTGGGACCGCAAGAAGGCCCGCGCCCGCGCCGCCGAACTGCTCGAACTGGTCGGACTCGCACCGGAGACCGCCAAGCGGTACCCGTTCCAGCTGTCCGGCGGCCAGCAGCAGCGGGTCGGCGTGGCGCGGGCGCTGGCCGCCGACCCGCCGGTGCTGCTGATGGACGAACCGTTCAGCGCGGTCGACCCGGTGGTGCGGGCGGGGCTCCAGGAGGAGCTGCTGCGGCTCCAGTCCGAGCTGCACAAGACGGTGCTGTTCGTCACCCATGACATCGAGGAGGCCGTCCGGCTCGGTGACCAGGTGGTGGTGCTCCGCGAGCGCGGCCGGGTCGCCCAGCTGGCCGACCCGCACACCCTGCTCACCACCCCCGCCGACGAGGGCGTAGCCGCCTTCCTCGGGCGCGACCGGGGCCTGCGCGGCCTCGGCCTGCGCCCCGCCCGGGCCGTCGAGCTCCGCCCAGTGGGCGACGGACTCCGCTACGGGGGCTGGGAGTTGGCCCTGGACGACGAGCGCCGCCCGATCGGCTGGATCGACCGCGACGCCGTCGTCGCCGAACTCCAGCCGACGGCCGGCTTCCACCCGGACACCGATACCCTGCGCACCGCGCTGGACGCCGCCGTCCTCTCCCCCGCCGGGGTCGCCGTGGCGCTGGACGCCGACGGCCGGGTCACCGGCACCGCGAGCCGCGAGGCCGTCCTCGCCGCGCTGCGGCCCGACGCCTCCGGTCCGCCGGCCGCCGATGCCCCCGTCCGCATCGACAAGTCCCCGATCGCCGGGAGCCACGCGGACGACGCGAGCGACACGGGCGGCACCGGCCGCACCGCCGGCACGAGCGGCACCGGCCTCACGGACGGCACGGACGGCACGGACGGAGCCGATGGTGGACGATGAACCGATCGTCCGCTGGTACTGGATCGGCGATCACCTCGGCTACCTCGGCCACCTGCTCGCCGACCACGCCGTGATCGCCCTCGTCCCCGTGCTCATCGGCCTGCTGCTGGCCGTCCCGCTCGGCCTGGCCTGCGCCCGCTACCCCCGGCTGTACCAGCCGCTGTCCGCCGTGTTCAACATCGTCTACGCGCTGCCCTCGCTGGCTGTGTTCGTGGTGCTGATCCCGTACACCGGCCTCGCCACCCAGGCGACCGTGATGATCCCGCTCACCTTCTACGCCCTCGCCGTGCTGCTGCCGACCACCGTGGACGGACTGCGCGCCGTCCCGGACGCCGTCCGGCAGGCCGCGACCGCGATGGGGTACGGGCCGTGGCACCGGCTGACCGCGGTCGAGCTGCCCGCCGCCGTGCCGTACCTGATCGCCGGACTGCGGGTCGCCGCGGTGTCCAGCATCTCGCTGGCGAGCGTGGGTGCGCTGGTCGGCCGCGGCGGGCTCGGCTACCTGTTCGTCGACGGCTTCCAGCGCACCTTCCCGACCCCGATCGTGGCCGGCATCGCGCTGATCGCCGTCCTGGCACTGGCCGTCGACCTGCTGCTGGTCACCGCCCGGCGGCTGCTCGCACCCTGGGCCGTCCGGGAGAAGGGAGCCGGCTCGTGAACTGGCTGAACTGGCTGGGCGACTTCTTCACCGCCCCGGACCACCTCAGCGGGCCGGACTCGATCGCGCACCGGGTCGCCGAGCACCTGCTGCTCTCCGGCGAGGCCCTGCTGTGCGCGACGCTGCTCGCCGTCCCGCTCGGGCTGTTGATCGGCTACACCGGGCGCGGCGTCACCGTGGTGACCGCGTTCGCGGGCGCCGCCCGCGCCCTGCCCACCCTCGGCCTGGTGACGCTGGCCGTGCTGCTCGCCGGGGTCGGCGACACCGCCGTACTGATCCCGCTGGTCGCCCTGGCCGCGCCGCCGTTACTGGTGGCCGCCGTCGAGGGGGTGCGCGGCACCGACCCGGACGTCCGGGACGCCGCCCGCGGCATCGGGCTGACCCACCCCCAGGTGCTGCGGCAGGTCTGCCTGCCCTCGGCCGCGCCGACCCTGCTGGCCGGCTTCCGCACGGCGACCGTGCAGGTGATCGCGACCGCCACGGTGGCTGCCTACGTCGGTCTGGGCGGCCTCGGCCGCTACGTCATCGACGGGCTGGCGACCCGCAAGTACGCCGTGACCGTGGGCGGCGCGCTGCTGGTGGTGCTGCTCGCGGTCGCCGCCCAGCTGTTCTTCGCCCTGCTCGCCCGGTTCGCGCTCCCGCCCGGGGTGCGCGCCCAGCAGCGGCCCCACTGACGTCCGTCTCCCCTCACCTCCCGTTCCGGAAGGACATTTGTCATCATGTCGACAATCAACCGAAGCCGTCGCGCCGTCGTCCTCGGCACCCTCGCCGCGCTCGCCCTCGGAGCCACCGCCTGCGGATCCTCCGGCGGGGACCCGCTCGGCGGGGGGTCGAGCGCCTCGGCCCCGGCAGGCGGCTCGGGCGGCTCAGGCGGCTCAGGCGGCTCGGGGTCGACGGTCGTGGTCGGCTCGGCCAACTTCCCGGAGAACGTCCTGCTCGGGTCGATCTACTCGCAGGCTCTCAAGGCCAAGGGCGTCAAGGTCCAGGAGAAGTTCAACATCGGCAGCCGCGAGGTGCTCTACGGACAGCTGCAGAGCGGCAACCTGACCGTCCTGCCGGAGTACAACGGCTCACTGCTCGCCTACCTGGACCCCAAGTCCACCGCCGCCACCACCCAGGACGTCAACGCGGCGCTCGCCACGACGCTGCCCGCCTCGCTGGGCCTCCTCGAATCGTCCCCGGCCGAGGACAAGGACTCGCTCAGCGTCACCCAGGAGACGGCCGACAAGGACAACCTCAAGAGCATCGCCGACCTCGCCGCCAAGGCCGGAGAGTTCACCATCGGCGGGCCGCCGGAGTTCAAGAACCGTCGCGAGCAGCAGCTCAAGGACGTCTACGGACTGACCTTCAAGGAGTGGAAGCCCACCGCCGACACCACCGCGAACGCGGTCAAGGACGGCAACATCCAGGTCGGCAACGTGTTCACCACCGACCCGAAGATCGCTCAGTACAAGCTCGTCCCGCTGGCCGATCCGAAGAACATCTTCGGCGCGCAGAACGTCACCCCGCTGGTCTACAAGGCGGGCGTGGACGCGACCGCGACAGCGGCGCTCAACGCGGTGTCGGCCAAGCTCGACACCGCCGGCCTGGTGGCTCTGATGAAGCGCGTTTCGGTGGACAAGGAGGACCCGTCGGCGGTCGCCAAGGACTGGCTGAAGTCCAACGGGCTCGGCTGACGGCGGTCCGGCGCGGACGCCCCCGGACGCCCGTGGATACCTGCGGACGCCCGCGGACGCCCGCGGATCATGAACGCGGCGGCCCGGAGGAGTTTCCTCCGGGCCGCCGCCCGCCGTTCCGGCGATCCTCCTGAGCCACCGGAGACACCTTCCCTTCCATGCCGCGAACATGACACTCTGGGCGCCATGCGCACTCGTCTCCTCGCCGCCACCCTCACGGCACTCGCCGCGGTGAGCCTCGCAGCCTGCTCCAGCTCCGGATCGGGCTCGGGCTCGGGCTCGGGCTCGGACAAGGCCACCTCCGCGGCCGGCTCCCCCACCGCCTCCGCCGCATCGACCCCCGCGCCCTCCGACGCCACCACCACACCCGCGGCCCCCGCGCCCGGCTCGGCCGCCCCCACGGCCGACGGCGCCACCGGCGCTCCCGCCCCCGACGCCGGCACCTCGGGAGCCCCCGCACCGGCCAAGCCCGCCCCGCCCACCGACGCCGGACTGCCCGCCAAGCCGGGCACCGACCTGGCGACCAAGCTGGTGTCCGCGCTGGACGCGATCGACCCGGCGATCGTCGGCGGCAAGCCGGACCAGGCCGTGGACCGGGCGCGCAACCAGTGCCAGTCGATGTACCAGTTCCCCAAGGACAAGCAGAAGCTGGTCGACCTGGCCAACCAGCGTTTCACCTCCGCCGACCACCCGCAGGGCTTCGGCCCGGACACCGCCGCGAAGATCAACGAGGCGCTGCTCTCCACGCTCTGCCCGCCGTCCCGCTGACTCCGGCCACCGATCCAGGCCACCAATCCGGGCCGACAGGTCCACGGATCCGCGACACCATGAACCGCCCGGTGTCCTGAGCGCCGGGCTGCCGTGGCCGCGCCCCTTTCCGGGGTGCGCGGCCACGGCCTTCTCGTTTCGGGGCCTCTCGCGTCACCGGCACCGACTCCAGCACCGGCACCGCCCCCCTCCCACCCCCTTTCACCACGCGGACCGTGTGCTGACGAACTGTTAGGTCTCTTGACAGACCAGTGGTCTAGTCCAAACATAAGCATGTCGATCCGACCGGGATGCACTGTGGGGGTGTGACCACCGGCGGCTGAGGCACTGCCCTGCCATGCTCCACTCCACCCCCGCTCCGTACGGCGCGCATGCGCCCGCCGCCCGCGTCCGCGCGAGCCGGTGGGCGTTCGCACGCCCGCACGCCCGTACTCCCGATATCCGCACCGGTCCCGGGATCGCGGCCGACCTCACTCGGCCGCCCCGCCCGGACCGACCGCACCTCCCCAACGTCCTGCCCCACCAAGTCTGTTGGAGAATCCATGCGCCTTCGCAGAACAGTCCAGGCCGTGTTGACGGCCTGCGCCACACTGGCCGCCTCGGCCGGCCTGGTCGCCGCCGGGACGAGCTCCGCCCAGGCCGCCACCCCGCTGCCCAGCCGGGTCTTCGCCCCCTACTTCGAGTCCTGGACCGGCCAGAGCCCGGCCCAGCTGGCCGCGCAGTCCGGCGCCAAGCACCTGACCATGGCGTTCCTCCAGGCCGCCACCAAGGGCTCCTGCACGCCGTACTGGAACGGCGACACCTCCAAGCCGGTGTCCTCCTCCACCTTCGGCGCCGACATCGCGACCATCCGCGCCAACGGCGGGGACGTGATCCCGTCCTTCGGCGGCTACACCGCCGACAACACCGGCACCGAGCTGGCCGACAGCTGCACCGACGTCAACCAGATCGCGGCCGCTTTCGAGAACGTGATCACCACCTACGACGTCAGCCGGATCGACCTCGACATCGAGGACAACTCGCTCACCAACAGCGGCGGGATCGACCGCCGCAACAAGGCGATCAAGCTCGTCCAGGACTGGGCGGCCACCAAGGGCCGGACCATCCAGTTCTCCTACACGCTGCCGACCACCCCCTCCGGACTGGCCGACAGCGGCCTCGCGGTGCTGCGGAACGCGGTCAGCAACAACGCGCGGATCGACGTCGTCAACATGATGACCTTCGACTACTACGACAACGCCACCCACGACATGGCGGCCGACACCCAGACCTCCGCGCAGGGCCTCTACAACCAGCTC
Source organism: Kitasatospora sp. NPDC041917 (assembly GCF_055589745.1). Lineage (NCBI taxonomy): Bacteria > Bacillati > Actinomycetota > Actinomycetes > Kitasatosporales > Streptomycetaceae > Kitasatospora > Kitasatospora sp. NPDC041917. The sequence goes on along the minus strand of NZ_JBVJBI010000003.1, from coordinate 270,055 downwards.
GCCAAGCTCTACCCGTCCAAGACCCCCGCCCAGCTGTGGGGTTCGATCGGGATCATCGAGATGATCGGTGTCGACGACTTCGGCCCGGCCGAGACGTTCACCCTGGCCAACGCCAACACCGTGTACAACTGGGCGGTCTCCAAGGGCATCAACACGCTGTCCTTCTGGGCGCTCCAGCGCGACAACGGCGGCTGCCCTGGCACGGCCGGGAACGACAACTGCTCCGGGATCACCCAGAACACCTGGGACTTCAGCCACATCTTCGCGCCGTTCACCAGCGGCTCGACGGTGAACAACGACTTCTCGGTGTCGGTCAGCCCGAACTCCGCCACCGTCGCCGCCGGTTCGTCCACCTCGGCGACCGTCGCGACGGCCGTGACGGCGGGCTCGGCGCAGAGCGTCAACCTCACGGTCAGCGGGGCCCCGGCCGGCGTCACCGCCACCGTCACCCCCGGCAGCGTCACCGCCGGCAACAGCGCCACGCTCAACATCAGCACCATATCCGGTGTGACGCCCGGGAGTTACCCGATCACGGTGACCGGATCGGCGGCCTCCGGCAGCCACACCGGCACCTTCACCCTGAACGTCACCGGCACCCAGCCCGGCAACGACTTCTCGGTCGCCGTGAACCCGAACTCCGGTACGGTCGCAGTCGGTTCGTCCACCTCCGCCACCATCACGACGGCGACCACCGCGGGCTCGGCACAGACCGTCAACTTCTCGGTCATCAGCGTCCCGACCATCGGCATCAACGCCACCGTCACTCCTGGCAGCGTCACCACCGGCAACAGCGCGACGCTCAACATCAGCACCACCTCGGCCGCGACTCCGGGCACCTACCAGCTCGGCGTCACCGCCACCGGCCCCTCCGGCAGCCACACCGCGGCCTACACCCTGACCATCACCGGAACCGGCCCGACGACCGGCCTGGTCAACGGTGACCTGGAGAGCGGCAGCCTGACCCCGTGGACCTGCCAGAGCGGCGGCGCCGTGGTCTCCACCCCGGTCCACTCCGGCACCAAGGCGCTCCAGGCGGCGGCCACCGCCGGCCAGACCGGCGAGTGCTCACAGACCGTCACCCTGAAGCCCAACACCAGCTACACCCTGAGCGGCTGGGTGCAGGGCAACTACGCCTACGTCGGCGTCAGCGGCGGCGCCACCGCCAGCGCCTGGACCAGTTCCTCCGGCTGGACCAAGCTGTCCGTCCCCTTCACCACCGGCGCCAACGGCACCGTCACCGTGTATCTGCACGGCTGGTACGGCCAGGGCAACGTGTACGGGGATGACTTCTCCATCGCCTGAGTCCGCTTCGGGTGACGAATGACGGATGACAGCTGACAGATTTCATTTTCTGTCAGCTGTCATCCGTCCTCTGTTCCCTGTTATCTGTTCGCTGTTCTCTGTTCCCTGTCGTCCGTTCGTCGGCGTCCGTTCGCCGCTGTTCGCCCGTCAGCCGCCCGCCGCCCGCATCCGCTCCGGCCGGCACAGCGCCAGGTACGCCACCGTCGCCAGCACCCCGCAGACCAGGACCACCAGCGCCAGCAGCACGGCGGACGGCCGACCGCCCAGGCTGCTCAGCGGTGCGACCACCGCACCGCACAGGAAGTTGCCCGTCCCCAGCAGCGCCGACGCCGTGCCCGCCACCTGCGGCTCGACCAGGCCGAGCGCCTGGGCGGCGGTGTTCGGCAGCAGTACCCCGAGGCTGCCCATCATCACGAACAGCGGCGGGCAGAACCCGGCCAGCCCGAAGTCCCACACCGTCGTCAGCAGCACCAGCGCCGCCCCGGCGGCGACCGCCGCCGCGAGGCTGCCCAGCATCAGCGCCCGCTGGGTGAAGCGCGGCGCCAGCACCCGTCCGTTCACCTGGGTCATCACCACGATCGAGAACGAGTTCAGCCCGAACAGCAGGCTGTAGGTCTGCGGCGAGACCTGGTACACGTCCTGGAGGACCGTCGACGACCCGCTGATGTAGCCGAAGAGCGCCCCGAAGGCGAGGGAGCTGGTCAGCGCCAGCCCGAGGAACGGCAGGTTGCGCAGCAGCCTCCCCATCGTCCGCAGGGCCGCACCGACCCCGCCGCGGTCCCGGGTCTCCGGCGGCAGCGTCTCGCGCAGCACGCCGAACGAGACCAGGGTGAGCAGCAGTCCGAGGGCCGTGAGCACGCCGAAGGTGCCGCGCCACGAGGTGAACCGCATCAGCTGCGCACCGATGATCGGGGCGAGGATCGGCGCCAGCCCGGAGATCAGGGCGATCGAGGCGAGGAAGCGCAGCAGTGCGACGCCCTGGAAGCGGTCCCGGGAGACGGCGCGCCCGATCACCAGCCCGGCGGAGCCGGCCGCGCCCTGGACGAAGCGGCCGACGATCAGCACCGTCAGGTTCGGCGCGAACACGCACGCCACGCTGGCCAGGGTGTAGAGGACGAGCCCCGCGAGCAGCGGCCGACGGCGCCCGTAGCGGTCGCTGAGCGGCCCGAAGAGCAGCTGACCGGCCGCGACCCCGAGCATCGAGAAGGTCAGGGTGAGCTGGACGGCGGCCGGCTGGGCGACCAGGTCGTCGGCGATCGCGGGCAGGCCCGGGAGGTAGAGGTCGGTGGTGAGCGGGCCGAGCGCGGCGATCCCGCCGAGGGCGGCGATCACGGCCCAGCCGGGCCGGGCCTGGCCGGTGGCGGTGGCGGGGGCCGGGGCCGGGGCCGGGGCGGCAAGGGACGCGGGGTCGGGAGTGGTGGCGGGTGCGGGAGCGGCAGCGGTCGACGTGTCGTCGGTGGGGCCGACGGTCGGGCCGGGCATGGTTCTCCTTACGGACGGGTGACGCGGGGTTCGTTCGCGCTCCGTCCTATCGCAGCCCGGGCCGGTTCCGACAGCGGGGGTGCACGCTGTTCGGCCGTGGGGGTGCGTCCGGCGGTCGCCCCGCTGCCCGGCCCGGCCCGCACACGACGACGGCCCGCCCGCACCTTCCGGTGCCCGGCGGGCCGTTCCGTTCCGTTCCGCTCCCGGGCCGAAGTGGCCGGGAGGAGTCCTCGGCAGTGGTCGGGGGGGCCGTCGCCCGGCCGGCGGGCGCCCCCGGGGCCGGTCGCCGGACTCAGCGCTTGGCGACGTGCTCGGCGCGCAGCGCCGCCTGCACCGCGGCGCCGTCCTGCCAGGCGTAGAGCTGGTTGCCGGTCAGGGCCACGTTGTAGTGCCCGCAGGTGCCGGTGGCCTTGGTCGCGACGCTCTCGGGGAACCAGCCGGCCTTGAGCGCCTGCGGAACCGGGTGCGCGCTCTTGCCCGGCAGCCCGGCGGTGCAACCGGCGGGCAGCCGGCCCTCCGGGAGGGTGGCGCGCAGCAGGCGGTCGTCGCCCGTGGTGGACATCAGGTACTTCACCCCGGAGGCGTCGTCGGGCAGCCAGGTCGGCATCGACCGGCGGTCCGCCTTGGCCTGGGTGCCGGTCTCGTACGCGCCCTGCTGCTGGTGGTGCTCGTCGTACCAGTCGGACACCCGCGGGCCGATTGCCACAGCCGCCACGGCGACAGCCATGCCGGTACCCGCGACTCCCAGCGCGACCTTGCTCACGATGCCCTTCATGCCCGACTGCCCTCTCCGTGTCGTGACCGATGCGGCCGTTGCCGCTCGTGCCGTTGCCGCTCGTCTTCGCTGTCGGCGGCCGCTCAGGTCCGCGTCACCGACCCGGTCGGCGTGCTCCGCCGTCCGGTGCAACCATCGTGGCCCGTCCGGACCCGTCGGATCGTCACCACCAGGTCGCGAACTTGTCTCCGACCCACGGGGTACCTTCTCCACCTTCAGGCGTATGTCCTCCGGCAGGGACCCTGAGGCCCGCGGATTCCGGACCTGCGGATCCCGGCCCCACGGATCCCTGAGCCACAGGCCCCGGCACCGCCGGTCGCCGGGTCCGTGCCGCTCCGGCGCTCAGGTTGGCACGCCCGGGTCGAGAACGGCCCGAGCCCCGATCGAGCCTTGCTCAAGCCCGGAGCCGCCGCAGCCCGGCCTGCTGCAGCCGGGTCACCGGCCGCCGCCGCTTCGGACCACCACCGCTTCGGACCACCACCGCTTCGGGCGACGCGGTTTCAGACCGCCGCCGGTACCGGACGGGCGACCGGGAACGGGCGGCCGTCGAGGGTCCAGTGCGGGTCGATCGGACGCAGCAGCGAGGCGTACACCTGCGCGGCGACGTCCGGATGACGGATCTCGCCGGTGGGCGGGCCGGCCAGGATGTCGTGCCCGGCGCAGGCCACCCAGGCCGTCCGCTCCTCGGCCGTACGGCCACCGTGGCCGCCGGCGTCCACGTGCCCGTGGTCGGTGACGACGATGACCGTCCACTGCTCCTCGGCGTGGGTCGCCCGGCCCCGGACGGCGTCGAGGAGGCGGCCGAGGCGCTTGTCGGCGGTGCGCATGGACGCGCGGTACTCGTCGCCGCAGCCCAGGAAGTGGGCGGTCTCGTCGACGGCGCCGAGGTACACGAAGGACGCCTCGGGGTCGGCGGTGCCGAGGACGTGGACGGCCTCCCGGGTGACCTCCTCGTCCACCGCCTCCCAGGCCTCGGGGGTGTCCTCGGCGGGGGCCACGTAGGAGAGCCGGCCGGGGGCGCGGAACAGCGGGCCGCCGGACTCGTTGATCATCAGCGGGTCCCAGCCGGCCGCGACGAAGGTGCGGCGGCGGTCGCCCCGGGCGAGGCGGGTGGCGAAGTCGGGGAACACGTCGAGCCGGTTGCCGCCCAGGTGGTTGCCCCACACCCCGTGCTTGGCGGGCTCGACGCCGGTCACGATGGTGGCCCAGCACGGCCCGGACATGGTGGGCGTGCTGTCCGCGACGGTGACCGGCACCAGGAACCCGGCCTCGGCGACCTCCTGCAGGCGGGGCATCGGCACCTGCGCCAGGAAGTCGTGGCGGACGCCGTCGATCCCGACGACGAGCACGCGGGGGCGGGGCCACTGGGCAGCGGACATGGGGGTTCCTTTCGGTCGTGCGCACCCGGCCGCGCCCGCCGAGGGCGCCGCCGACCGCGCCATGGTTCACCGACCGCCGTACCGGTCGGCGTCCCACCGCCGAACGTCAGGTGTCCACGAAGTGTCGGACGGGCGCCGGACGGCCCGGCCCGGGTTCGGAGGTCCGACACTCCAGTCACCCGCCGTGTCCCTTCACGGCACCGTCTACCCTGCTTACGCGGAAGCCGGAGAGCCACGGCGAGAGACCGCAGGGGACCAGGATGCAGGGGGACGACAGTGGTGATGCGCGAGGTCATCTATTTGTCAGAGGGAAAGCTCAAGCAGTTCCTGCCGCAACCGAGCCGGTTCTCACGGACCGGCACGATGCAGGTGACCACACCGATCGGAGGCGTCAGCCTCGACGCACCGACCGGCGACAGCGGCCGGGGCGGGCACCGCGAGAGGGTCCTGAAGCAGCTGCGGAAGACGGCCAGACCGTTCACCGCCCCGGACCTGTCCCCCGGCCAATGGGTTCACTTCGAGATGCGGCTGAACTGCGTCACCCTTCGGGACGAGTATCCCGACCTCGTGCTCTTCACGGCCCCGGCCTCCGATGAACAGGAGCACCGGACGGGGTCCGAACCGGCACCGGCCGCACGGCTCCTGCTGCATGGCTCGGTACGTCACTTGCTGGGCAGCGAACCGCAGGTGGTCAACGGTCCCGAGCTGACAGGGTTCGACGGCGGTGCCAGTTACGGAAGGGTCTTCCTCACCTCTGCCGGCCAGGCCGTCTCCGCCCTCGCCGCCGGCCGGCGCACCTCGGGCGCGCCGCACGTCGATCCCGTGAGCCTCCCGGCCGAAGGTGTCCGTCGTCTGCTCAGCAGGATCGACATCGAGAGCGGTGGGCTCGACACGTCCGTACCGATGACCGGCTACGCCCGGGTCACGGTGTCGCTCCCGGGCACCGCAACGGTCCCCGGCTGTCTCGTCGCCTCCCCACTCATCGTTCAGTACTCGGCGTGAGCCGCTCGACCGGACCGTCCGACAACGGCACCGATCAGACCGAACAGGAGACCTCGATGGACTCAGAAGCTACGCCGGGGGAATCCACGTCGATCCAGGTCAGGGTGATCCAGCAGGCGCTGACCCAGGAGTTCGGGCCGTACATCGACTTCGGCGATCCGCGCTCCGGCACGGCGCACCACCGGTCCGCCTTCCACTCCCGGGCACTGGCGGCGAAGGCTGTCGCGCTGCTGACCGAGTGCGGTCCCGAGGAGGCCGCGAAGTCCCTCATCGACGGTCCCGATGACCACGGGATTGACGCCGTCGCGCTCTCCCCGGCCGGACAGGAGGTGTGGCTGGTTCAGGCCAAGTGGAGCGACCACGGCCGGGCCCTGCCGTCCGAGGAGAACGTCCTGAAGCTCCTATCCGGTCTCGAACTCATCGTCAACCGTGCGTACGGGAGGTTCAACGCGCGGTTCCAGCAACTGGCCGACCGTGTCGACGAGGTCCTCGCTTCACCGTACGGCCGGATCCACCTGGTCCTCGCGTTCACGGGGGAGGAACGACAGCTGGCGACGGCGAAGGAGCTCCTGTCGTCCGCGGTCGAGAGGTTCGGACTCCTCGGCGACGTCCTGGACATCCACACTCTGAATCTGGCCGACTTCCACATGGCGGCCCGGAACACCATCACCCCACCCATCACTCTGACCGTCACCCTCTCCGACCGGTGGCACCAGGCGGCCGGCGCCTACCCCGCGATCGCCGGCACCGTGGCCGCCGATGAGCTGGCGCGCTGGTACCAGGCCCATGGCCTGCGGCTGTTCGAGCGCAATCTTCGTGGCTACCTCGGAAGAACCGCCGTCAACCAGGCCATCGTCGACACGCTCGTCGAGACGCCGGAACACTTCATGTACTTCAACAACGGAGTGACGGTGCTCTGCGACGACATCCGCGCTTCGTACTTCGCCCGCCGTATCGAAGGCCACCCGGTGCAGCTGGAGTTGTCCGACGCCCAGGTCGTCAACGGCGCGCAGACCGTGGTCTCCGCGTTCCATGCCTTCGAGCAGAACCCCGATTCGGTCACCCAGGCCAACGTCATGGTCCGTGTGATCGGCCTCAGGAACGCGCCCGAGGGACTGGCGCGGCGGATCACCGAGTCGACCAACACCCAGAACCGGATGGAGCCGAGGGACTTCATCGCGCTCGATCCCCGTCAGTCCGTGATCCGGGACGACTTCGCGGCCTCGCTCGGGAAGTCCTACGTCTACCGGCGAGGTGACCTCATGCCGTCGCCTGCCGCCGGCTGCTCGGTGACCGAGGCCGCAACCGCCCTCGCCTGTGCCCACCCCGACGCCGGACTCGTCGCCCACCTCCGTCGCGACCACGACTACCTGTGGCGCGAGGCCCCGGAGGGCGCGTACACGCTGCTGTTCGGCGAGCGCCCGAGTGCCCAGCAGATCTGGCGGTCGGTGCTGCTGACGCGGGCAGTCGGCGAGGCGCTGGAGGATCTCGTCGCCAATGCGTCCGAGCGTGCGCGGGCCCTGGCGAGGTCCGGGAGGTTGCTGATCTCGCACATCGTCTTCCAACTGCTCGACGACGACATCGACGAGCTGGACGACGAATGGGAGGAGCGCTTGAGGACGGTGTTGCGCCGCCTGCCCGGTCTGCTCACCGTCCTGCTGGAGCTCTCGACCACGCACTTCGGCAGATCTGCGTTGATCTCGGTCACCATGAGCAGCGCGCAGCGGTGCCGATGGCTTGCGGAGACGGCGCTACGCAGGCTCAAGGACGGCACCGCCGTCCCCCCGCACCCCGACCTCTCCGCTCCGGCGCCCCGACGACCCCGCCGACCCAATTCGGTTCCCCTGCTGGTCGATCACCAGCGCATCCCGGATGGGGCTCAGCTCATCTACGTCCCGATCGGCGCCGAGGCACGCGCTGTCGAGGAGTGGTTGAACGATGACCCGTCCCGGTTCCTCGCCACCTGGGTCAACGACCGGCGCAAGCCTCTGGTCTGGGCGTTCGACGGAGAGCTCCACTCACCGACCGGCTTGGTCCACCGGATCTGGGAGGCCGCCGGATGGGCGCAGGCTCCCGTCGCTGTGCAGGGGACGAACCGTTGGCTCCTGCCGGGCGAGGGCACGCTCGCCGAACTCGCCGCCGAGATCCAGGCCACGGCCGAGGCTCGAACGACGGCCGAGGACAGGGCCGGGGCCGACGCGGATGATCACGACAGTGCGGACTGAGCCTCGACCGGGCGGCGGACGCTACGAGCGGCGCGGCCGGCTCGGAGCCGGCAGCATGGGCCAGGTCTGGCACGCCTACGACCACCAGGAACAACGGGACGTCGCACTCAAGATCATCCAGCCGCGGTACATCGCCCCCGTCACCGATCCCGCCGAACTCGCCGAGTGTCTCGAACGGTTCCGCCGCGAGGCCGAGATCCTCACCCGTCTGCACCATCCCGGGATCCCGACCTTCTACGACGCCGGACTCGATCCCGATACGGACGACCACTACGTGGCCATGGAACTTGTGCTCGGGGAGGACCTTTCCCGACGGAGTCGCCCCGCCCTCCCCATCGCCGAGATCGTCTCAATCGCCGTCCAGTTGTGCGACATCCTCGCCCACCTGCACTCCGTTCCCGTCATCCACCGCGACATCAAGCCCGCAAACATCATGCTCACCGACGACCGGAAGGTCATGCTGCTCGACCTCGGTGTGGCGCGGACCTTCGAGAAGGAGCGGTGGGGGCTCACCCAGCAGGGGCAGGTCCTGGGAACCTTCAGCTACCTGGCACCGGAACAGCAGCCTGACACCGGCCGTCCGATCAGCCCGCGTAGCGACCTCTATGCGCTGGCCTGCGTCCTGTACGAACTCCTCACCGGGGAGCCGCCGTTCACCGGAAGCATGTCCAAGCTCATTCACGACCACTGGCACACTGCGCCCGTACCGCCGCGCGACAGACGACCGGACACGCCACCACCCCTGGAAGACGTGATCCTGAAGTCCCTGGCCAAGCTCCAGTCCGCTCGCCCCTCCTCCGCACGTCAGATCCGCGAGTTGCTCGCCCCGCTACTCCAGGAGAACCCGGCCTCGCTCGCCCTCACGGGACACGTCGCACCTGGTGAGTCCGGCGAACCGGACAGCCCCTTCGGTGAAGCACCTCCACCCCCCGCCGAAGAACAACTCGTCCGGGCACGCGCGTTGTTCGACTCGGGCGAATACGGCCACGCTCGAACCGTGTTCACCGGCCTGGCGCGCCGATTCGCAACCATGGGCGCCCACGGCGTCGACCCGGCCGCCGAATGCCGGGCCGATGCCGCACACTGTGACATGTGGCTGGGGGAACACGCGCGAGCACGCGCCGAGTTCCGGGCTCTCGCCGAGGAGCTCGGTTCCCGACGGGAACCGCACGACAGTCTGCTCCTACGTGTCAGACGCCAGATCGCATCGACGTCCATGGCGTTGGGCGATCTGCCCTCCGCACTCATGGAGGCCGTCGACCTCCACGGCGTCATCAAGGCGGCGGGTTCACCCGGATCGTCCGAACTCTTCGAGGTGGAACGACTGCTGAAGGCCATCAGGGATGAACTGACCCGCAGGCCGCGACCGTGGCAGCCGTGACACCGACCGGCCGCCTCACGGCTGCGGGCGGAACTCGTGGACGACCTCGATGCGGCCGACGATGTGCCGGTTGAACTCGTCCAACTCCTCTGCGGGCACCCAGAGTTCGAGGATCGTCCGGCCGCCCGCCCGCTGAACGGGGTAGCGCGCGAGGAAGGCGGTGTCGACCTCGAAGCGGGTGACGTAGCCGACGCCCGAGGCGGGCACGTTCCAGTCCCGGGCGATCCGGATCGCGTAGTCCTCGTTGAGGACGGGGTAGAAGATCGGCTGCTCGGGGAGGCGGGGCGGCCAGGCGCGCCGGTCCGCGGCCTCGACCAGGGCGAGCCCCTCGGGGCCGGTGGGGCGCCAGAGGGTGGTGGTCGGGGGCTGCGTCGGGACGAACCGGCTGGTCATGGCAGGGACGGTAGCCGGGCCACGACGGGCCCGACCACCGGTTTTCCCGGGCCGCGAGGGACGACGAGATGCGGCGAGGGCGGACGGGCGGCCGTCAGCGGTAGGCGGACTCGCCGGTGATGGCCTCGCCGAGCACCAGGGTGTGGATCTCGCTGGTGCCCTCGTAGGTGAGCACCGATTCCAGGTTGTTGGCGTGCCGCAGCACCGGGTACTCGGTGGTGATGCCGTTGGCCCCGAGGACGGTCCGGGCACTGCGGGCGATCTCCAGGGCGGTGCGGACGTTGTTGAGCTTGCCGAAGCTGATGTGCGGCGGGCGGGCGGCGCCCTGCTCCTTGAGCCGCCCGATCCGCAGGGCGACCAGGTACGCCTTCTCGACCTCCAGCATCATCTCGACCAGCTTCTGCTGGGTCAGCTGGAAGCCCGCGATCGGACGGTCGAACTGGATCCGGATCTTGGCGTAGTCCAGGGCGGAGGTGTAGCAGTCGCGAGCGGCGCCGACGGTGCCCCAGAGGATCCCGTAGCGGGCCTCGTTGAGGGAGGAGAGCGGTCCGCGCAGGCCGACCACCCCGGGCAGCACGGCGTCGGCGGGCAGCACCACGTCGTCGAAGGCCAGCTCGCTGGTGACGGAGGCACGCAGCGAGAGCTTGCCGTGCACATCGGTGGCGGTCAGGCCGCGGGCGCCGCGCTCGACGAGGAAGCCGCGCACGCCCTCCTCGGTCTGCGCCCAGACCACGGCGACGTCGGCGATGCTGCCGTTGGTGATCCACATCTTGCTGCCGGACAGCACCCAGTCGCCGCCCTCACCGCCCTTGCGCACCGCCCGGGTACGCATGTTGGCCGGGTCCGAGCCGAAGTCCGGCTCGGTGAGGCCGAAGCAGCCGATCAGCTCACCGGCGGCCATGCCGGGCAGCCAGCGCTGCTTCTGCTCCTCGGAGCCGAAGGCGTGGATCGAGCGCATGGCGAGCGAGCCCTGGACGGAGACGAAGCTGCGCAGCCCGGAGTCGGCCGCCTCCAGCTCCATGCAGGCCACCCCGTACGCCACCGCGTCGGCGCCGGCGCAGCCGTAGCCGTCGAGGTGCATGCCGAGCACGCCCAGGGCGCCGAGCTCGGGGGCGAGTTCGCGGACCGGGAAGACCCCGCGCTCGAACCACTCGCCGATGTGCGGGCGGATGCGCTCCTCGGTGAACCGGCGGACGGTGTCGCGGATCAGCCGCTCCTCGTCGGAGAGCAGATCGCCGACGGCGAGCAGGTCGGACGGGTCGATCCGGGTCGGCTTCGTCACTGAAGCTCCTTGTACTCTCGGCGGGACACCGGCGGAATACCGGCGAGTATTCCGCACCCGGCCGGGTGGTGGGCGGGCGTGAACGAGTGAGGATGGCGACACGTCCGACGGCGCGCCCGAGGGCGCGTACGGCCGAGCGGAAGCGAACCGGAGGAGAAGGGGCGGGGCAGGACATGGCACGTTGGGCGCTGGTCGTCGAGGAGACCGTGGGCATGGGCCAGGATCGGATCTGGGGGAGCAAGGTGCTCGCCGAGGTCGAGGGGACCCGCGAGGAGGCCGTCGAGGAGCTGAGGCGGCTCGTCCCCTCCTACACCCCGGAGCACCCCTTCAACAGTCGACGGCGGACGCTGCTCCGCGACGGGGACACCTACCTGCTGATCGCCCAGGGGAGCATGCGCGACTACCACTGCGTGTTCAAGGTGTGGGAGCTGCTGTGGGACAGCAAGCGGCCGGAGGTGCAGGCGGAGCGACTGGTCGAGAGGCCCGGGGAAGGCCGCTGAGGGCGAACGGACGACAGCCGACGAGCACCGGTTCACAGATCACAGATCACAGCCGCCGGATCACAGCCGACAGCCGACAGCTAACGGATAACAGCTGACAGATTTCACACTCTGTCAGCTGTTATCCAACCCCACAGAGCCGCAGCAGCGCCGTGGTCGCCGCACCCGCGACGACCACCAGCGGGAACGGTGCCCGGCACAGCGCGAGCACTCCCGCGACCAGTACGCCCGCCGGGCGGGCCCACCCCGCGAAGCCGTGCCCCTGGGTCAGCGCGCCGGTCGTGACCAGGGCCACCAGCAGCACCGCCGCCGCGACGGCCAGCAGGTGCCGCAGCCGCTCCGAGAGGGCGAGCCGACCGGCGAGCAACGGCCCGGCCAGTCGGTAGGCGTACGTTCCGGCCGCGAGCAGCAGAACGGCGTACAGCGGCATCATCGGACCTTCGCCTTCTCCTCGTCCGCGGCATTCGGTCCGTCCGCCGCCTTCCGACCCGACTCCCCAGCCGCCGGCCGACCGGCGAACACCAGCCCGACCAGGGCGAGCAGCACCGGCAGCCCGGCGGGGACGAACGGGGTCGCCGCGACCGCGACCACCGCGCCCGCCACCGCCGCCGTACGGGTGCGGCGGTCCGCGAGCGAGGGCAGGACGAGCGCGAGCAGCACCGCGGGGAAGGCCGCGTCCAGGCCGAACGCGTCCGTGTCACCGATCAGCCCGCCCGCGAGGGCGCCGAGCAGCACCGAGACGTTCCAGACCACGAACAGGGCGACCCCGCAGAGCCAGTACACGGCCCGGCGCCGACGGGGATCGCTCTGCTGCAGGGCGAAGGCGACGGTCTCGTCGGTGAGCAGTTGCGCTCCCACCAGCCGCCGCCACCACGGGCCGTCGGGCACGTCGGCCACGGTGAAGCCGAAGGGCAGCAGCCGGGCGTTGAGCACCAGTCCGGTGGCGACCGCGGCGAGGGCGCCGCCGCCGGAGAGCACCACGCCGACCGCCGCGAACTGGGAGCCGCCGGCGAAGACCAGGACGGAGAGGGCGATCGGCACCCAGAGGGGCAGGCCCCCGGAGACGCTGATCGCGCCGAAGGACGCGCCGACCAGGGCATCGGCCAGGCAGACCAGGGCGACGTCCCGGAGGGTGGCACGCTCCAGTGTTCGAAGTAGCGAACGCATGTTCATTAGAGTGAACCGACTCGACGTCGTTCGTCAAGGCGAACACTCGGACCGATCGGGCGAACGGCGGCCGATGCGACCGGCCGTGGCAGCATGAACGGCGACATCGGCCGCACCGGCGGCCATGGAAGGGGCCAGGAGGAACCGTGAGTGGCGAGCATGAGTGACCAGAGCACCCCGGCCACGGACTCCGGCGGCTCCGGCGGCTCCGACGGTTTCGGCCGCTCCAGCAGCAGCGGCAGCGGCAGCGGCGCCAACGGCGGCGGCGAGCTGATCGGCCAGATCGCCGCCTCGATCAGGCGCGAACGCGAGCGCAGCGGGCTGTCGATGGCCGAGCTGGCCCGGCGCGCGGGCATCGCCAAGTCCACGCTATCCCAGCTGGAGTCCGGCGCCGGCAACCCCAGCGTGGAGACGCTCTGGGCGCTCGGCGTCGCACTGAACGTGCCGTTCAGCCGACTCGTCGACCCGCCGCGCCCGGCGGTCAAGGTGATCCGGGCCGGCGAGGGCCCGGTGACCCACTCCGAGCGCGCCGACTACGCCGCCACCATGCTCTCCTCCTGCCCGCCCAACGCCCGGCGCGACATCTACCGGATCGAGGCGCAGCCGGATGAGACCAGGGCCTCCGATCCGCACATGCCCGGCACCGTCGAGCACGTGCTGATCGGTGCCGGGCGGGCGCTGGTCGGGCCGACGGAGGCACCGGTGGAGCTGGGCCCGGGCGACTACGTGAGCTACCCGGGCGACACTCCGCACGTCTTCCGCGCCCTGGCTCCGGACACCCTCGCGGTAATCGTCATGGAGCACATATGACGACTCGTCGGGACTGACAGGAAGGGGCCTCCTACTTCAACAGCCCGTCCAGGAACGGGTTTCCGAAGACCCGGTGCGGGTCGTGGCGGTCCAGGACGGCGACCGCCTCGTCCCAGCCGGGCCCGCCGCCAGCCCGCAGACTGTCCGGAACGACCCGGCCGAGCAGGTCGGGGTCGGACCAGGCGGCGGCGTCGGTGTACGCCCAGCCCTTGGACCACTCGACCCGCAGGCCCGCCCGGGAGCCGTCGAAGGTGCGCAGCAGCCACTGCTCCAACTCCCGCGCGAAGCGCTCCAGTCCGGGGGTGCCGGGGAAGGCGAGGACGTCCAGCCAGACGGCCGTGTCCCACTCCGGGCGGTCGGCGCGCGGTCGCAGCGCGGACAGCAGCGGGGGCCGGGCGCCGGGGACGCCGCAGGAGGCCGGGTCGTCCAGGCCAGTGACCCGGATCTCCACCGCGCCGTTCACCGGGAACTCGCCCCGGGCCTGGTAGGAGGCGAGCAACTCCCGGTAGTAGGCGGCGAATTCACTCACCGCCCACTGGAGGTCGGCTCGCTTGAGGAGGATCGCGTAGCCGTTGGCGGTGACTCGCAGGGTGGTCGGGCGGACGTACTGGAGCAGGGTGCGCGAGGGTCCCCAGAGGTCGGACCGCAGTCCGCCCGCGAGCAGGTGGGTGAGCACCTCGCCGCTGAGCAGTCGGCGCAGCAGGGCGCCGGAGAGCAGGACTTCGGTGATGTCACCGGTGAGTCCCACCTTCGTGACCAGGTACTGGAGTTGGCCGAACAGCGGGGCCGAGGCCCAGGCGCCGGTGACGATCTCGCCGGCGAGCCGGGCGACCGGTTCCGGAAGGCTGTCCGAGAACGGGTAGTTGTACGGGTGGTCGACGGACAGGGAGGCGAGCGGCTTGCTCGGGGTGACGCTCCAGGTCTTGAGCCAGGGGTACTCGGTGTAGGCGAACCAGATCGCCTCTACCCGACCGTCGCGTTCCACGAAGTCGGCGAGGGTACGCGGGCCTCCTCCGCTCCCGAGGACACCGCCCAGCACTCCCCCGAGCACTCCGCCGAGCCCCCCGCCCCCGCCGGTACCCGCACCGGACCCGGTGCCGGCGCCTGTTCCGGTTCCCGTTCCGGCCCCGGGGCGGGCGAAGAGCTCGCTCGCCGGGATGTCGAGTCGGCTGACGCAGCGCAGCGGCCGGTCGGCGCCGGCCCGCAGCACCACCTCAGTCAGGAAGGCTCGGCCGAGGTGGACCAGGAAGGCGGCGCTGTCGGCCTCGGAGCGGTCGAAGGTCCGCAGCGTGTAGCGGCCGGTGGCCGGGTCGAGGACGACGGCGGTGAGCCGGACGACCTGGTTGCTGACCGATCCGTAGCCGTGCCCCTCCGGTCGCACCTCCCCTGCGGCCGGGACAGCGGTGCCGTGGCCGCCGATGGCGAGTACACCGCCTACGGTGATCTCGCCGGGGGCCGGGCAGGCGGTCAGGCCGAGACCGCGGTCGGCGAGGTGGGCGAGCAGGGCCTCCATGGTGGCGCCGGTCTGCACCCGGACGGTGTCGGGCGAGTCGGCGCCGATGGCGGTGAGGTGCCGACTGGTGTCCACCAGCAGCACCCTGGCGCTCTCCGGGGTCCCGGCGGCGACGGTGAGCGGTGCCCAGGTGTGCCGGTACCCGGTGGCGCGCAGCCGCCAGCCGTTGGCGTGCGCCCAGTCGGCGAGGGCCGGGACCTCCTCGGGGGTGCGGGGCGCGCAGGTCCACAGCTGGTCGGTGCGGATCTCGCCGGACCAGTTCTGGAAGACCCGCTGGTAGAGCTCGGTGCCGGGGGGCAGCGCGGGTGGTACGGGCGCGGCGGCCTCGGCGCTGTCCGGGCCGATGGTGCCGCGCAGCAGCCAGGCCGCACCGCCGAGCGCCGCCGACGCACCCAGCAGCTGCCGCCGGGTGAGACCGCCGGGGGCGGTCTTCGCCGAGGTCTTCGCCGGAGCGTCCGTCGCGGCGCCCACCGGGACATTCAGTGGGGTCGTCCCCTCCCGTGCCGCTCCGTCACCCGTTCCGCCCATCGGGCCGTGTCCTGTGGTCATCCGTCCGTCCGCCCCCTCGTCCTGGTCCCCCGGGCCGAGCTGCGCCGATCCGGGTCCGGCCGGAGTCCGCCCGGCCCGGTCTGGAGCGTATGAAGGGGCGCACGGCAGTTTGAAGCACCCGCCGGGGATCTCACTCCTTCGAGTGAGATCGGCCCGATCGGCCCCGGGAGCCCCGTCCACCTGCACCGCTCCTCGTCCCGGCTCCGTTGCCCACCTCCTCGGCGGGCGCATAGGTTGATCACGATCACGGTTGATCACGATCACCCCGCCCCGCCCCGCCCCGCCCCGCCCCGCCCCGCCCCGCCCCGCCAGCCGGAGGCTCCGCCATGCCCTCGTCCACGCCCTCACCCGAGTCCTCGCACGCCGACTCGCCCGCGGACTCGCGACCGGACTCGGCTACGGACTCGGCCTCCGCCCCGTCCGCGAACCCGCCCGCCCGCGGAGCCCTGACCGTCGCCGTCGCCCAGCCCGTCTGCGCCGCCGCCGGCCGTCCGGACACCGTGTCCGAGAACGTCGCCCTGCACGCCGAGGCGGTGCGGAAGGCGGGCACCCGGCTGGTGGTGTTCCCCGAGCTGTCGCTGACCGGCTACGACCTGACCGCACCGGCCGTCGACCCGGCGGACGCCCGGCTCGCGCCGCTGGTGGCCGCCTGCGCCGCGACCGGCGCCGTCGCCCTGGTCGGGGCGCCCGTCACCGAGGCCGACGGGCGCGAGTCCATCGCCACGCTGGTGGTCACCGGGCAGGGCGCCGAGGTCGCCTACCGGAAGATGCGCCTGCACGGCGCCGAGGTCGAGCGCTTCGCCCCCGGCGGGAAGCCCGTCGTCCTGGAGCTGGACGGCCTGCGACTCGGCCTCGCCGTCTGCGCGGACGCCGCCGACCCGGCGCACGCCGAGGAGACCGCCGCGCTCGGCATCGACGCCTACGTCGCCTCCACCCTCTACGGGCCCGGCACCGCCCAGGCGGAGCGGCGGGACGGCCACGTCCGCGACCGGGCCGCCGCCCACGGGGTGTGGTGCGTGCTCGCGACCTGTGCCGGGGCGACCGGCGAGTACCCGGACAGCTCGGGCGGCTCCGGCGTCTGGGCCCCGGGCGGCGAGCTCGTCGTCCAGGCCGGTACCGGCCCGGGCGAGCTGGTCCGCGCCGAGCTGCCCCGCCGGTAGGAGCCGAGCCGGGGCCGGAAACCGGGCCGCACCGGCCGCCGGCACCCGGCCCCGTACCGAAACGAAACGGAACGGAAGGGAACGGAACGGAACCGGATCACCCCGACCGGAAATACCCGGGCCTCGTTCGCGGCTGTGCTGACCGAAGATCCGTTCCGGGCCGGTCGGGCCCGTACAGGAGGTGCAGCGCGCGATGGGTGGCGAGCAGGAGAAGGCGCAGGAGTACCGGATCGAGCACGACTCGATGGGCGAGGTCCGGGTGCCGGCCGACGCGAAGTGGCAGGCGCAGACGCAGCGGGCGGTGGAGAACTTCCCGGTGTCCGGCCAGCGGCTGGAGCGGGCGCACATCGCCGCACTGGCCCGGATCAAGGCCGCCGCGGCCCGGGTGAACGCCCGGCTCGGGGTGCTGGACGAGGAGACGGCGGAGGCGATCGCGGCCGCCGCCGAGGAGGTCGCGGAGGGGCGCTGGGACGACCAGTTCCCGGTGGACGTGTTCCAGACCGGCTCGGGCACCTCGTCCAACATGAACACCAACGAGGTGATCGCCACCCTGGCCGGGGAGCGGTTGGGCCGACCGGTCCATCCGAACGACCACGTCAACGCCAGCCAGTCGTCCAACGACGTCTTCCCGTCCTCGATCCACATCGCCGCGACCGCCGCCGTCACCCATGACCTGGTCCCGGCGCTGGAGCACCTCGCGGAGTCGCTGGAGCGCAAGGCCGCCGAGTTCGCCCGGGTGGTCAAGTCGGGCCGCACCCACCTGATGGACGCCACGCCCGTCACGCTCGGCCAGGAGTTCGGAGGCTACGCGGCCCAGGTGCGGCACGGGCGGGAGCGACTGCTGGCCACCCTGCCCCGGGTGGCCGAACTCCCGCTCGGCGGGACGGCGGTGGGCACCGGCATCAACACCCCGCCCGGTTTCCCGGCGGCCGTCATCGCGGAGGTCGCCCGCGCCACCGACCTGCCGCTGACCGAGGCCAGGAACCACTTCGAGGCGCAGGGCGCGCGGGACGCCCTGGTCGAGTTGAGCGGTCAGCTGCGCACGGTGGCGGTGGGCTTCACGAAGATCGCGAACGACCTGCGGTGGATGGGCTCCGGGCCGCGCACCGGGCTCGGCGAGATCAACCTGCCGGACCTCCAGCCCGGTTCGTCGATCATGCCGGGCAAGGTGAACCCGGTGTTGCCCGAGGTGGTGCTGATGGTCGCCGCCCAGGTGGTGGGCAACGACGCGACGGTCACGCTGGCGGGCGCGAGCGGCAACTTCGAGCTGAACGTGATGCTCCCGGTGATCGCCCGCAACGTCCTGGAGTCGGTGCGGCTGCTCGCCAACAGTGCCCGGCTGCTGGCCGACCGGACGGTGGACGGAATCACCGCCAACGTGGACCGGGCCCGGGAGTACGCGGAGTCCTCGCCCTCGGTGGTGACCCCGCTGAACCGCTACATCGGATACGAGGAGGCCGCGAAGGTCGCCAAGCAGTCGCTGGCCGAACGCAAGACGATCCGTCAGGTGGTTCTGGAGCGCGGCTACGTCGAGCAGGGCAGGCTCACCGAGGAGCAGCTGGACGAGGCTCTGGACGTGCTGCGGATGACCCACCCCTAGCGGGTCGGAGCCGGGTCGGAGCCGGGTCGAAATCGGGCCGGAACGTGCCGGGCCCGCGCCCGGGTCACGCCTCGGGCGCGCCTTGGGTGTTCGCGCCTCGGGCTCGCGCCGGGGCGCGGGGGGCACTCGCGCCCTCCGCGCCCCGGTCACGGGCTGCGGGGAAGATCAGCCCTTCGCGCGGCCGGCCCGGCCGCGCCGCATCGACGCCCCGTTCGACGTCATGGTCGCCATCGAGATCGCCGCGAGGCCGAGCAGGAACATCACGGCGCCCACGATGATGCAGGTCACGATGTTCTTGCCGTGCGCGACGGACCCGGAGACGACCCACGGGGAGATGATCGTCCAGACACCGAGCGCAGCGGCCGCCCAGGCCCGGGCGTGGGTGCGTTCGTAGGCCGATCCGTAGCCGGCCATCAGGGCCGTGTAGGCCAGACCCACGATCAGGCAGGTCACGGTCAGGGTGCTGTACGCGGTGAAGCCGACGATCCATGGCGATGCCGCCAGGAAGAGACCGGCCAGGACGGCCAGGGCTTCGACGCCCTGGGCGCGGGGGGTCGAGGTGACCCGCTCGTAGCGTTCGCGGAGTTCGACGATGTCCGGATGGTGCTCCATGCCCGTCGTCGGGATATGGGTTGCCACCGATACCACCTCCTGTGGTCGGAACCGGTAAGGCGCTTGCCCCGTACCCATTCTGGCGCTTATCCAAGGTTTTGCACCCGATAGTCCGGAATGACCGATAACCATCCGGTCACGCCGGTGACCTGCGTCTCAACCGTCCGGGCCGCCATTGCCTATGCAACTCGTTGCATAGCAGGATGCGGGCCATGGCACTGGAGCACGCGATCCTCGTCTCGCTGCTGGAGCAGCCCGGCTCCGGCTACGAGCTGGCCCGGCGCTTCGACCGCTCGATCGGACGCTTCTGGACCGCCACCCACCAGCAGATCTACCGGGTGCTGCGGCGGATGGAGGCGGACGGCTGGGTGGCCGCGCAGGAGGTCCCCCAGGACGGGCGCCCGGACAAGAAGGTCTACTCGGCGGCCGGGGCCGGACGGGCCGCGCTGGCCGGCTGGCTGCGCGAACCGGTCGAGCCGGAGACCGTCCGGCACGAACTCGCGGTCAAGATCCGGGCCGCCGCCTTCGACGACCCGGCCGCGCTGGTCTCCGAGGTGGAACGGCACCGCGAGAGCCATGCCGCCCTGCTCGCCCGCTACCTGCACGGCGAGCAGCGCGACTTCCCCGACACCACCGCACTCGATGCGCACGAGCAGCTGCAGCACGTGGTGCTGCGCGGCGGCATCGAGTACGAGCGGATGACCCTCGCCTGGCTCGACGACGTGCTCGCCACCCTGCGCCGCCTCTCCGCCGACGGCGGACGGCGACCGACGGATGACGACTGACGACTGACAGATGACGGCCGACGACTGACAGATGACGGCCGACGGATGACAACTAACAGAGTTTGAAATCTGTCACCCGACTACTGTCGCCCGAACCCTGTCACCCGCCCTCTTCACACCCTCGACCCCCGGGAGCCCCTCGATGCTCTTCAACCCGCGCAACTACGACCCCGAACAGTTCGACGAGCCGACCCGCCGACTGCTGCGCGCGACGGTGGACTGGTTCGAGTCCCGCGGCAAGAAGGCGCTGATCGACACCTACATCGACCGCAGCTGGTACGCCGACTTCCTGGACTTCGCCGCGAAGGAGGGCCTCTTCGCGGAGTTCCTGACCCCCGCCGCGGCCGACCCCGACAAGCGCTGGGACACCGCGCGGATCGCCGAGCTGAACGAGATCCTCGGCTTCTACGGCCTCGGCTACTGGTACACCTGGCAGGTCACCATCCTGGGCCTCGGCCCGGTCTGGCAGAGCGAAAACGAGGCCGTCCGCGCCCGCGCCGCCCAGCTCCTCGCGGACGGCCACGTGATGGCCTTCGGCCTCTCCGAGCGCACCCACGGCGCCGACATCTACTCCACCGACATGATCCTCACCCCGGACGGCGAGGGCGGCTTCACCGCGACCGGCTCGAAGTACTACATCGGCAACGGCAACGTGGCCGGCCTGGTCTCGGTGTTCGGCCGCCGCTCGGACGTCGAGGGCCCGGAGGGCTACGTCTTCTTCGCCGCCGACAGTCGCCACGACGCGTACCACCTGGTCAAGAACGTGGTGAACGCGCAGATGTACGTCAGCGAGTTCCGCCTGGAGGACTACCCGGTGGGCGCCAAGGACGTGCTGCACACCGGCCAGGCCGCCTTCGACGCCGCGCTCAACACCGTCAACGTCGGCAAGTTCAACCTCTGCACCGCCTCGATCGGCATCTGCGAGCACGCGATGTACGAGGCCGTCACGCACGCCCACAACCGGGTGCTGTACGGCAAGCAGGTCACCGACTTCCCGCACGTCAAGCGGGAGTTGACCGACGCCTACGTCCGCCTGGTGGCGATGAAGCTGTTCAGTGCCCGGGCGGTGGACTACTTCCGCAGCGCCTCCCCCGAGGACCGCCGCTACCTGCTGTTCAACCCGATGACCAAGATGAAGGTCACCACCGAGGGCGAGAAGGTCATCGACCTGATGTGGGACGTCATCGCCGCCAAGGGCTTCGAGGCGGACACCTACTTCGACAAGGCCGCGAAGGACATCCGCGGCCTGCCGAAGCTGGAGGGCACCGTCCACGTCAACCTGGCGCTGATCCTCAAGTTCATGGGCAACTACCTGTTCGCCCCGGCCGACTACGCCCCGGTGCCGAGCCGCGTGGACGCCGCCGACGACGCCTTCCTGTTCCGGCAGGGCCCGGCCCGCGGCCTCGGCGCGATCCGCTTCCACGACTGGCGCACCGCCTACGACCGCCACGCCGAGCTGCCCAATGTCGCCCGCTTCCGCGAACAGGCCGACGGCTTCTGCGAGTTGCTGCTCCAGAACGCGCCGAGCAAGGAGCAGCAGGCCGACCTGGACTTCCTGCTGGAGATCGGCCAGCTGTTCGCGCTGATCGTCTACGGCCAGCTGGTGCTGGAGCAGGCCGAGCTGACCGGTCTGGCCGCCTCCGAGCACGGCGGCGACGTGCTGGACCGGGTCTTCGACGCGCTGGTCCGCGACTTCTCCGCGCACGCCACCGAGCTGCACGGCAAGGCCTCGGCCACCGAGCAGCAGGCCGCCTGGGCACTCGCGAACGTGCGTCGCCCGGTCGCCGACCCGGCGCGGGACGCGCGGGTGTGGACGCAGGTCGAGTCGCTCTCCGGCACGTACGAAATGCGGCCGTGAGCGGGATGCAGCCGTAGGGCGGGGACGGCAGGACTCCGGGGGTGCCGGTCGGCGGACCGGCACCCCCGGTTCACAGCTCCCCGCTCACGACACCCGGTTCACCTCTCCGGGGTGGCCCGGTCGTCGCCGAGACCCATGTCGCGGGCCCGGGCGACCGCCTCGGCGCGCGTCGCGACGTGCAGCTTCTCGAAGATGTGGGTGATGTGGTTGCGGACGGTCTTCTCCGCGACCACCAGCTCCCGGGCGATCCGCCGGTTGTCCAGCCCGCGCGCGACCAGGTCCAGCACCTCGGCCTCCCGGGCGGTGAGTTCGGGGAAGAGCTGTCCCGCCTCGCGCATCTTCGCCCCGGCCAGCAGGACGGTGATCCGTCCCGCCACCTCGCCGCCGAACACCGCGCCGCCCGCCGCGACCGTCCGCACCGCGTGCAGCACCTCCTCCCGCCCCGCTCCCTTGACCAGGTAGCCGCGCGCGCCGGCCTGGAGGGCCGCGAGCAGGTTTCCGTCGTCGTCCGACATGGTCAGCATCAGCACCGGCGGCGGCGCCTCCTGGGTGGCGAGCTGCCGGACGGCCTCCAGCCCGGAGCCGTCGGGCAGCGAGAGGTCCATGATCACCACGCTCGGGCGGTACCGGGCGACCGCCTCCGGGACATCGGCGACCCGCTCGGCCTCGGCGACCACGAGGACACCCTCGGCGCTCTCCAGTGCCGCCCTGAGCCCCTCCCGGAAGAGGGGGTGGTCGTCGACGATCAGCACACGGACGGCCGGAGTGCCACCCGGATCCACAGGCGCCAACGGCTGTTCTTCATCCACCCGGCCGACACTATCAGCGGCGATCACGTGACTTTCCGTGACGTGCTCGTGAAGTCCTCAGCGTGTCGGGGCGGGAACGGGCCGGGAAGGGCCGGGAAGGGCCGGGAAGGGCCGGGAAGGGCCGGGAAGGGCCGGGAGGAGCCGGGAGGAGCCGGGGCCCGACCGCTCCGGCTCACGTCGGGACGGGATTCGAGACCGGGCCCCGGCCGCCCGGGACACCGGGCCGTCGAAACCGGATCCTCACCCGGTACACGCCGCGGGCCGGCGTCCGCACGCGCGGACGCCGGCCCGTCGACCTTCCTTTCGCGTGACCGATCACGGTCGAGCGCTCCGGTCTCAACCCTGCGGACCGGTCTGCCCCGAGCGCACGGGCCGGCCGTCCCATTCCGGCCCCAGAGCGGCGCCGGGTGCGCCGACGCGGCCCAGCACGGCGGTGACCGGTCCACGCCGGCCGGCCCGCAGGCCGTACCGCTCCCCCGCCCGGACGTAGACCAAGTCGCCGGAGAGCAACAGGACTTCACCCAGCTCTCCGAGGAAGGCCGCGGCCCCGGTGAGAACCACCAGGAAGGCGTCGGCGGCCCGGTCCGTGTACGGTCCGCAGGTTCCGCACGGGTCGAGCCGCGCGGTGCCCACCTCCACCTGCCGCCGGCTCGCGGCGGGCGCGGAGTCCGACCGCTGGGCCGGGATGGCGGCCCGGGGCGGAACGGGCCTGACCGTGAGCACGGTGGTCGGCGTGCCTCGGACGGCGGAGATCCGGCAGGAGGTTCCGGGGCGGTGGTGCAGCGCCTCGCCCGGGGAGAGGATCCGGCCGGCCGCGAACAGCCGACCGGAGAGCACCACGGTCACCGACTCGACCGATTCGTACGGGAGTTGCTCGATCCGGACGCCCGGCGGCAGCGCCTCGACGGTGAGTCCGGCGCGGACGGCCGGCCGCTGCTCCGGATCGATCAGCCGCTGGAACGCGGGCGCGGTGCGGGGGACGGCAGCGGGGACGAGGATCACGAGTGGTCACCTCCGAGAGGAACTGGAGGACAGGCAGGATTGGCAGCGCCGGTCAGCGCCGGTCAGCGCCTGTCAGGGCCGACCAGCCCCGGTCAGGGCCGGTCGCGGCGGGCGGCACGGCGCCGGGCCAGGGCGGCCCGGGTGCCGGCGGTGTGTCGGGGAACGGCGAGTGTCAGGCAGAGCAGTTCCGTGCCGAGCGGCCCGGCTTCCAAGTGCAGGGCGCGGCCGCGGCGGGCCAGCAGCAGGTCTCCCTCGGAGGCCAAGTGATCCGGTTCGTCGGACAGTCGGCCGACGACGGCGGCGCCGCGCAGCACGTGCAGGACGGTCTCGGTGTCGGGCCGGCCCGGGAGGACGTGGTGGGCGCCCGGGCTCAGCCGCAGGTGGTCGAAGGCCTCGCAGGCAGTGGCGAGCATCGGGCTCCGGGCGAGGGAGCGGATCCGTACGCGCTCGCCGTTCGGGCCGATGACGACCATGGCCGCGCCGGTGTCGGTGGTGACGATCACCTGGGGTCACCTTCTTCGGGAGAGGCTTCGGAGCGGTGGACGGAGGGAGCGGGGACGGTGAGCAGGGCATGGAAGTACTCCAGCCCGGCCGTCCCGGCGGTCAGGACGGTCCGCGAACCGAGCGGCAGCACGACCGCGGTGCCCTCGACCAGCGGCAGGCCGGCGTCGGCGCGCTCCGGATGGTCCGGGTGCACGGCGCCCTCGGGCAGTTCGGCGAGCCCGGAGCCGGCGGTGACGTAGAGCGCGTGCTCGATGCCGTCGGCGGCCAGCTCGGTGCGGTGGCCCGGGTCGAGTCGTTGCAGGCCGACACCACGCAGCGGTCCGGCGAGCAGGCGGCCGGGGTCGACGGCGCCTCGGCGGCGCAGGTCGGTGATGACGGTGCCCGACATGACGGGCTCCTTCCGGTCGCGGGCGGGCTCTGCGGTCCGCCTCTGCGATCCACGGTGCGCCACCCGCTGTCCCGGCCACACGGGGGTGTCGTCCTGTCCGGCTCCCGGCCCGATCCCGGCCCGATCCCGACCTGATCCCGACCTGATCCCGACCTGATCCCGACCTGATCCCGCCCCGGTTCCCGGCCCGATCCCGGCCTGGATCCCGGTCCGATCCCGACACCGTCCCGGCCCGCCCCACCTGCGGTCCCCGCCCACCGTCCCGACCCGCGATTCCGTCCTGCTCCCGTTCTGCTCCCTCCTGGTCCGGACCGGTTCCCACCCCCGCGCGCCGCCCCGCGCGGTGACCTGCGCACGCACCCGGACGCCCCCTCCCGCGAACGCCCCGCGCCGACCGGAACGACGTACGGTGGAACCGGAGGCCGTGTCATGCACGTCACCGGAACCCACTTCACCCGCTTCGCCGACCGCACCGAGGCGGGCCGTCGGCTGGCCGCCCGCCTGGGCCACCTGGCCGGCCCCGACACCGTGATCGTGGCGCTGCCGAGGGGCGGCGTACCGGTGGCCGCCGAGGTCGCCGCAGTGCTCGGCGCGCCGCTGGACATCTGCGTGATCCGCAAGCTTGGCGTGCCCTACCAGCAGGAGCTCGGCATGGGGGCGATCGGCGAGGGCGGCGTCCGGGTGCTGAACGACCAGGTCATCCGGTTCTCCGCGGTCACCGACGAGCAACTGGCCGAGGTGGAGCGGCGCGAGCGCGCCGAGCTGGCGCGCCGGGCCCGCCGCTACCGGGGCGACCGGCCGCCCGCCGATCTGCGCGGACGCACGGTGGTCGTGGTGGACGACGGCATCGCCACCGGGTCCACCGCCCGGGCGGCCTGCCGGATCGTCCGGGAGCGGGGCGCCGCCCGGGTGGTGCTGGCGGTGCCGGTCGCGCCCGCGGACTGGGCCGAGCGGCTCGACGAGGTCGCCGACGAGATGGTCTGCGTCGACACGCCGTCCCCGTTCTACGCGATCGGCGAGTTCTACGCCGACTTCACGCAGACCGGGGACGAGGAGGTGCTGCGGCTGCTGACCGAGGCCGGCGGCGACCCGCCCGCGGCCTCCGCCGGGGTCGACCGCGAGCTGCCGCTGCCCGTCGCCGGGGTCCGCCTCGCGGGCCGGCTGACCGTCCCGGCCGGCGCGCGCGGGGTCGTCGTCTTCGCGCACGGCAGCGGCAGCGGCCGGCACAGCCCGCGCAACCGGCACGTCGCCGAGTACCTGAACCGCACCGGGCTGGCCACGCTGTTGTTCGACCTGCTCACCGAGGCCGAGGAGCCCGACCGGCGGAACGTGTTCGACGTGGCGCTGCTGGGCGGCCGGCTGACCGCCGTCGCCCGGCGGCTGGGCGCGGCACAGAGCGGCCCGGACGCCGCCGTGCCCGAGACGCTGGGCCTGCCGCTCGGGCTGTTCGGCGCGAGCACCGGCGCCGCGGCCGCGCTGCACACCGCCGCCGAGCTGGGCCCGGCGGTGCGCGCCGTGGTCTCCCGGGGCGGTCGCCCGGACCTCGCCGCGCCCGACACGCTGGCCCGGGTCCGAGCTCCGACGCTGCTCGTCGTCGGCTCCCTGGACCCCACCGTGCTCGACCTCAACCGGCGGGCCCGGAGCCGGCTGCGCTGCGAGACCGGGCTCGCGGTGGTGCCGCACGCGAGCCACCTGTTCGAGGAACCGGGGACGCTGGACCGGGTCGCCGAGCTGGCCTCGGACTGGTTCCTCCGCCACCTCCCCCGCCCCGTCGGCCCCGGAAGTACGTGACCGTCCCATTGCGCAGACTTCGGGCATCGTCCCCGGTCAGCAGCACATTTTGCGCAGCCGACAGCGGGATTTTCTGATCAGCTTGTACACATTGAGCAGTCAAAATCCGACCTGTTGCCCAACCACCCCGACAGGAGCAAGCTCTCCGCAACCACACCGCCCACCCGTACGCGGTGCGGTCGCGATCCAGCGGAAGCCTCGACGGCGAGGCCCGAAGTGGAGGAACGAGCGATGACCCCGCAGACCCACGCCCTTGAGCTGACCCCCGAGGAGCGCGAGGCCGGTCTTGACGCCGACCAGCTGCGCCGCCTCGTCGGCCTCGTCGAGCACGACGCCGCCGCCGACCCGTTCCCCGTGACGGCCCAGGACGCGGTCGTCTTCGTGGTCGGCAACGCCACCCAGACGGCCCATTTCTACCAGGTCGTCTTCGGCATGGAGCTGGTCGCCTACTCCGGCCCGGAGACCGGCCGTCGGGACCGCAAGGCGTACGTGCTCCGCTCCGGCTCCTGCCGCTTCGTGATCAAGGGCGGTGTCCAGCCGGGCAGCCCGCTGCTGGACCACCACCGCCGCCACGGCGACGGCGTCGTCGACCTCGCCCTGGAGGTCCCGGACGTGGACAAGTGCATCGAGCACGCCCGCGCGTCCGGCGCCACCGTGCTGGAGGAGCCGAACGACGTCTCGGACGAGAACGGCACCGTGCGCCGCGCGGCCATCGCCACCTACGGCGAGACCCGCCACACCCTGATCGACCGCTCCCGCTACCACGGCCCGTACCTGCCGGGCTACGTCGTCGCGGCGAGCAGGGTGACCCACCCCGAGGGCTCGCCCAAGCGCCTCTTCCAGGCCCTCGACCACGCCGTCGGCAACGTCGAGCTCGGCCGGATGGACGAATGGGTGTCGTTCTACAACCGCGTCATGGGCTTCGTGAACATGGCCGAGTTCGTCGGCGACGACATCGCCACCGAGTACTCCGCGCTGATGTCCAAGGTCGTCGCCAGCGGCAACCACCGGGTGAAGTTCCCGCTCAACGAGCCGGCCGTCGCCAAGAAGAAGTCCCAGATCGACGAGTACCTGGAGTTCTACACCGGCCCCGGCTGCCAGCACATGGCGCTCGCCACCAACGACATCCTCACCACCGTCGACGTGCTGCGCTCGCGTGGCGTGGAGTTCCTCAACACCCCCGACGCGTACTACGACGACCCGGAGCTGCGCGAGCGGATCGGCAAGGTGCGCGTGCCGATCGAGGAGCTGAAGAAGCGCGGCATCCTGGTCGACCGCGACGAGGACGGCTACCTGCTGCAGATCTTCACCAAGCCGGTCGGCGACCGCCCCACCGTCTTCTACGAGTTCATCGAGCGGCACGGTTCGCTCGGCTTCGGCAAGGGCAACTTCAAGGCGCTCTTCGAGTCCATCGAGCGCGAGCAGGACCGACGCGGCAACCTGTGAGCGTCCGACGGCTCCGACGAGCCGGTTCCCGGCGGGCCGGCCTCCGACGGGCCGGCCTCCGACGGGCCGGCTTCCGACCGGCTCCGACGAGCGGGCCTTCGGCGGGCTCCGACGAGCTCTGACGAACACGGGTCTCTGCCAGACGGTCGAGGAGGACCACGGAGATGGCGTACTACCGGCAGCTGGGCAGCATCCCGCCCAAGCGGCACACCCAGCACCGCACTCCCGAAGGCGGGCTGTACTACGAGGAGCTGATGGGCGAGGAGGGGTTCTCCTCGGATTCCTCGCTGCTCTACCACCGGGGCATCCCCTCGGCGGTGGTCAACGCGGTGCCCTGGGAGCTGCCGGACCAGTCCACGGTGCCCAACCACCCGCTCCTCCCCCGGCACCTCAAGCTGCACGAGCTGTTCGCGGACCAGGACTGGAAGTCCGCGGACGTCGTCGGCAGCCGCCGGCTGGTCCTCGGCAACGGCGACGTCCGGATCTCGTACGTCGCCGCCGGGGCCCCGAGCGAGCTCTACCGCAACGGGCTCGGCGACGAGTGCGTGTACGTGGAGTCCGGCTCCGGCACGGTCGAGACGGTGTTCGGCTCGATCGAGGTCGGCCAGGGCGACTACGTGATCATCCCGCGCGCCACCACCCACCGCTGGGTGCCGGCCGGGGACGAGCCGCTGCGCGCGTACTGCATCGAGGCGAACAGCCACATCACCCCGGTCAAGCGCTACCTGTCGAAGTACGGGCAGCTGCTGGAGCACGCGCCGTACTGCGAGCGGGACTTCCGCGGACCGGTCGGCCCGCTGGTCGTCGACGCCCCCGGGGACGTCGACGTGCTGGTCAAGCACCGTGGCCCGAACGGGGTCGCGGGCACCCGCTACACCGTGCCGCACCACCCCTTCGACGTGGTCGGCTGGGACGGCTGCCTGTACCCGTACGCCTTCAACATCAAGGACTTCGAGCCGATCACCGGCCGGATCCACCAGCCGCCGCCGGCCCACCAGGTCTTCGAGGGCAACGGCTTCGTGATCTGCAACTTCGTTCCGCGCAAGGTGGACTACCACCCGCTGGCGATCCCGGTGCCGTACTACCACGCCAACGTGGACAGCGACGAGGTCATGTTCTACTGCGGCGGCGACTACGCGGCCCGCAAGGGCTCCGGCATCGGCCAGGGCTCGATCTCGCTGCACCCGGGCGGGCACACCCACGGTCCGCAGCCCGGGGCGTACGAGCGCAGCATCGGCGCGGAGTTCTTCGACGAGCTGGCCGTCATGGTGGACACCTTTCGCCCCCTGGAGCTGGGCGAGGGCGGCCGGGCCAGTGAGGACGCGAACTACGCCTGGACCTGGGCCGGTCGGGGGCCCGGGCGATGAACACGCTGCCGCCGGGGGGCGTGATCCCCGAGCTGTTCCACGGACTGTTCGACGACGCGGCGGTGTTCCCGCCGGGGAACCTGCCGATCGTCGACGCGGTGCCCGCGCACCGGCTGCACCGCGCGGCCTGGTACGCCGAGGCGGTCGGCCCGCTCCTCTGCGGGGCGGGCCGACTGGGCGAGTTGGCCGCGGCGGTCGCGAACTCCCCGGAGACCGCCGCGGCCCAGAGGCGCGCAGCGGCCCAGAGGCGCGCAGCGGGGGCGGACGGCGCGGTGGCGGCGGACGGCCGGCCGCTCAAGGTCGGGCTGGTGCTGCCGGGGGGCAGCACCGAACTCGCCCCGGCGCTCGCCGCCGCCGCGCCGTTCGAGCTGGCCGGCGTCGAGCTGGCCACCCGGGACGCCGCCGAGGCGGTGGCCGCGCTGGACCGGCTGCTGCCACCGGACGTCCCGGCCGCCGTCGAGCTGCCGCGCGAACTCCTGCGCGGGGACGGACTGGACGCCGTCCTGGACGTGCTGGTGGACAGCCCGTACCGGGCGAAGTTCCGCACCGGCGGGCTGGTCGCCGAGGCGTTCCCGGACGAGGACGAGCTGGCCTCCTTCCTCACCGGCTGCGCGCGGCGCGGGCTGCCGTACAAGTGCACGGCCGGGCTGCACAACGCCGTCCGGCACACCGACCCGGAGACCGGGTTCGAGCACCACGGCTTCCTGAACGTGCTGCTGGCCGCGCAGGAGACCGACCGGACGGCGGCCGCGGCGGTGCTGTCGGAGCGCGACGGCGAGGTGCTGGCCAAGGCGGTGCGCGCACTGACGGATCGTCAGGTTACGGTGATCCGCAACTCGTTCACCGCGTTCGGCACCTGT
Source organism: Kitasatospora sp. NPDC041917 (assembly GCF_055589745.1). Lineage (NCBI taxonomy): Bacteria > Bacillati > Actinomycetota > Actinomycetes > Kitasatosporales > Streptomycetaceae > Kitasatospora > Kitasatospora sp. NPDC041917. The sequence continues at coordinate 240,113 of NZ_JBVJBI010000003.1, read as the reverse complement.
AGCATCGCCGAACCCCTGGGCGACCTGGCCGCGCTCGGCCTGCTGTCGTCGCCCAGTCCACTGCACCAGGAGGACCGTTGAGCACCACCCCCAGCAGCCCCAGCAGCTGGCTCGCCAGCGCCCAGGACTCGCCGTTCGGCGTGCACAACCTGCCGTACGGCGTCTTCACCGCCGCCGACCGGCCCGGGCGGCGCCGGATCGGCGTGCGCGTCGGGGACTTCGTGCTGGACGCCGGGGCGTCCGCCCGCGCGGCCGGCGCGCCGTCGGTGCTGCTGGACGCGGACTCGCTCAACCCGCTGATGGCGGCGGGGCGTCCGGTCTGGACCCGGGTACGGGCGGACCTCACCACCTGGCTCACCGACGAGTCCTTCCGCGAGGCGCTGTCGCCGGCGCTGCTGCCGGCCCACGAGGTGGAGCTGCACCTGCCGTTCGAGGTCGCCGACTACGTCGACTTCTACGCCTCGGAGCACCACGCCACCAACCTGGGCCGGATCTTCCGCCCCGGCTCGGAGCCGCTCACCCCCAACTGGAAGCACCTGCCGATCGGTTACCACGGGCGGGCGGGCACGGTCGTGGTCTCCGGCACGCCGGTGGTGCGGCCGTTCGGGCAGCGCAAGGCGCCCGCAGACGCCGCGCCGACCTTCGGGCCGTCGCGCCGGCTCGACATCGAGGCCGAGGTCGGCTTCGTCGTCGGCGCACCGTCGGAGCTGGGCCGCCCGGTCGTGCTGGACGACTTCCGCGAGCACGTGTTCGGCGTCTGCCTGCTCAACGACTGGTCGGCGCGCGACATCCAGGCCTGGGAGTACGTGCCGCTCGGCCCGTTCCTCGGCAAGTCCTTCGCGACCTCGATCTCGCCGTGGATCGTCCCGCTGGAGGCCCTGGAGCACGCCCGGGTCACGCCGCCGGAGCGCGACGTCGAGCCGCTGGCGTACCTGGACGACCGGGGCGGCGAGCCGTGGGGCCTGGACCTGGCGATGGAGGTCCGGCTGAACGGGCACCCGGTCTCCCGGCCGCCGTTCGCCACCATGTACTGGACGGCGCAGCAGCAGCTGACCCACATGACCGTCAACGGTGCTTCGCTGCGCACCGGCGACCTGTTCGCCTCCGGCACGGTCAGCGGGCCGGAGCGGGACACCCGGGGCGCGCTGATCGAGCTGACCTGGAACGGCGAGGAGCCGCTGAAGCTCCCGGACGGGACGACCCGGACGTTCCTGGAGGACGGCGACGAGGTGACCATCACCGCCACCGCGCCCGGGCCGGACGGCACCGTGGTCGGGTTCGGCGAGGTCACCGGGCGGGTTCGGGGCTGAGGGCCCGGACCGGAGGCCGGGGAGCCACGCCGAACCCGACCACGGACAACAGATCACCGATGACGGATCACGGATGACGGATGACAGCTGACAGATTTCATCATCTGTCAGCTGTCATCCGTTTCCCGTTCGCCCACCTCCGTCTAGAGCCCGGCACCGCCCGTGGCGTCGACGATCCGCCCGGTCACCCAGCGAGCGTCGTCGGAGGCGAGGAAGGCGACGATGTCCGCGATGTCCTCCGGCTGCCCGACCCTGCCGAGCGCGGCCACCGAGGCCGCGTACGCCTCCGCCTCCGGGTTGCCCCGCAGCCAGCCGGCGTTGACGTCGGTGTCCACGATGCCGGGCGCGACCGAGTTCACGGTGATCCCGCGCGGGCCGAGCTGCTTGGCGAGGTTGAGGGTGAAGGTGTCCAGCGCCCCCTTGGTCGCGCCGTAGGCGATGATCTCGGGCATCGCCAACCGGGCGGCCCCGCTGGAGACGTTGATGATCCGGCCGCCGTCCCGCAGCCGCTTCAGTCCGTGCTGCACCACGAAGAACGGCGCCCGGACGTTGACCGCGAACACCTCGTCGAAGCCCTCCTCGGTCAGCGCTTCGAGGTCCGAACTGCGCCCGATCCCGGCGTTGTTCACGATGATGTCGACGCCGCCGTCCGGGGCGTGCGCTCCGATCCCGGCGTCGAAGGCCGCCCAGAGCGCGGCCGCGTCGCCGTGCCGGCCGAGTTCGGCGCGCAGCGCGAACGCCCGCCCGCCGTCGGCCCGGATGTCCGCCACCACCTCCTCCGCCGCGGCCCCGTCCCGGGCATAGCCGACGGCGACGGTGGCACCGTCCCGCCCCAGCCGCCGGGCGATGGCCCGGCCGATCCCCCTGCTGCCGCCCGTGACCAGCGCCACCTTGCCCTGAAGTCCGTACGTGCCCGCACCCATGGCCGAGTCCCCTCTCGCCGTATCCGATAATTATTGAGTCATCGCTCAAGAAAGACGCTAGCACACACTTCTTGAGCGACTGCTCTAAAATTTGGGGCATGAGCGAGGCACAGCAGACGACCGGGACACCCGCGAAGGCGGCACCCGCAGGCGCGGCACCCGACGCCCCACCCCGCCCCCGGCGCGGCCGCCCGCCGGCCTTCGACCGCGCCGAGGCCCTGGCCGCGGCCACCCGGCTGTTCTGGCAGCTCGGCTACGACGCCACCTCCGTCTCCGACCTCACCACCGCCATGGGCATCCGCCCCGGCAGCCTGTACGCGGCCTTCGGCGACAAGCGCTCACTGTTCGAGGAGGTGGTTCGCCAGTACGGCCGCTCGCCCGTCGGCGCGTTCGCGACCGTCGCGCTGGCCGAGGAGCCCACCGCGTACGGTGCCTTCGCCCGCATCCTGCGCGAGGCCGCCGCCATCTACCCCGACCCGTCCCATCCGGCCGGCTGCCTGGTGATCTCCGCCGCCACCAACGTCGCCCCGCAGGACGCCGGCGTCCAGGAGCGGCTGCGCGAGCTGCGCAACGCGAACCTGCGGACCTTCGAGGCCCGGCTGCACCAGGCCCGGCAGGACGGCGAACTGCCGCCCGACGCCGATCCGAAGGCGCTGGCGGGATACCTCGGCACGGTCCTCCAGGGCATGTCCCAGCAGGCCCGGGACGGCGCCACCGCCGCCGACCTGGCCCGCACCGCCGAACTCGCCCTGCGCGCCTGGCCCTGAACCCCGGCCCCCGGCCGCGCCCCGAACCTCCCGGCCCTCCCGAACCTCCCCGCCCACCCTTGTTCGCCCTTGCCCGGCCCGGCCCGGTGATCGGAACGCCTCCCGACCCCCGGTACGGTGGACGCCAGGATTCCGGCGGGAACGAACGGCGGACGACGGCAACGGACGCCGACGGGCGGGGCGCCGACGGGCCGCGACCGGGCCCGGCGGACACCGAACGGCGTCGACATCACCGAGGGACGGGAGCGGGCCCGATGAGCGCAGAGGTGACGGAGGTCCAGGCCTTCCTGGACGGCGGTGTCGGACGGCTCGTGCTGAACCGCCCGAGGGCGCTCAACTCGCTGACCCACGGCATGGTCACCGCCCTGCGCACCGCCCTGGACGACTGGGCCGGGGACGACCGGATACGCGCCGTCGTCCTGACCGGCGCGGGCGAGCGCGGACTGTGCGCGGGCGGCGACATCCGCGCGATGCACGACGACGCCAAGGCGGGCGGAGCAGGCACCCGGGCGTTCTTCCGCGACGAGTACCGGCTGAACGCCCTGATCGCCCGCTACCCGAAGCCGTACGTCGCGGTGATGGACGGCATCACCATGGGCGGCGGCGTCGGCGTCTCCGCCCACGGCGCGGTGCGGATCGTGACCGAGCGGTCCACCGTCGCGATGCCCGAGACCCGGATCGGCATCGCCCCGGATGTCGGCGGGAGCCGGCTGCTCGCCCACGCCCCGGGCGAGTTGGGCACCCACCTCGGGCTCACCGCCGCCTCGATGGGCCCGGGCGACGCCCTGCTCTGCGGATTCGCGGACCACTTCGTACCCTCGGCGCGCATCCCGGACCTGCTCGACGCCCTGAGCCGGGGCACCGCCGCGGCGAGCGGGAGCAGCAGCAGCGAGGTCGCCGCCCTCGTCGCCGCGCACGCCGAGCCCGCACCGCCCGCCGCACTGGCCGACCGGCGCACCTGGATCGACGCCTGCTACGCGGCCGACACGGTCGAGGAGATCGTCGACCGGCTGCTGAACTCCGGTGTCCCGGAGGCGAAGGAGGCCGCCGTCGCCCTCCTGGCGAACTCCCCCACCGCCGTCAAGACCACCCTGGCCGCGCTGCGTCGCGCCCGCACGCTCCCTTCGCTGGAGGCCGTGCTCGACCAGGAGTACCGGATCTCCTGCGCCGTACTGGAGGGCCACGACATGGTCGAGGGCATCCGCGCGCAGGTGGTCGACAAGGACCGCAACCCCCAGTGGAAGCCCGGCACGCTCGCCGAGGTGACGGAGGCGGACGTCGCCCGCTTCTTCGCCCCGCGCGAGGGCGACGAGCTGGGCCTGGCCTGAACCTCGCCCCTCCTCCACCTCCTCCACCGGCACGTCTGGAGCCCGTCATGAACCACCCGGTCCCGCCGCCGACCCCGGCCGGGGACACCGACCCGCTGTCCCGGGTGCCGCTGGGCGAGCAGGTGCGCGGGCTGCTGCTGGAGGGCCTGCTGAACGGCCGCTGGCAGCCCGGGGACCGGATCGTCGAGCGGCGCCTGGCCGCCGAGTTGAACGTCAGCCAGGCACCGGTCCGCGAGGCGCTGCGCGCACTCCAGACGCTCGGGCTGCTCGACGCCGAGCCCAACCGGGGCGTGCGGGTGCGCGAGATCGGCCCGGCCGAGCTTCGCGAGGTCTACCAGGTACGGGCCGCGCTGGAGCGGCTGGCCGCAGAGTCGGCGGTGGTCCGGCTGGCCGGGGACACCACCGCCCTGGAGCGGCACGCCGAGCGGATGGCGGCGGCCGCGGCGGCGGGCGACGCGCTCGGCCAGGCCCGGCACGGGGTGGCCTTCCACCGCGAGATCGTGGCCGCCTCGGGCAACGGGACGCTGCTGCGTACCTGGGAGGGCCTCGGGGTCGAGGTGTGGACGGTGCTGTCGCTGCACGAGGTCCGGCCGGAGCTGCAGGAGAACGCCGCCGACCACCGGCCGCTGATCGAGGCCTTCCGGCGGCAGGACCCGGCGGTCGGGCGGCTGCTGGCCGAGCACGTCCTGGAGTACGCCCGGCGCGAGGACGGTCGACCCGAGGACGGCCGACGCTCCGACTGAGCCCGCCCTCGTCAGGGTGCCGACTCATCGCGCTCACATAAAGTTCGTGCAGAGATGATCGATCATCGCTCAAACTACCCACCAGTAGCGGTTGACGCACCCCCCTCTCGCTCTCTACCGTCCAAGTAGTTCCATGGAGAGGAATACTATTCCGTATCACGGAATATGAGCCTCTGAAGCGCACCGACGAAGGGGGACCACCCGTGTCCCAGCTCGACCAGCTTCCCGACCAAGACCCCGAGGAGATGGCGGAGTGGCGCGCGTCCCTCGACGCCGCCCGCGACTTCGGCGGCCCGAACCGCGCCGCCCACCTGCTGCGCCGCCTCGTCGAGCACGCCGAACTGCAGCGGCTCGACGTCCCTCCGCTGCTGGACACCCCGTACGTCAACACCATCCCCACCGCCGCCGAACCGGAGTTCCCCGGCGACGAGGAGATGGAGCGCCGGATCACCGCCTGGAACCGCTGGAACGCCGCCGCCATGGTGACCAGGGGCAACCACCGCGGCGGCCTGGGCGGGCACATGGCCACCTACGCCTCCGCCGCCTGGCTGTACGAAGTCGGCTTCCAGCACTTCTTCCGCGGCAAGGATGCCGACGGCTCCGGCGACCAGCTGTACGTCCAGGGCCACGCCGCCCCCGGCGTCTACGCCCGCGCGTTCCTGGAGGGCCGGATCTCCGAGGCCCAGCTGGACCGATTCCGCCAGGAGGCCGCCGGCGACGGCCTGCCCTCCTACCCGCACCCGCGCAGGCTGCCCTGGTTCTGGGAGTTCCCGACCGTCTCGATGGGCCTCGGGCCGCTCTCGGCGATCCACCAGGCCCGGTTCAACCGGTACTTGGGCGCACGCGGGATCAAGGACACCTCCGGCTCGCACGTGTGGGCCTTCCTCGGCGACGGCGAGATGGACGAACCCGAGTCCACCGCCGCGCTCGCGCTGGCCGCCCGGGAGAACCTGGACAACCTCACCTTCGTGGTCAACTGCAACCTGCAGCGCCTGGACGGGCCGGTGCGTGGCAACGGCAAGATCGTGCAGGAGCTGGAGCGCCGGTTCCGCGCGGCCGGCTGGAACGTGGTCAAGTCGCTGTGGGGCGAGGCCTGGGACGAGCTGCTGGCCCGCGACACCACGGGCGCGCTGGTCCGCCGGCTGGGCGAGGTGCCGGACGGGCAGTTCCAGACCTATGCCGCCTCGGACGCCGGGTACGTCCGCGAGCACCTCTTCCACGGCTCGCCCGAACTGCGGCTGCTCGCCGACACCCTGGACGACCGGCGGCTGATCGAGACCGTCGCCACCTCCCGGGGCGGACACGAGCCGCGCAAGGTGTACGCGGCCTACCGCGCGGCGCTGGAGCACCGGGGCGCGCCCACGGTGGTGCTGGTGCAGACCGTCAAGGGCTGGACGCTCGGCCCCGGCTTCGAGTCCCGCAACGCCAACCACCAGATGAAGAAACTCTCCGGAGCGGAGTTCCGGGCCATGCGCGACCTGCTCGAACTCCCGATCCCGGACAGCGCGTTGGCCGACGAACTGCCCCCGTACGCCCATCCCGGCCCGAACTCGCCGGAGGCCCGCTACCTGCGCGGTCGCCGCGCCGCACTGGGCGGACCGGCACCCGCCCGCCGGGTGCGCTTCGCCCCGCTGCCCACCCCGCCCGCGAAGCCCTTCGAAACGCTGTTCAAGGGCTCCGGCAGCCAGGAGATCGCCACCACCATGGCCTTCGTCCGGCTGGTCAAGGACCTGATGCGGGACAAGGCGTCCGGCCACCGGTGGGTACCGATCGTCCCGGACGAGGCGCGCACCTTCGGCATGGAGTCACTCTTCCCGACCGCCGGGATCTACTCCCCGCTCGGGCAGACCTACGACCCGGTCGACCGCGACCAGTTGCTCCACTACAAGGAGTCGGCGACCGGCCAGATCCTCAACGAGGGCATCACCGAGGCCGGTTCGATGGCCTCGATGACCGCCGCCGCGACCGCGTACGCGACCCACGGCGAGCCGGTCGTCCCGTTCTACATCTTCTACTCGATGTTCGGCTGGCAGCGCACCGCCGACCAGATGTGGGCGCTGGCCGACCAGTTGGGCCGCGGCTTCCTGATCGGCGCCACCGCCGGACGCACCACCATGACCGGCGAAGGACTGCAACACGCCGACGGACAGTCCCAGTTGATCGCCTCCACCAACCCGGCCGCACTCTGCTACGACCCGGCGTTCGGCTACGAGGTGGCCGTGATCGTCCGCGAGGGCCTGCGCCGGATGTACGGCAGCAGCGCGCAACACCCCCATGGTGAGGACGTGTTCTACTACCTCACCGTCTACAACGAGCCGCTCCGGCAGCCCGCGCTCCCGGCCGGCGAGGAGGTCGCGAACGGCATCCTGCACGGCCTCTACCGCTACCGCACGGCGGACGCCGCCGCCCTGCCCGCCGACCCGCCGCGACTCCAACTGCTCGCCTCCGGCACCGCCGTGCGCTGGGCGCTGGCGGCGCAGCGGCTGCTCGGCGAGGAGTGGGGCGTGGCGGCCGACGTCTGGTCCGCCCCCTCCTGGACGGAACTGCGCCGGGAGGCGCTGGACTGCGACGCGGCCGACCTGGCGCGGGCGGCGGCCGGCACCGACGGGGCCACCCGCGTCCCCTATGTGACCCGGGCGCTGGCCGGGGCGCCCGGGCCGGTGCTGGCGGTCAGCGACTGGATGCGCGCGGTGCCGGACCAGATCAGCCCCTGGGTGGAACAGGACTGGACCTCGCTGGGCACCGACGGCTTCGGCCTCTCGGACAGCCGTACGGCGGCGCGGCGACACTTCGGGGTGGACGCCGAGTCGGTGACGGTCGCGGCGCTGGCCGCACTGGCCCGCCGGGGCGAGGTCGAGGCGGAGACCGTACGGCGGGCGGCGGAACGTTACGGCGTCCGCTTCTGACGGCTCGGCGTCCACCCGCTCCACCGCCTGGTGACCGGCGTCTCGCATACCAAGACTGGCGCGAGGCGGGGCGCGTCGTAGATCGTTGGGTGGTCAGGGCGCGCCCACGGGCGCCGAGCAGCGGAAATGGGAGTCGACGGCGATGACCGAGACCGAGACCTACGAGACGATCCTGGTCGAGCGCAAGGGCCGGGTGGGGCTGATCACGCTCAACCGGCCCAAGGCGCTCAACGCGCTGAACACCCGGCTCATGAACGAGGTGGTCGCCGCCGCGACCGCCTTCGACCGGGACCCGGAGATCGGCTGTCTGGTGATCACCGGCTCGGAGAAGGCCTTCGCGGCCGGCGCCGACATCAAGGAGATGCAGGGCAACCGGTTCCCGGACGTCTACCTGGACGACTGGCTGGGTCCGTGGGACCGGCTCGGCGCCGTGCGCAAGCCGGTGGTCGCGGCGGTGGCCGGGTTCGCACTGGGCGGCGGGTGCGAGCTGGCGATGCTGTGCGACATCCTGCTGGCGGCGGACACCGCGAAGTTCGGACAGCCGGAGATCAAGCTCGGGGTGATCCCCGGCATCGGCGGCTCGCAGCGGCTGACCCGGGCGGTCGGCAAGGCGAAGGCCATGGAGCTGTGCCTGACCGGGCGGATGATGGGCGCCGAGGAGGCCGAGCGGGCCGGACTGGTCTCCCGGATCGTCCCGGCGGACCAGCTGCTCGCCGAGGCGCTCGCCACCGCCGAGACGATCGCGGCGATGTCCACCCCGGCCGCGATCATGATGAAGGAGAGCGTCAACCGCGCCTTCGAGACGACCCTCGCCGAGGGCGTGCGCTTCGAGCGCCGGCTCTTCCACGCGGCCTTCGCCACGGCGGACCAGAAGGAGGGCATGGCGGCCTTCGCCGAGAAGCGCCCGCCGGAGTTCCAGAACCGCTGACACCGGAGGCCGTCCGGCAGGCGACAGCAGGCCGCGGACAGCGGACAGCGGACAGCGGACAGCGGACAGATTTCAGATGATGAAGTCTGTCCGCTGAACTCTGTCCACTGAAAGCCGTCCGCTGTCATCTGTCGGCTGTCATCCGTCCCCCGAAAGCCGCCGCCTGTTCGCCGAAGGCCGTTCGCGACCGGCCGCCGCGCTCAGTCCTCCTCCACCGCCACCGTGTTCAGCCGGGCGAGCCCACTGCGGGTGGCGGCGACCACGATCTCGTCGCCCGGGGCGAGCTGCCGGGTGCGGTCCGGGAAGTTCCACAGCAGCTGCCCGCCGTGGGCGAAGCGCACGGCGATCACCCGGACGCCGCCCGGGTCCTCCAGGTCGTGCCGGTTCAGCCCGATCAGCCCGCTGCCGTCCTCCACCTTCAGCTCGGCGATCAGCAGCACGTGCCGGAGCACCGACAGCGTCCCGCGCACCTCGCGCCCCATCAGCGCCGCCGCGAAGGCGGGCGCGGCCAGGTAGGACACCGACCGGGAGGCCGCGTTGTCCAGCGTCTTGTAGAAGTGACTGGCGAAGTCGTCCTCGAACAGCCGCACCACCACCCGGACGTCGGGATTGCCGTGGCGCGCCTCCAGGGCCGCCTCCAGGTTGGTGGCGTCGTCCCCGCTGACGGCGACCAGCGCCCGGCTGTGCTTCAGCCGGGCCCGGCGCAGCTGCTGCTCGAACGGACCGTCGCCCATCACCACCGGGATCCCCAGCGCCCGGACGGCGGCGATGCCGCGGGCCTGCGGGTCCCGCTCCATGCAGACCACCGGCACGCCCATGTCGTGCAGTTGGATCGCGACGCGGGTTCCGACATTGCCGAGGCCGACGACGATCACGTGGTCCCGGGTGCCCGCCCCGGGGTTGCGCGGCTGCCCGCGCCGCCCGGAGCCCAGGACCTCCACCGCGATCGCGGTGGCCACCGGCGCGAAGGTGATCCCGCAGATGGTGATCACCACCTGTGCGACCCGCTGCCAGAACCCGCCGGTGCCCGTCCCGGAGGAGATGTCGGAGAGCTGGTCCGGCTGGGCCGCGCCGGCCAGGTCGAGCAGCGCGATGTAGACGGTCCAGCCGAAGTTCCGGTTGAGGTACCAGAGCACCCCGAAGGCCAGCAGCACCGCCGCGAGGGCGGTGAGCAGCACCAGCCGCATCCGGGCGCTGGTGAAGAAGCGCATGGTGTCGAGCAGCCGCCAGCGCAGCCGTCGCTTCCAGTCGATCGGCTCCCGGGGTTCGATCCGCAGCACCTGGAGCGCCGCCCTGCCGCCCGGCTCCTCCTCCTGATCGGGTTCGGCCGCGGGCGCCGGTTCGCGCCGAACGCCTCCGGGTCGGATCGGCCCGTCGTCGCCGAACTCGCTGGCGAGCCGGACGAATTCGGCCGAGTCGCCCTGCTGCTCGGGCAGCAGTCGGATCCTGCCGAGGTCCTGCCGGTCGATCTGGTCGGCGACCACGCAGATCCGGTCGGAGGTGATGTCGTCGTCGAACGCGATGTGCAGGTAACGCCCCTCGATCTCCACCGAGTTGGGCCGTCCGAGCGCCGCGGAGGCGAAGGCCGGGGCGGCGGTGGCGGAACCGGAGAGCGCGGCACCGTTCTTGAGCAGCCGTTCGATGTTCTCGCCGAGCCGTTGGTTGAACATCCGGAACACGATGCGGATGTCCGGGTTGTGGTTCTGGGCGCTGAGCGCGGCGTGGATGTTCTCCTGGTCGCTCCCCTCGACCAGGGCGAGACCGCGCGCGGTGCCGATGGACACCGCGCGCAGCGCCTCCTCGGTGATGCCGGCGTACTCCACGACCGCCGCGACGCCGGACAGCTGCTCGATCTGCGGCGCGTGGTCGCGGGTCCGGTCGGCGACCAGGACGACGACCGGGACCTCGTAGTGCTCGACGAGTTCCAGGATCAGGCGATGGGCCAGCGCATTGCCCCCGCAGACGATGTAGTGCTGGCTGATCGGCTCGACCGGAGGGGTCCCCCACCCTTCAGAAGTCATACCGCCGGATGATATCGACGGGAAGTGTCCGGAGGGTGACGTTCCGGCGACCGCGGCGGATCCCCCGAACGGCCGTATCCGACGCGCGGTCCGGCCGTGGCGCGGAGATGCTGGGGTTCGTTCCCTGCCCGTCAGCCGGCCGACCCGACCTCACCCGTCCTGCGTCACACGACCAGGCAGGACACCGGTCACCCGTCGCCCGGCGTCAGCCCGAGGAGTACGCCACCGTGGCCCCTCCGATCATCACCCCCGACGGCAGCCCGGTCCAGGGCCCGCTCGGACTGCTCGCCAAGGCCGCCTGGCAGGTCCTGCTGGTCGCCGGACTCGCCTCGCTCGCCCTCGGGATCGTGGTCTTCGCCTGGCCCGAGGAGACGCTCCTGGTGGTGGGCGTGCTGTTCGGCCTCTACCTGCTGGTGATCGGCATCGTGCAGCTGATCGCCGCGTTCGGCACCCACTCCACCGCGGCGCTGCGGGTGCTGGCCTTCATCAGCGGTGCGATCTGCGTCCTGCTGGGGCTGCTCTGCTTCCGCAGCGCGGCGCAGTCGCTGCTGCTGCTCGCGATCTGGATCGGGATCGGCTGGCTGTTCCGCGGCATCACCCAGCTCGCCGCCGCGATCTCCGACCCGCTGATGCCCGCCCGCGGCTGGCAGGCCTTCGCGGGCGCGGCCAACACCCTGGCCGGCGTGCTGCTGATGGTGTGGCCGGTCGGGTCGATCACCGCGCTGGCCGTGCTGGCCGGGTGCTGGCTGGTGATCCTGGGCCTGGTCGAGATCGTGACGGCGATCCAGGTCCGCGGCCGGGCCAAGCAGATCCCCTCGGGGGTCTGACCTCCGTCCGGTGCCGTGAGGCCGTGTCCCGCCGGGGCACGGCCTCACGGCTGGACCGGGGCGCGAGCGCGGCAGGGCGCGTCACGGACGCGGGGTGTCACGGACGCGGGGGCGCCGGCGCGGGGTGTCACGGACGCGGGGCGTAGCCGATCCGGAAGGTGGCGGCGTCCAGCCGCTCCGGGGTGAGCCGGACGTCGGTCAGCCGCTCGGCGAGTGCGAACGCGGCCTCGGTGTGCTGCGCGTACTCCTCCGTCTCCAGGTCGAAGCCACAGGCGGTCAGCAGCTCGGGGATGCCGCGGGCTTCGGCGTCCGAGCCGTCCCGCTGACCGGGGAAGAGCGGCTCGAAGTGCAGTCTCCGGACGCCGTTTTCCCACCAGTGGAAGTGGTCCACGGCGTTGACGTTGCGGAAGTGCGAGACCAGCCGGGTGCCCTCGCCGAGCCGCGGGATCACCGTGTCCAGGACGCCGAGGTAGCCGTTCGGCTCGATCGCGAGGGCCCAGCCGTCGAGTTCGGTGACTGCGACGAGCAGCCGGTCCTCGGCGGGGTCGAACAGCGCCCCGTCCCCCTCGTCCCCGCCGGCCCCTTCCCCGTCCCCCTCGTCCCCGCCGGCCCCTTCCTCGTCCTCCTCGTCCTCCTCGTCGTCGTCCTCGTCCACTCCGTCCTGGTAGGCGTCCCAGCGGGCCATAACCGCCGTCAGGCCGACGGCGTCGCTCGCCGGCAGGGCGTCGAAGCGGCGCAGCAGCTCGTCGGCCGCGAGGCCCTGGACCTGGGTGAGGCAGTAGGCCTCGCCCAGGTCGGGGTAGCGGCCCTCGAACCAGGTGTAGTCGGTGGCGTGTGCGGTCATGACGGCGATGCTGTCAGACGCCTCGGACAGCGCTCGCCCGGGGCCGTCAGAGCCAGACCGGTTCGTCCGTCCCCCAGCGCCCCGGCGGGCGCGACCAGTCGGCGGGCGCCCCCTCGTACCCGATCGGCGGCAGGGCGTGGCGCAGCCGCCCGTACGCGGAGTCGGTCTCGACCAGCCACCGGGAGGGGTCGTACGGCTCGGGCGAGGCCCCCTGCGGGGTTTCCGGTTCGATGCCGTGCAGCAGCCAGGATGCCGTGCCGGCGAGGGAGAAGCGCAGGTGGCGGCCGCCGGGGCGGCGGGTGCGCTGGTCGGTGAGGGCGCGCAGGACGGCGGCGGCGATGAGGTAGCCGGTACCGTGGTCGAGGGCCTGGGCGGGCAGCACGCCGGGACGGCCACCAGGGGCGACCTCGTGCCCGGAGCCGGATGCTGAGTCCGAGTCCGAGGAGGAGTCCGAGTCCGAGTCCGAGGCAGAGGCAGAGGCGGAGGCGCAGGCGGACTCGTGGGCGGCGATGCCGACGCCCGCCTGGACCAGGCTGTCGAAGCCGCGCCGTCCGGCCCAGGGGCCGGTCCAGCCCCAGGCGCAGAGCTGGACGAGGATCAGGTCCGGGCGGCGGGCGAACAGCGCGTCGGGGCCGAGGCCGTGGGCGTCGAGGGCGCCGGGGCGGTAGGCCGTGACGACGACGTCGGCGGTGGTGAGCAGCTCCTCGAAGACCGCACGGTCGGCCGGCACGGCGAGGTCGAGCCGGGTGGAGCGCTTGCCGAAGCCGGTGTCGGCGTGGGCGTCGTCGGCCTCCGGCAGCCGGGGCGAGTCGACGCGCAGGACGTCGGCACCGAGCAGGGCGAGGGTGCGGGTGGCGACCGGCCCGGCGATCACCCGGGTGAGGTCGAGGACCCGGATCCCGGCGGCGGGCCGGTCCACGGGAGCCTCGCCGAGCGGGCGGACCGGCGCGGTCCTGGCGGCGGCACCGATGTCCCGGCGCTCCACGAGGGGGTGCACGGCCGGGCCCACCGGCGCGACGGCAACCGCGAGCGCTCCCGCCTCGTACGCGCGCTCCTGGATCCGCTCGGCCGGCAGTCCGCCGAGCGTCTTGGCGAGCTGCTCGGGCCCGGCATCGGCGGCGAGGCCGAGCGCGGAGAGCAGCCGGGTGCGGTGGTGCGGGTAGTTGGCGTGGGTGCGGACCCAGCCGTCGGCGGTGCGCCAGAAGCCGGAATGCGGGGCGAAGGTGACGGGCGTACGGCCGTCGACCGTCAGATGCCGCTCGCTGACGAAGGCGGTGGCGACCGCGCCCTGGTCGACCCGGACCGCGGGAACGGCCGGGACCGCCGCGCCGCCACGGTGGGCGGCGAGCTCGGCGGCGGCCAACGAGCAGACCGCCACGGTCGCACGGGCGAGCCGGCGGACCGGCAGGCCGGAGGGCAGGACATCGTCCGGCCCGTGGAAGGTCACCCGTTCCAGCAGTTCGGGCGGGCCGCCGAGAGCGTCCCAGGCATGGGCCGTGGGGCCGTCGACGGCACCGGGGGTTCCGGTGGGTCCCGTGGGTTCCGTGGGCCCTGTGGGTCTGGTAGATCCCATGGTTCCAGTGGTTCCGGTGGTTCCTGCTGGCAACGGACGATCGGTCATGCCCCGCATTGTGCTCCGGTTCTCAGGCGGTCGCTGTGACGCCCGCCACCAGCATCAGCAGGACCGCCGAGACCACGGTCATCCGGCGGGCCGCCTGCGGGGTGCCGCCGAACCGGCCGCCGAGCCGCCCGCTGGCGTGCGCGACCAGCCCGTACACCACCGCGCAGGCCAGCACGTTGAGCGAGCCGAGCGCGAGTACCTGCCCGCCGACCGGCAGTGCGGCGCCCGGATCGACGAACTGCGGCACCAGGGAGAGGTAGAGCAGCAGGCCCTTGGGGTTGAGCAGCGCGGTCAGCATGCTCTGGCGCAGCACCGTCGCGGTGGGCTGCGGCTTGGGCGCGGCCAGGGCGGCGGCGCCCCCGCCCTTGCGCAGCGCCAGCAGCATCATGACGGCCAGCACCAGCAGGTAAGCGGCGCCGGTGAGGCGCAGCACGGGCAGGGCGGCCGGGACGGCGCGCAGGGCGGCGGCCAGGCCGGCGCTGGAGAGCAGGGTGTGGACGGCGTACCCGGCGCAGACCCCGCCGACCGCGATCAGCGCGGCACGGCGTCCCTGGCCGAGGCCTCGGGCGGCGATGTAGAGCCAGTCGGGGCCCGGGGTGCAGACCAGCAGCAGGTCGACTCCGAGGAAGAGGAGGAGGGCGTGGGTGTCCATGGGCGTGGCGTGGCCTGTCGTGCTCGTCGCGGTGTGGGCCCGGCGGGTCGGCCGGGGTGTCCCGGCAGGTCGGCCGGGGTTGCTCCGGCGGTCGGCCGGAGGGTTCCCCTCGGTCTACCGGAGTGCGCCGTTGGTGGGCCGGGAAGGCCCGGCAGCCGGTGCGGTCACTGAAGGTAGCCGGACGGGGCTGGCACGCGATGGCGACTTCGCGCTGGTCGGAGCCGCGTTTTGGCAGAATGTTGCGCCATGGACCGAATCGACCGCAGAATCCTCCGCGAGCTCCAGCAGGACGGGCGCCTGACCAACACCGAGCTGGCCTCCCGGGTGGACCTCACCCCCTCCCCCTGCCTGCGCAGGGTGCGCCAACTGGAACAGGACGGCGTGATCCGCGGCTACCGGGCGGTGCTGGACGGCGCGGCGGTCGGACGCGGATTCCAGCCCTTCGTGACGATCACCATGCGTCACGAGGACCAGGTGACGGTCGCCGAGTTCGAGCGCCGGGTGGCCGAACTGCCGGAGGTGGTGGAGGCGCACCGGCTGTTCGGCGAGCCCGACTACCTGCTGCGGATCGCCGTGGCCGACATCGCCGCGTACGAGCGCTTCATCACCGACGTGCTCTCCGGTCTGCCGGGCATCGCGCAGGTCAACTCGCACCTGACGATGAAGCAGGTGAAGGCCGACCGGGGGCTGCCGGTCGGCGGGTAGGGTGCGAACCGGGGGCCCGTGCGACCGTCCGTACGGGGGCAGAGCGACGCACTGCGACATGGGGGCTGAATTGCGCGTGATCCGCCGTCTCGACCTGGGCTACATCGTCCGGCCGGCCGCCGAGGCGGGCGGCCCGGAGCCGCGCGTGGAGCCGGTGCTCGCGTACCTGGTCCGGCGTCCGGAGGGGCTGCTGCTGTTCGACACCGGGATCGGTGGCGGCGAGCCGGAGACCGAGGCGCACTACCGCCCGGTCCGCCGCCCGCTGCCGGAGGCGCTCGCCGCGGCCGGGGTCGCCGTCGACGACATCGACCTGGTAGTCAACTGCCACCTGCACTTCGACCACTGCGGCGGCAACCCGCTGTTCGCCGGCACCCCCGTCCTGGTCCAGGCGGAGGAGCTGGCCACCGCCCGGCGCGGCGGGTACACCATCGACGCACTGGTCGACTTCCCCGGCGCCGAGTACCGCGAGCTCGACGGCGAGGCCGAGGTCTGGCCGGGCGTGCGGGTGCTGCCCACGCCCGGCCACACCGGGGGCCACCAGTCACTGCTGATCGACCGCCCGGGCGGCGGCCCGGTCCTGCTGGCCGGGCAGGCGTACGACTTCGCCTCCCAGTACGGGCAGGCGGTGCTCGCCCGGCGGGCGGCGCGCGAGGGCCTGGCCGCACCGCTGCCCGAGTACCGGGCCTGGCTCGACCGGATGGCGGAGCACGAGCCGCACCGCGTGCTGTTCGCGCACGACCACGCGGTCTGGGAGGCGACCGATTAGCCGGGTGCGGGAGCGCCGGCCGCTCCAGGGGGTCGGATCGATCGGAGGGTTCGGGTCGGCCCGAAGGTCCAGGTCGGCCCGAAGGTCCAGGCCGACCTGACGGACGGGTCGGGGTCGCCCGGGGCTCAGAAGGTGAAGCGCAGCGAGCGGACCCGGTGGTCGAAGCTGGACGGCACGAGCTGCGGCTCGCCGACCGACCGCACCTCGGGCAGGCGGGTGAACAGCTCCCGGAACAGCGCCGTCATCTCCTGCCGGGCCAGGTGCGCGCCGAGGCAGTAGTGCGGACCGCCGCCGCCGAAGCCGAGGTGGGGGTTGGGCGTGCGGGTGATGTCGAAGGCGTCCGGGTCGGGGAAGACCTCCTCGTCGCGGTTGGCCGAGCCGTAGAACAGCGCGACCTTCTCGCCCGCGCGCAGCAACGATCCGCCGGGTCCGCCCAGTTCGTGGTCGACGGCGAGGGTCCGGTTGAACTGGATGATCGGCGTGGAGTGGCGGACCATCTCGTCCACCGCGCCGCCGAGCAGCCCGTCGAGGTCGGCGAGCAGCAGGGCGCGCTGCTCGGGATGGACGGTCAGCAGGTGCAGGCCGTGGGCCAGCGCGTTGCGGGTGGTCTCGACCCCGGCGACCAGCAGCAGGCTGAAGAAGGCGCCGAGCTCGCGCCCGGTGAGCCGACGGCCGTCCACGTCGGCGGTGACCAGCGCGGAGATCAGGTCCTCCTCCGGCCGGCGTCGGCGCCGGCGGCCGATCCCGGCGACGATGCCCTGCATCCGGGCGAGCGCCCGCAGCCCGCGCCCGGGCACCCGCAGGCGGCGGCGCAGCGGTCGGGCCACCCCGATGTCCTCGGAGGTGCGGTTGACCAGGTCGAGGATGGTGCGGCGCGGCCGCTCCGGGATGCCCATCATGGTGCAGATCACCTGGAACGGGAGCTCGGCGGCGACCGCGGTCACGAAGTCCTCCGGCCGCTCCCGCTCGATCCGGTCGACCAGCTCGGTGCTGATCCGCCGGACGTCCTCCTCGACCCGGTCGAGCAGCCGCGGCGTGAACGCCCGCGAGACGATCCGGCGCAGCTGGGCGTGACGGGGATCGTCCAGGTTGACCATCGAGTCGCCGAACAGCAGCCGGACCCAGCGTGCCGGGACGGGGGTGGTCACGCCGGGACCGCTGAGGAAGACGGCGGGGGTGCGACTGGCCTCGACCACGTCGGCGTGGCGGACCAGGGCGTGGAAGCCCCGGCCGGAGGCGCGGTCGCCGAAGAACACCGGGGCGGGGCGGCTGCGCAGCTCGGCGAAGGCGGCGGCGCGGTCGGGGGCCGGCAACTGCCAGAAGCGGGCGTCGGCGAGGTCTGTGGACCCGGGCGCGGCAAGGGCCTCGGCCAGGGTGGGGGACTCGGCCGCGTCTGCGGAGCCGGGCGGAGTGGAGGGCTCGGCCGAGTCGGCGGGGGCGGACGCGTCGGCGGGGGCAGCGGCCTCCGGCGAGTCGGTTTGCTCGGCGGGTTCGGCGGGTTCGGCGGGTTCGGCGGGTTCGGCCGGTTCGGCGGCCTCGTTCTGCTCGGCGGCCTCGGCGCGCTCGGCAGGTTCGGTCGCCTCGGCGGGTGCGGCGGATTCAGCAGGTTCGGCGGTTGCGGCCGGCTCGGCGGCTTCGGCCCGCTCAGCGGGTTCCTCGGCTTCGGCCGGAGCCGCCTCGGTCGGCGCCGCCCCTCTCGGGGCCGTCGCCTGCTGCGGGACGGTCGGCTCCGTGGGGGCAGCGGACTCGGCACTGTCGGCAATGGGCGCCGAGGTATCCGTCGGGGTCTCCAAGGCCGGACCTCCCTGCTTCTGAACGACGTCGTCCCGATACGCACCGTACTGGGTGCTGCACATTAAGTGAGTATGGAATGCGCGCTGTCAAACCGCCCCGATGGTCGTACGAGTGATGGCTCGGTTCGGCGCGCCGGGCCGATGGGCCGGGCCGGGCAGCGGTCCGGGCAGCGGTCCGGCGGGCCACGGGGCGAGCGGCCGGGCATGGTCTCACGGCACAGAACCGGCCATGACCGGAGGGTGCGGTACGGGCCGGGCAGGGTGGGTGCGACGATGAGTGCCATCGTGATGACCGACCGGATCCGCCTGCTGCGCGCCGTGGTCTTCGCCGCGCTGTGCGTAGCGATGGCCGCCACCGCGCACGTCGCCATGGCCGGGCCCGGGGTCTCGCCGAGGGTGCTGGCCGGTGGGTTCGGGGCGGTCCTCGGGCTGACCTGGCTGCTCGCCGGAAAGCGGCGCGGACTCGGGGTGATCAGCCTCTGGATGGTCGTGGCGCAGACCGCGCTGCACCAGCTGTTCGAACAGGCCGGGGCGCTCTCCCGAGGGGGCGGCGGCCTCGGCCGACTCGCCGCCACGGACTGGGCCGCCCTCCTGCTCTGCAACCCGGACCGGGCGCCCGGCGGGCTCTCCCCGGTCGAGCTGGCACGGATGGCCGGCATCGACCCGGACGTCCCGCCGCTCACCGGCAGCCTGCGGCCGACGGCGGGAACGCACCACGGGGCGCCGGGCCCGACGGCCGTGCACCCCGACCTGTCCGGGACGACCGGGATGGCAGGCACGACCGGCATGCCCACGGGGCCGCACACGATGCCGGACGGAACGTTCCACGGTGACGGGTCGTACGACGCGGCGCAGGTTCTGGTCGGCGGGTCGACGCAGGGACCGGCGCACGACATGGCGCACGGGATGTCCCACGGCATGTCGCCGGGGATGACCGCCGCCCACGTGCTCGCTGCGCTGGCGTGTGCGCTCCTGCTCTGGCGCGGCGACGCGGCACTGGTCCGGCTCTTCGAACTGCTCGGCGCGCTCGGCTCGGTGGTCGCGGGGGCCCTGCTGCTCCCGCTGCTGGCGCTGTTCGCGCGCCCCTTCGGCCACCGGGCCCCGGCACCGCCCCGCCCGGTCGACGACCGGGCCCGGCCGCCCCGGTCGGTGCTGCTCACGCATGCTGTGGTCCGGCGTGGGCCGCCGGCGTTCGCCCTCGCCTGCTGACGCGCCCGCCGCACCCTTCTCACCCCGGCCGCCTCCCGGCCATCGGGACTCTCGCGACGGGCAGGTCGCCCTGCCGTACGGCCAAGCCTTTGTGTCGTCGTGCCGCCAGGGCGCGGGCCCGCGTCCGCCGCCGTGCCCCCTCAGGGCCGGCATGCCGCGCGGCTGCCCCCGGACGCCGACGGTGCCGCGCTGCGCGGTGCCACCCCCGCCTTCCCCTCGGGACCTTCCCATGCCTCACTTCGACGGCGCACCGGCTCCGGCCGGCGCCCCCGTCCCGCCGTTCCCGCCCCTCCGGGCGCCGTGGCCGCGTCTACCTCTCGACGGCCTGCGGACCGTTCGGAGCACGATCTCCCGGCCGGTCCTCGCCGAGGCCGGCCAGCAGCCGGGCCGACCACTCGGGCGAGGGCCCGTCGGCAGCGCCCGCCCGCACCCGAGCGCGCAGCTGTTCGGCCCGGGCCAGCCACTCCCGGCAGCCGTGGCAGCGCGCGACGTGCTTGTCCAGCCGGGCCTCCGGCATACCGCTCGGTTCGCCGTCGAGCCGGGCGGACAGAGCTGTCCGAAACTGCGCGCATCTCATATGACCATCGTCCCGCACGGCTGTGATGCCGGGACCGGCCGGGTGGGGGGCCACCGTGGATGACGAACAGCTCACCGCACTGGCACTGACCGCCCGCTCCGGACGGGCGGCCGACGTCGAGGCCTTCGTCCGGGCGACCCAGCGGGACGTCTGGCGCTTCGTCGCCCACCTGACCGACGTGCAGTCCGCCGACGACCTCGCTCAGGAGACCTTCCTGCGCGCCCTGCGCGGCCTGCCCGCGTTCGCGGGGCGCTCCTCGGCCCGGACCTGGCTGCTGTCGATCGCCCGGCGCGCGGTGATCGACCGGTACCGGATGGCCGCCGCCCGGCCCCGCTGCGCGGCACTGCCGGACTGGCAGGAGGCGGCGGAGCGGCAGAGTGGCACACCGACGGCCGGGTTCGAGGACGGCATCGCGCTCGGCGATCTGCTCGACCGGGTGCCCGCCCAGCGGCGGGAGGCCTTCGTGCTGACCCAGGTGGTCGGCCTGAGCTATGCCGAGGCGGCCGAGGTCGCCGGCTGCCCCGTCGGAACGGTCCGCTCCCGGGTCGCCCGCGCCCGGGAGGAACTGGTGGCCCGCCTGCGCGCCGCCGAGGCCGGGGAACTCGCGACCGCCTGCTGAGCGGTGGGAGGACGACGGGCCGTCGGCGGGCGGGCTGCGAACGATCGGCAGCCGACGGCGAACAACCGACAGCGGACAGATGACAGATTTCGAAATCTGTCATCTGTCCGCTGAAAGTTGTCACCCGTCGGCCGTCCGCACCACACTCCCGCAAGAAATCCCCCAGGTGTTCGGAACCGGATCCCCTGCGCCACCGACTGCTGTACCGGACCCCGCCGCCGAGGCGGCGTCCGGTCCGGCAGCACGGGAGACGGAGGGACTTCATGACAGTGCAACCACCCCCGACCACCCAAAATCTGACGAACGATCAGCGCGAGCCGGTGGACCGCTGGAGCCTGGTGGTGGCCGCCGGCCTGCTGTCCTTCGTCGCGATGCTCGACATGAACGTGGTCAACCTCGCGCTCACCGACATCTCAGCCGGCCTGCACGTCTCCCCCGGGGTCGCCCAGTGGGCCGCCCTTGGGTACCAACTCCCGCTCGTCGCGCTGCTGTTGCCCGCCGGGCGATGGCTGGACCAGGTCGGCACCCGCTCGGCCCTGCTGCTCGCCGTCGGCTGCTTCGCCCTGTGCAGCGTGCTGGCGGCCTGCGCCCCGTGGGCCGGGTGGCTGATCGCGGCACGGCTGTTCCAGGGCGCCTTCGGAGCCGTGCTCTTCGTCCTGATGCCGGTGCTCGCCGCCACCTCCGTCCGGCCCGAGCTGCGCGGCCGGGCGATGAGCGTGCCCGCGACGCTCGGTCCGCTCGGCGCCGTCACCGGGCCGGTGCTCGGCGGGCTGCTGCTCGACCACCTGGGCTGGCGGGCGATCTTCCTCGTC
This sequence comes from Kitasatospora sp. NPDC041917, assembly GCF_055589745.1. Lineage (NCBI taxonomy): Bacteria > Bacillati > Actinomycetota > Actinomycetes > Kitasatosporales > Streptomycetaceae > Kitasatospora > Kitasatospora sp. NPDC041917. Next base: position 218,762 of record NZ_JBVJBI010000003.1, on the reverse strand, counting down.
AAGCTGCCGGTCTGCCTGGCCGCCGTCCTGATCGTGCGGCGCCACGCCCCGCACCGCGGCGGGCTGCGACCGCCCGACCGGTCCTCGCTCGGCGACGCCGCGCTGATCGGCGCCGCCGTGGCCGCCACCCTGCTCGGGCTCACCCTGGCCCCACGGACGCCACTGTGGCTGCTACTGGCCCTGCCCGCCGTACCGCTGGTGCTGCTCTGGCTGCGCCGCCCGGGCGGCCGGCCGGTGGCCGAGGTACTTCGGGCCGCCGGGACCGCCGGGGCCAACGCCTCGGTGCTGGCCCTCGCCGCCGGCTTCGCGGCCTGCCACTACCTGCTCGCCCAGCACCTGCGTGGCCCCCGGGGCGAGAGCGCCACCGCCACCGCACTCACCATGCTGGCGTTCCCGCTCGGCATGGTGCTGGCCGGCCGGGTCGGCGGCCGGCTGGCCGACCGCTGGGGCGCCCGCCCGACCGCGCTCACCGGTGCCGCCGTCACCGCCCTCGGCCTGGCCCTGCTCGCCCCGCTGGACCCGAGCTGGTCCGCCCTCGACATCGCCGCGCGACTCGCCCTCGCCGGCGCCGGGATGGGCCTCAACGGCGGCCCCACCCAGGCCCTGGTGATGTCCTCCTCCCCGCCCGGGAAGCTCGCCACCGCCGGCTCCGCCGTCCAACTCGCCCGCAGCCTCGGCTTCGCGCTCGGCCCGGCCCTCGGCACCGCCGCCGCTCTCCCCGCGCCCCACGACACCACCGGGACGCGCGCCGGGATCGCCCTGGCCGCCCTGGTCGCGGCCACCGCCGTCGCCCTGCTCGCCCTGCACCGCCGCCCCGAGGCCTGACCACCCCGCACGACACCGCCCCGCGTCGCCCGCACCCACGACACGCCACAACACACCGCATCGCCCCGCACCGCCCCGCATCGAAGGACCCCTCAGATGACCGACACGAGCCCCGACACGATCACCGAAACGTCCACCGCCCCGGCCGCCGACGACGACGCCCCGCGCTGCCCGTACGGGTACGACCGGCTCCCCTCCCCCGTCCCGCTGTACGGCCCGGTGTACAAGCGCGACCCGTACCCGCTCTACCGGCGGATGCGCGAGGCCGGGCCGGTGCACCGGGTGGAGTTCCCGAGCGGCATCCACGCCTGGCTGGTCACCGGCCACCGGGCCGCCCACGCGGCCCTCAACGACCCCCGCCTGGGCAAGAACCACAGCCTGGGCAACGACAATTGGCGCCGCCTCGCGTCGATCATGCCCAAGCCGCAGCACTCGCAGCTCCAGGTCCATCTGCTCCACCAGGACCCGCCCAAGCACACCTCGATGCGCCGGCTCGTGCTCGACGCCTTCGCCCCGCGCCGGGTGGAGTCGCTTCGACCCCGGTTCCAGGAGCTGGCCGACGCGCTGGTGGACGAACTGCCGCAGTCCGGCGGCGCGGACCTGGTGGCGGGCTTCGCGGCCCACTACCCCTTCCGGGTGCTCTCCGAAGTCATCGGCCTGCCGCCCGAGTTGGCCGAGCGCTTCGACCGGGACTGGGGCAAGGTGGTCCAGCCGGTCGGCCCGCAGGACCCCGGCCGACCGGCGTACGAGGCACGGCTGCGCGGCCTCCAGACGTACATCGCCGATGTCGTCGCCCGCAAGCGCGTCGACTTCCGGGAGCCCGGCTGGGTGGCCCGGGAGGACCTGCTGGGCCGGCTCGTCCACGCCCATGACGCGGGCGAGTTGAGCCGCGCGGAGCTCGACTCGATGGTCTTCCAGCTGCTGGTCGCCGGGCAGGAGCCGGTCACCAACCAGATCACCACCATGCTGGTCACCCTGCTGCGCCACCCCGAGCAGCTCGCCCGGCTGCGCGAGGGCGTCGACGAGCCCGGCCGACTCGCCCGGGCGATGGAGGAACTGCTGCGCCACGACGCCGCGTTCGAGCTCACCACCTGGCGGTTCTTCGCCGAGGACAGCGACCTGTTCGGCACCGTCGTCCCGGCCGGCGACTCCGTGATCATCTCGCTCTGCGCCGCCAACCGCGACGACGAGCAGTTCCCCGATCCCGACCGCCTCGACCTGGACCGCACCCCCAACGCCCACCTGGCCTTCGGCCACGGCATCCACTACTGCCCCGGCGCCGCACTCGCCCGGGCCGAGCTCCAGGTCGCCCTCGCCACCCTGCTCACCCGGCTGCCCGGCCTGCGCCCGGCCGAGGCGCCCGGCGACGGTCTGGCGGACCTGGCCTGGGTTCCCGCCGTCCTGGCGCGCGGAGTGAACCGGCTGCCGGTCGCCTACGACCACCGCCGCTGACCCCCGGGGCACATCGCACCCCCGATCACACGCCCCCGATCACACGCCCCCGCTCACGCACCCCGGCTCCGACCGCCCGGAGCCCGACACCTGACGCCCGAAGCCGTACCGCACCACCTTCCGTGGAGGACCCCCATGCCGCCCGTCGGCACCGCCCCTGCCGCCATCACCCCTGCCACCGCCGTCGCCACCGCCACCGACCCCGCGGACCGCCCCTCGGACCGCCCCTCGGCCGAGCGGCTCGCCACCCGCGTCCTCGGTCTGCTGCTGCCGCACCGCCGGGCCGCGGACCCGGAGTTCGACGCCCACCCGGAGCACTTCCCGCTCCAGCTGGCCCAGTTGGCGGACTTCATCACCGCCGGCGAACCGATCGTCCTGACCCTGCCCGGCTTCCCCTGCAAGTCGCCGAACCCCGCGAAGGTGCTCGGCCACCTGCCGGACGAGGGCGAACGGCTGTCACTGACCTTCCTCGACGGGCTGTGCGCCGAGATCGGCCGCCTGTACGCGCCCGGCGCCCGGATTCTGATCTGCTCGGACGGGCACATCTTCGGCGACCTGATCAACGTCCCGGACGACCACATAGACGCCTACTCGGACGCCCTGACCGCCATGATCGCCCGCGAGGGCCTGACCCGCCTCGACACCTTCGACCTGCGGGCCGTCCTCGGCGACCTCCCGTACGACGAGAAGCGCGCCCGGGTGCACGCCCGGTACGCGCCGAGCGTCGAGGAGTTGCGCGAACAGGTGCTGACCGAGGAGGAGACCCTGCGGCTCTACCGGGGCATCACCCGCTTCCTCACCGAGGACACCGTCGGCTTCACCGGCACCCGCTCCGCCCTCCAGCGGGAGTGCCGCCGCCGCGCCTACGGCGTGATCCAGCGCAGCCGCGCCTGGGGCGAGTTGATCGCCGAGCACCACCCGCGCGCCGTCCGGCTCTCCATCCACCCGCAGCCGTCCGGGGCGGCCAAGTTCGGCATCCGGCTGCTGGCGGCGGCCGACGCCTGGATCACGCCCTGGCACTCCGCGGTGCTCCACCGCACCGGCGGCGAGCGCGAGTTGCTGCGCAGCGCGGAGGCCGCGCGGCTCGGCCGACTGGTCCTGCGGGACGGTCGGCCGAGCCACTACGAGTGCCACTAGCAGGAGCGCCGCTATGGGCTACCGCCCCGGCACGGCCGCCTGCGCCGCTGCCGGGGACCGGTGGTCGAAGGCGATCAACGGATCGCCGGTGAGGGGGTGTTCGACCACCGCCGCCCGTACGCCGAAGACCTCGGCCAGCAGCTCGGCGGTCAGCACCTCACGCGGTGTCCCGGAGGCCACCAGGGCGCCGCCGTGCAGGACGTGCAGCCGGTCGCAGACCGAGGCGGCGGCGTTGAGGTCGTGCAGGGCGACCAGGGTGGTACGGCGCTGCTCCCTGAGCAGGGCGAGCAGTTCCACCTGGTGCCGGACGTCCAGGTGGTTGGTCGGCTCGTCCAGCACCAGGACGTCCGGCTGCTGGGCGAGCGCCCGGGCCAGCAGCACCCGTTGCCGTTCACCGCCGGAGAGCTGGGCGAACCGGCGGTCGACGGCCTCGGCCATGCCGACCCTGGTCAGTGCCTCGGAGGTGATCCGGTGGTCCTCGGCGTCGTCGGCCGCGAAGGCCCGCTTGTACGGGGTGCGGCCCATCGCGACCACCTCGCGGACACTCAACTCGAAGTCCCCGCCGCGCTCCTGGGGCAGCGCCCCGATGTGCCGGGCGGACTGCGCGGGCCGCAGCTCCGCGAGGTCCCGCCCGGCCAGCAGCACCCGGCCGGCGCTGGGCCGCAGGTGCCGGTAGACGGTGCGCAGCAGGCTGGACTTGCCACTGCCGTTGGGGCCGACCAGTCCGGCGATCTCCCCCTCCTCGGCGATCAGGTTGGCCCCGGCCAGCACCGTCCGGCCGGCCAGGGCGACGCTCAGGTCCTCGACGGCGATCCTCAACTGCGCTCCAGTCGTCGGTCCAGCAGGTAGAGCAGGGTGGGGGCGCCGAGGACGGCGGTGACCACGCCGATCGGCAGTTCCTGACCGTCCAGGGCGGTTCGGGCCACCGTGTCGACGACGACCAGCAGCAGCGCCCCGGTGAGCGCGGACAGCGGCAGCAGCCTCCGGTGGTCGCCGCCGACCAGCAGCCGGCACACGTGCGGCACCATCAGCCCGACGAAGCCGATCGCCCCGGAGACGGCGACCAGCACCCCGGTGAGCACACTGGTGACCACGAAGACCTCGCGGCGCAGCCGGGTGACGTCCACGCCGAGCCCGGCGGCCGTCTCGTCGCCCATCAGCATCGCGTTGAGCCCCCGGGCGCGGGCCTGGAGCAGGGCCAGTCCGAGCACCACGGCGACGGCAGGGACGGCGAGTTGGGCCCAGACGGCGCCGCCGAGGCTGCCCATCAGCCAGAACAGCACGCCCCTGGTCTGCTGCTCGTCGCGGGTCTGCAGGACCAGGTAGCTGGTGATGCCGCCGAGGAACTGGGCGATGCCGATGCCCGCGAGGACCAGCCGCAGCGGCGAGAAGCCGCCGCCGCGCCGGGCCATCAGCCAGACCAGCGAGAACGCGGCGAGCGCGCCGGCGAACGCCGCCAGGGAGACGGTGAGGCCGAGCGCGCTGCCGAAGGAGAGCTGGAGCCCGAGGGTGGTGCCGAGGACGATGGCGGCGACCGCGCCCAGCGAGGCACCGGAGGAGATGCCGAGCAGGTAGGGGTCGGCGAGCGGATTGCGGACCAGGGCCTGCACGGCGGTGCCGACCAGGCCGAGGCCGGCGCCCACCACGGCCGCCAACAGGGCGCGTGGGACGCGCAGTTGCCAGACGATGAGGTCGCGGGTGCCGGGTTCGGGGGCCCGACCGGTGAGCCGGCGGGCGACCACCGACCAGACCTCGCCGGGCGGGACGTCCACCGAGCCGAGCGAGACGGCGACGGTCAGCGCGAGCACCAGGGCGACGGCGAGGGCGACGGCCAGCGGCCCGGCCCGCAGGGTGCGGGCCGGGCGGGCTTCGCCGCGCTCGTTGCGAGCGATGGCCGACGTCACCGGCTACTGCCCGCTCTTGACGAGGTCCGGGTGGACGGTGGCGGCGATCTGCCGGACGGCCTCGGCGTTGCGCACCCCCGCGATGGTGGTCACCTCGGAGCCGAGCCGGACGAAGTGCCCCTCCTGGACGGCCTTCAGGCCCTGGGTCGCGGGGAAGCCCTTCAGGAAGGCCTCGGCCTCGTCGAAGGCCTTGCGGGTGGCCTCCTCGCTGCCCCGGTTGCGCACGGCCAGCTGGATCCAGTCCGGGTTCTTGGCGACCACGTCCTCCCAGGAGCCGGGCTTGAAGTCGGCGTCGCAGTCGGCGAACACGTTGCGCGCCCCGGCCTGGGTGATCACGGCGTTGGCGACCTGCCGGCCGCAGACCGCCACCGGCTGCTTGGTGCCGGCGTCGAAGTCGAAGACGAAGTAGCTCGGCCGCTGCCCCTCCGGCACGGCGGCGAGCGCGGTGCGGACCTCGCCGAGCTGCTTCTCCATCCCGGCGACCAGTTCCTCCGCCCGCGCGGCGGTGCCGGTGACGGCGCCCAGCCGGCGGACGTCGTCCTCGATCCCGGCGAGGTCGGTGCGCGGCGCCTTGGCGGCCTTCGGCGTCCCGGCGCAGGCGGTGGAGAGCAGGTACACGTGCTGAATGCCGGCCGCCGCGTATTCCTCCTCGCTCGGTCCGGTGGCGCCGCCGCCCATCATCGGCATCGCGCCGAAGGTGTCCACGTAGAGGTCGGCGCCGGAGCCGAGCAGCTTCTCCTTGGGTATGCCCTTGTCCCCGAGCACCGGCACCTTGGCGCCCTGCTCGGCGACGGCGGCGGGCAGGGTTCCCTTGCCGGGCGGGAAGCCGGTGCCGATCACCCGCTCGCCCGCGCCGAGTTGGAGCATCAGCTCCAGGCCGGCGGCATTGCTGGTGACGATCCTGGCGGGCGCCTTGGCGATGCTGGTCTCCTTGCCCGCGCAGTCGGCGACCTTGACGGGGAATCCACCGCCCGGGTCGTCCCGGACGGTGACGGAGGCGCTCGGCCCGCCCGCGGTCCCGCTTCCGCAGGCCGTGGCGAACAGGGCGACGGCGGCTGCGATTCCGCAGGCGACGCGAGGGCGCATGACAACTCTCTCCTGGTCGGTGACCGTGCTCGGTGACGGTGCTGGTGACCGCGTTGGTGACCGTGCTCGGTGCTTGTCGTGGCTGGGTCGTGGGTGGGTCGTGGCTGGTCGTGCCGAAGGCCCGTACTGCGGACCCGGACCAGGTAGTCGGGCGGCCGGGTCGATGGGTTCCCCGCGATTCGCGACCGGTCGTCGTCGGCGCGCCCTCGCCCCGGAGCCGGACGTAGGCTGGCCGGATGGCCGCCCCCACCGTCCCGCGCGACGATCTCGACCTCCCCGTCCGGCTCGGGCCGCGTCCGCCCCGCCGGGTGGTCTCGCTGGTGCCCTCGCTGACCGAGGCGGTCGCCGCCACCGCGCCCGGGCTGCTGGTCGGCGCCACCGACTGGTGCAGCCACCCCGCCGACCTGTCCGTCACCCGGATCGGCGGCACCAAGAACCCGGACGTCCCGCGCATCGTCGCGCTCGCGCCGGACCTCGTCCTCGCCAACGACGAGGAGAACCGGCGCCCCGACCTGGACGCGCTACGGGCGGCCGGCGTCCCGGTCTGGGTCACCGACATCCGCACCCTGGACGACGCCCTCAGCTCCCTGCACCGGCTGCTGACCACCGCCTGCGGACTGCCCCGGCCGCCGTGGCTGGACGAGGCGGAGGCGGCCTGGGCCCCGGTCGGGAGCGGCGGCACTCCCGCGCTGGGCGACGGCCCGCGGACCGTCGTGCCGATCTGGCGCCGCCCGTGGATGGTCCTCGGCCGCGACACCTTCGCCGGGGACCTGCTGTGCCGCCTGGGCCTGCGGCTCGTCCACGCCGACCACCCCGAGCGCTACCCGGCCGTTCCGCTGCCCGAACTGCTCGCCTGCCGACCCGAGTTGGTGGTCCTGCCGGACGAGCCGTACCGCTTCACCGCCGAGGACGGCCCGGAGGCGTTCCCGGGCATGCCGGCGGCGCTGGTCAGCGGACGGCACCTGACCTGGTACGGCCCCTCGCTGGTGACCGCCCCCGCCGTGCTGCGGCGGGCCCTCGACCACCCGTACGGTCCGGGCGGCGGAACGGGCGCCTCGTAGGACGACCGCCACTCACCGACGGCCGCCGATGACACGGGGGGCACGAGGGTTGAGCGAGGGCGGGAGGGAAAGCACCGACTGAGGGCAGGTGCTCCGGAACGTGACAGGGCCCGGGACGCGTGTTCGCGTCCCGGGCCCTGTGCCCTGCGGCCGTGTGGCCTTGCCGGCTTGTGTCGTCAGCCGCGCGCGGCGGTGACGGCGGCGCCCAGCGCCTCCTTGATCCGGGGACCGAGGCGGGCGAAGCCCAGCTCCTTCATGGCCGCCCGCAGCAGTTCCTCGTCGGTCCGCTCGACGCCGTCGCCGTCCACCCACCGCACCACGGCGAGCAGCTCGTCGGCGGAGTAGGCGGTCACGGGGCGACCGGGCGTGAAGTCCGGCTTCACGGGACGGACCTCGGCCTCCGGCTCGGCAGCGGGGGCTTCGGCAACGGCGACAGGCTCGGGCTCGGCCACCGGCGCGACCTCGACGGTCGGCTCGGGCTCGGGCGCGACGGCAGGATCCTCGGCCTCGACCACCGACTCCGCCGCCTCCACGGCAACAGCCTCGGGCTCGGTCTCGGCGACGGGCTCCTCGACAGCGGGCTCGGGGTCGGTGGCCGGCTCGGGCTCGGCAGCCGCCTCGGCGACCACGGCCTCAGCCGTCTCGATCTCGACCTCGACCGCAACGGCAGGCTCGTCCACCTCCGCGGCCGGCTCGTCGACGGTGGGCTCCACCGCGACAGCCACCGGCTCGGCCTCGACCTCAGCCTCGGCCGCAACCTCGGCGGCAGTCTCGGCAGTCTCGATCGCCGGCGCATCGGTCTCGGCGGCGGGCTCCTCCACCGCGTTCACCTCAGCCTCAACGGCGTCGGTGACCTCGGCGGTCGGCTCCTCGACGGCGGGCTCCGTCACGACGGCCTCAGGCTCGGTCTCGGCCACTGGCACGACCTCGACCTCGACCTCGGTCTCAGCCTCGGCCGCAACCTCGGCGATCGGCTCCTCGACCACGACCTCGGCGGCGGGCTCCTCGACCTCAACGACCTCGGCGGCCGGGTCGGCCTCCGGTTCCGTCTCCGCCGGGGTCTCGTCCACGGCCTCATCCACGGCCTCGGCCAGGGCGGCGGTCGCGGCCGCCACCAGGTCGTCGGCCGCCGGGGAGGGCGCCGGGAGGGTGACCACCGCGGCCTGGGCCTCCTCGTCGGCCTGCTCCGTCGCCGGCTCGTCGTCCGCGACACCCGTGTTCGACGACATCTCCGCCTCGACCTCGGCGTCGGTCTCGACCTCAGGCGTGATCTCGGCCTCGGCCTCGGCCTCGGCCTCGGGCTCGGGCTCGGGCTCGGGCTTGACCTCGACCTCGACCTCAGCGGCCGCGGGCGCCGCGGCGGCCTCGTCGGCCTCCTCCGCCGGAGCGGTCACCGGAGCCGGGGCCTTCTCTCCCAGCCCGTCCCGCTGCCCACCGGCCAGCGCCTGCAGGGCAGCCGCCTCGGCGTCAGCCAGGTCCACCGACTCCTCGGTCCCGGCCTTATCGGCCACAACCTCCTCGGCACCGGCCTCGCCGTCGACCTCGGCAGCGACCTCGTCCGTCGCCTCGGCAGCGTCCTCGGCCTCGGGCTGCTCCTCGACCGCCGCATCCCCCGTGGCGGTGGCCTTCTCCCCGAGCCCGTCCCGCTGCCCGGCGACCAGCGCCTGGCGGGCCGTGTACGCGGCCTCGGCGGCGCGGCGGTCGGCCTTGGCTGCGGCGAGTTCGGCGAGCAGGTCGGCGAGGCCGGCCTCCTCCAGGCCGACCCGCAGGCCGCGGATGGTGGGCAGGCGGTAGAGGGTGCCCTCGTCGGCGGCGAGCCGCTCGACCAGGTCGATCAGCTCGGCGAAGGGCAGCCCGTCCAGGTCGTGGTCGGGAAGCAGGCGGGCGAGGCCGCGCAGGCCGGTGTTGATCGCCTCGAAGGCCTGGGCGGTGCGGTCGACCAGGGCGCCGGCGCCGGGCACTCGCGGAAGGGTGCCGGCCGGGGCGAGCGCGGCCCAGGCGCGGCGCTCGATCTCGGCGGAGGTGAGGGCCTCGTGCAGGTCCTCCCGGCGGATGCGGCGGTCGGTGGCGAGGGCGACGGCCTGCTTGCGCAGCGAGCGGCCGCGCAGCCAGGAGAGCTTGACGCCGTTCTCGCGGCGCCAGGTGCTGTCGGCGGTGGCGGCGGCGAGGGCGCCGAGGTCGGCGTCGTACGCGGCGGGGAAGAGGGCCGTGGAGGTGCGGTGCACCCGCTGGAGCATCTCGACCAACAGCACGGTCTTGGCGACGGTGTCGGGCTCGTCCAGCTTGACGTCGGCGGCGAGGGCGGTGACGGCCTCCCAGGTCTGCTGGAGGTCGCTGCCGCGCAGTTCGGCGAGGGCCGTGGAGGCGGCGCGGGCGTCCTCGGGGGTGGCGACGGTGTCGACGGCCGCGTACCAGGCGTGGGTCTCGGCGGTGAGCGTGAAGGCCCCGAGCTCGGCGTAGCGGCCGAGGTCCTCGCGGAGGTCGGGCTCCGCGGCGGCGTCCTGGGGGTCCTTGACGTCTGCGGCGTCGGCGACGTCCGCCGGGTCGGCTGCGTCGGCGTTGCGCGAGTGAAGCACTGTCATGTGAGGTCCGGTTCTGGGCGACGACGGCGGGGCTGGCGGCGAGGGGGCGGCGGACCGGTTGCGCGGGGTCGCCCCTGAGGCGGGGCTGGGGGGCGCGCGGGCGGGCTGCCGGTTGTGGACGCCCAGAATACGGGTGCCCGTTCGAGGCTTGCACGCACCCACCGCCCCGACGGGCGGGTGTCGTGTGCCATACCGCCCGCCTGGCCGCCACTCGGGCGGTCCGCCCGGGTGGTCGGGCGTTGGTCCGGACGGGTGTCTCCGCTGCTCACGGCTCCTCCTCACGGCTCCTCCTCGCGGAACCCACCGCGGCTGTTCACCACGGCTGTTCACCGCGGCTCCTCTCGACGGCCCTCGGCCCGACGGTAGCCCCGGCGGAACCGCTCCATCGGCACCTCCCGGACGCCACGTCCCCGTACCGGGCCCGGCCGGCCGGGCGGCGGCCGGTAGCCGGCCCGGCCGAGGGCCTGCAGATCGACCGGCGCGAGGTATTCGCTGAGCGCGGTGCGGTGCCACCACGCGCCGGTTTCCCGCAGTTCGCGCCAATCGGTGAACCGGTAGAGGTAGAGGGTCGCCCGGACGTGGGTCGGCGGGGCGTCCGGGAAGGGGTTGTGGCGCAGCAGGCGCAGAGTGGCCCGGTCGCCGGACAGCAGGCGGGCGACGAAGGGGAGGAACCAGGGGCGGGCGTAGGCGGAGGAGATGCCGGCGAACCACATCAGCCAGTCGAGCCGCAGGTGGTAGGGCGCGAACTGGCGCGGGCGGCGGCGCACGTCGCCGGGCTTGCCCTTGAAGCCGTACTCGCGCCAGACGGTGTGCGGGGTGAGCACCGTCTCGTCGGTGCCCTCGACCACCACCTCCTGGCGGAACCGGTTGACACTGCCGAAGGCACCGTAGGTGTTGACGAGGTGCAGGCGGTTGAAGGAGCGGTTCATGGCCTGGCCGCGGGAGATCATGTTGCGCACCGGCCAGTAGCTGAGCACCAGGACGGCGGCGGTCAGCGCGATCACCAGCACCTCGTACCAGACCGGGGTGCCGGGGTAGGCGCGGGCGTGGACGGGCAGGCCGAGGCGGGCCGGTTCGACGGCGGCGAGGGCGAGGGCGATGGTCAGCCAGTTGAGCCAGGCGAAGTTGCCGGACGCCACCAGCCAGAGCTGGGTGGCGATGACGGCGCAGGCCGCGCCGCTCGCGACCGGCTGCGGCAACAGCAGGCCGACCGGTACGACGAGTTGGACGATGTGATTGACGGCGGCCTCGACCCGGTGCAGCGGGGCGGGCAGGTGGTGGAAGAACCAGCTGAGCGGTCCGGGCATCGGCTGGGTCTCGTGGTGATACTGGAGGCAGGTCAGGTCGCGCCAGCAGCTGTCGCCGCGCAGCTTGATCAGTCCGGCGCCGAACTCGACCCGGAAGGCCAGCCAACGCATCAGCCACAGCACCAGGGTGGGCGGGGCGGTGTCGGCGTCGCCCAGGAAGGCGGCGAGGAAGCCTGCTTCGAGCAGCAGGGACTCCCAGCCGAAGGAGTACCAGGTCTGCCCGACGTTGACGATGGAGAGGTAGAGGGTCCAGAGCACCGCCCACAGCAGGATCGACGCCCAGAGCGGGACGGCGTCGCCGAGCCCGGCCGCGACGGCGGCGGCGAGCGCGGCGCCGCTCCAGGCGACGGCGGCGAAGAACCGGTCGCTGTAGTGGAGGTGGAACAGGCCGGGCGACCGGCGGAACGGGACCCGGGCGGTGAAGCGGGGCACCGGCAGCATCCCGTCGGCGCCGATGAGCGCGCGGAACTGCCCGGCGGCGGCCAGGAATCCGATCAGGTAGAGGGCGGCGAGCAGGCGTTGGACGAGCAGCCGGCTCAGCCAGTAGTCGGGGGCGGCGAACCAGTCCATGCGGCCCATGCCTACCATCCGGTGCCCCGGGCACGGGCCCGGTCGGGGCGGCGGAGCGGGGAGGGTTCACCCGCTCGGCCCGGGCGGCGGGCCTCCGGCAGTGCCCGGCGGACGCGGACAAGCACGGGAACGTCACCCCGCGGGCACCCGGCGGGCTCCCGGCGCCGGACGGCAGCGTGGCGGGGTCCTCTCCACGGGGGTGAGAGGCGCCCCGCCACGGTGGTGGACGGTCCGCACCCGGCCGGGGTTCAGGCGGGCAGGCCGGGTCCGGCCCCGCCGGCGACGGCGGAGCGGCCGGGCACGGAGGCGCCGCTCTGCTGGAGCCGGTCGACGAGCAGGGCGGCCAGCGTGCCGAGTTCCTCCTCGGTGCGGGACTGGGCGGTGATGTCCATGCCGACGGTGAGGACGCCGTTGATCCGTCCGGTGAGCGCGGCCCGCAGCGGGGTGCAGGTGAAGCTGAACACCTGCCGTCCGCGCTGCGCGTCGGGACGGGCGGAGTCGATCCGGACGTCGTCGAGGACGGCGGTGCGACCGGTGTGGTACGCCTCCACGACGGTCTGTTCGAGGCCCGCGGCGCCGAGCTGCGGGTAGGCGGCGCCGATCGTCCCGTAGGCCGTCGGCGCGCCGAAGGTGTCGGTGTGCTGGGCGTTGGCGTACCGGATCTCCTGGACCGGGCCCTCGGTGAGCATGATGGGGAACGGCGAGCCGTCGAAGGCGGCGAACATCTCCTGGCGCTGGGCGAGCAGGCTGTCGCGCAGCCGGATCTCGGAGAGCAGCGCCTCGGCGAGGTGCTGGATGTCGCGCAGCCGCTCGCGCCCCCACTGCCGGGGTTCCCGGTCGAGGACGCAGACGGTGCCGATGACGGTGTTGGTGTCGTCGACGAGCGGAGCGCCGAGGTAGGCGCGGACGCCGAGTTCGTCCACCACCGGGTTCCCGGCGAACCGGGGGTAGGCGAGGATGTCGTCGAGGGCGAGGGGGGAGCGCTGGGCGACGACGTGCGGGCAGAAGCCGTGGCTCAGCGGCATCTCGCGGGTGGGGAGGTCGAACGCGATGCCGCGGTCCGCCCAGGACGATCCGTCCTCGGCCCTGGCATCGGTCGAACTTGGCGGAATGTAGAGCCCGCGGAACATCTGGCGTTCGTCATTGATGAAGTTGACCATCGCGATGGGAGCGCGCGTGATACTGGCTGCGAGGTGGGCGAAGCGGTCGAAGGCCTCGTCCGCGGACGGGTCGTTGAGCCCGAGGCCGCGCAGCCTGCGGGTTCGCGCGGACTCGCCGGAGGCACCCGGGAACTGGCCTTGAGTGCTCATCACATCAGTCATGGCGCACATGTAACCAGACATCAGAACAGCCGGACCGTCCCGATCGACCGTTCCTCAGCCTTGCCGATGGCCAGTCAAAACTGCACGTGAACGACCAGTCGACGGACCGTCACGGAAGCGAAGATCGATTCCCGGCCGGGGCCGGGGCGAAACCCCTCCGGGCGGGGACGGGCCGAATCGCGCCAATCCAAGATCGACTCTGGGCTGCCCCGGCACCCCATACAACAATGAGCCCTGCCGAAGACACGGACGATGCCCGCCACCGGGACACCGCCCGGTGACGCATGCGCCGATCGCACCGGGGCGACCGGCCGGAACTCCCGCACACCCACCGCCCCCGCGGGGTTGCCGGAGCGGCATCGACGGCACGAACGGAGGCACGGCACCGCACACACCGAGAGGACCGGAGCATGGCGATGGACTACTTCACCGACGACCGTCACGAGGAGCTTCGCGCCGAGGTCCGTGACTTCGCGGAGAAGGAGGTGCGTCCGCGGGTGGCCGGGATGGAGGCCGAGCGGAAGATCGAGTTCGAGCTGGCCCGGCAGATCGCCCGCCAGGGCTGGATCGGCGTGACGATCCCGCGGGAGTTCGGCGGCCTCGGCCTGGGGCACGTCGCCAAGACCGTGATCATCGAGGAGCTGGCCCGGGTCAGCGGGGCCGCCGGCTCGATCGCGCAGGCCTCCCAGCTGGGCGTGGCCAAGGTCCTCCACTACGGCTCCCAGGCCCAACGCCGCAAGTGGCTGCCGAAGTTCGCCTCCGGGGAGTGCCTGCCGACCATCGCCGTCACCGAGCCGGAATCCGGCGGGCACGTGCTCGGGATGACCGGAACGGCGGTGCGCGACGGCGACGAGTACGTGCTCAACGGCCGCAAGTGCTTCGTCGGCAACTCCCACATCGGGGACGTGCACGGCGTGGTCCTGCGCACCGGCCAGGGCAGCCGGGGCCTGTCCGCCTTCCTGGTCGAGAGCGACCGACCCGGGTTCCGCACCGGCTCCCCCGGGTCGCAGAGCGGGCTGCACGGCTTCAGCTTCGGTGAGATCCTCCTGGAGGACTGCCGCGTCCCGGCCGGCAACCGGCTCGGCCGGGAGGGGCAGGGGCTGGACGTCGCCTACTCCTCCTCCACGCTCTACGGCCGGATCAACCTCGCCGCCGTGGCGCTCGGCATCCACACCGCGATCGTCGAGGACACCGTCCGGTTCGCCGGGGGACGCGTCCTGTACGGCCAGCCGCTCAGCCAACTCCCGAACATCATGCTCAAGCTGGGCGAGATGCAGTCCCGGCTGATGACCGCCAGGCTCGCCGCCTACCACGCCTCCCACCTGCTCGACCACGGCCGCGCCTGCGACGCCGAGTTGATGAACGCCAAGCTCATCAACACCGAGTACGCGCTGGACTCCGCGCGCAACGCCATGGAGATCCACGCCGCCCGCGGCCTCCAGCCCGAGTTCGGCATCGAGCGCTACCTGCGGGACGCCACCCACGTCTACCCGCCGGCCGGCACCTCGGACGTCCAGCGGCTGCGGCTCGGGCAGTTCGCCTCGGGCACGTACGGCAAGCAGTGGTCGGCGGAGCTGTCCGACCTGACCAGCTGGGCCTGGAGCGAGCTCGCCGCCCAGCGGGAGGCCTCGGTGGAGAAGCCGCCGGGGAGGGGCGGACGGGTGCTGCCGATGCCACTGGCGGGCTGAGGCCCCGCCCGCCACAGCGGCACTTGACCTGTTCCTGGCGAATTCCTCGGGGGGGTTGTCCCCGCCCTCCGGGAACCGTCGGCACCATCGGGGCGAGGGCCGCGAGCTGCGGCGATGCACCGGAGGACCCTCCGGCCCGAACCTCGCTCCGACGCCATCAGCCCATCAGGACGGGCCAGTTGATATTGCGTCGACGCCGCCCGGGGCTGATAGCGTTCCGTGCCGTCGACGGCCGCGCTGCACCGCGCCGGAGCAGTGACAGCACGTCACCGGCTCCGGCACCCCCGGCCCCGACTCCCTGAAGCCCGGCCGCGCCGTACGGGATCGACCCCGCCGCTCGGACCCACCGGTCCGGACCGGCGTCCCGGTCCCGCGACTCGGCCCTGCAGCAAGGAACATCGGCCCTGCAGCAAGGAATCAGATGCCAGGCATACCGGCCCCCCGCACGGGCCACCGCGCCGGCCGGTCCGGCTCGCTCCGCGGCCCGCTCCTCTCCCTCGTACTGGTCCCCAGCCTGGGCCTCGCCGCCGCCTGGGGCTACGCCGTCCACCTGCTGCGCGACTCCGGACAGCGCACCGCACTGCTGGCCGGCAGCGCGGCCGTCGCCCTGGTGCTGCTGATCAGCCTGGTCCGTGGCGTCCGGACCGCCTGGGCCCTGTCCGCGCGGCTGTCCGGACTGCGGGCCGACACCTTCGCGCTCGCCCAGCAGGAGATCCCCGAGGTGGTCGGACGGCTGCGCGCCGGGGAGCAGGTGCCCGCCCCGGCCGTCTGGGCACCGTCCCGGCGGGCCGGCGACGACGTCCAGCAGACCTCGGAGGGCCTCGCCGCCGTCCGCCAGGCCGCGATCGCCGCCATCGTCCACCAGGCCCAGGGGCGCGAAGGGACGAAGAAGGTCTTCCTCAACATCGCCCGGCGCACCCAGATCCTGATCCACCGGCAGATCAGCATGCTGGACGCGCTCGAACGCGAGCACGAGGACCCGGAACTGCTGCGCGAACTGTTCGCGGTCGACCACCTGGCCACCCGGATGCGGCGCAACGCCGAGAACCTGGTCATTCTCGGCGGCGCCCTGCCCGCCCGGCGCTGGCGCAACGCCGTGCCCATGGTCAACGTGCTGCGCAGCGCCGTCTCGGAGACCGAGAGCTACTCCCGGGTCGTCGTCCAGGGCGTGCCGCGCGTCTCGCTCGACGGACAGGCCGTCGCCGACGTCATCCACCTGGTCGCCGAGCTGATCGAGAACGGCACCACCTTCTCCCCGCCGTACACCCAGGTGCAGGTCTCGGCTCAGGAGGTCGGGGAGGGCCTGGCGGTCGAGGTCGAGGACCGCGGGCTCGGCATGACCGAGCAGGAGTACCAGCGGTTCAACGCGTACCTGGCCAACCCGCCCGAGCTGGACGTCTCCGCGCTCGGCGACGACCTGCGGCTCGGTCTGTTCGTCGTCGCGCGCCTCGCCTCCCGGCACGAGGTCCGGGTCTCGCTGCGGCCGTCCCCGTACGGCGGCACCCGGGCGGTGGTGCTGGTGCCCTCGGCCCTGCTGGAGCAGGCCGGACACCCGGCCGCGGTGCCCGGACTGCCGTCGGGGGCCCGGATCACCCGGGCTCCGGTGTCCGAGGGGCAGGCGGGGCAGGCGGGGCAGGCGGGGCAGGTGGGGCAGGCGGGGGCCGAGGACGGCCCGGGTTCCGGCTCCGGTTCCGGCTCCGACGGCCAGTCCGGCTCCGGTTCAGGTCCCGCGCCCGACGGCCTCGGACCGGGACCGTCGGACGCGGCGGCAGAGGGGCTCGGCGGGCCGCTGGGTGGGGTCCAGCAGGCTCCGGGGCCCTTCGGCCTCCCCGGGGCTCCCCCTGTCCCCTACGCCACGGACGGCCCCCGCACGGGCGCCGCAGGGCTCGGCGATGTCGCCGGTGTTGCTGGTGCCCCCGGGGTCGCGGGTGTCGCCGGTGCCGTCCGCGCCGATGCGCCGCCCGCCAACGGGGGCTTGGCAGTCGGCGCCGAGATCCCCGGGCTGCCCGGCGCCGTGGTCGTGCCCCGGCCCGTACTGCCGCGCATGTACGACCTGTCGGGCAGCCCCACGGGGGGACACACGGCCGGACTGCCCGCCGTCAGCCGCGCCGACGGCCCGGGGACCGACCCGAAGGACGACACGGGCGATGGCCCGGACCGGGGACCGCGCACGCCCCGGGTCCTGCCGCGGCGGGCCCTCGACGCCGGGCCGGACGTGCCCCGGGGCGAACAGTGACGACGCGGCGCATCGGACCCCTGCACGATCACCACCGGACGCCGAGTGGTCCCGCCGCCCTCCGGCTCACCCCGCTCCCGCGCAGGAGACCCGAAGCCGCCGGACGGCGGCGAGGCCCCGGCCCATCTGGCCCGCCGGCCCGGCAGCCTGAGCGGGCCGACTCGGCCTCAGGCCTTGGTGTGGACCGGGTGGAGCTCGGCGAGCGACCCGACCAGCGGGGCCAGCTCGGGGACCTCGGTCGCCTCGGCCAGCGTCGCCTCCAGGGCGGCGTCGTGCACCGGACGGGCGGCCGTCAGCAGGTCACGGCCCTCGGCCGTCAGCTCGGTGTAGATGCCGCGCCGGTCGTCCGAGCAGAGGAAGCGGCTGAGCAGGCCCCGGTCCTCCAGACGGCTCACCAGCCGGGTCGTCGCGCTGCTGCTCAGCGCCGCCGCGCGGGCCAGCTGCTGCATCCGCATGTGCCAGCCGTCCTGGCGGGAGAGCGCGTCCAGCACCGTGTACTCGACCACCGAGAGCTTGAACTCGGCCTGGAGCGCCTTCTCCAGTGCGGTGTCGATCATCCCGTGCAGCGCGGCGAGCGTCCGCCAGCCGCCGGCCCGGACCTCGGCCGCATCGTCGCGGATTCCCATGGCTCGCCCACCCTTCCGTCGCGCTGCTCGTGCCGTGTGCCGGACGAGGCCCCGTGCGAGGTCTCGTACCGGCTCTGGTACGAGGTCTCGTCCTGTTGTCTTCCTACGACAAGTATGCCAGTTGGCGCGGAATACCGGTCTGTGCAAATAGTTCGACTTATACCCCGGCGGCCCCTCCCCCGCCGGCCTGCCGTGGAAGTCCCCTCACCCCTCCCCGGACCAGGCCGCCGCGCACAGCGCCGTGGCCAGCTCCTCGGTGTAGGAGGCCGCCGCCAGCCAGGCGGCGGCGAAGGCCTCGTGGTCGTCCGTGACGATCCGGCCGAAGACGTCGCGCTGACGGTTAGCAGCGGTGGCCCGCAGAGCGTCGAGGAGCTCGGCGGCCGTGGCCAGCCCGGCGGCACGCAGCAGCGCGCGGTCGGCCACCGCCGAGGCCTCGCTCGGGGCGAGGGCGTGCCGGCCGGTGGTGACCGTCTGCTCGACCCGGCGCCCGAGCACGTGGACGGGCGGGCCGTACGGCGCCGGGGCCGTCGGCCCGTCCGCCGGCCCACCGACCGGGCCGGGCCCCGCGAGGTCGGCGGTCTGGAGGCGTTCGAGGCCGAGGTTGACCCGGCCCGCCCGGGCCGCGGGCAGGGCGAGTCGGTCCGGCGTGCCCGGGGGCGTGCCGATCGCGAGCAGGCGCAGCTCCGGACGGTCCGCGCGCTCCAGCCGGCCGATCACCCGCAGCCGCAGGCCGGGCGCGGTGGCGAGCAGCGCCAGGTTCGCCCGGAACGGCAGGTCGGGGTGTTCGTGCGCGGGGCGCAGGGCGATCACCGGACCGCCCGAGCCTCCCGGACCGTCCTCCGCCGGGCCGCCCGCGGCGCCCCCCGCCGTGTCTCCCGCCGTGCAGCGCGCCAGCAGCTGCGGCGTCCCGCCCGGGCCGGTGGGGGCGGTGCCCAGCAGGGTGACG
Organism: Kitasatospora sp. NPDC041917; assembly: GCF_055589745.1. Classification (NCBI taxonomy): domain Bacteria; kingdom Bacillati; phylum Actinomycetota; class Actinomycetes; order Kitasatosporales; family Streptomycetaceae; genus Kitasatospora; species Kitasatospora sp. NPDC041917. The sequence goes on along the minus strand of NZ_JBVJBI010000003.1, from coordinate 200,020 downwards.
TCCAGGAACAGCAGGTCGCTCCCCGCCGGGCGGCTCTCGTACGGCCGTTCCTGCGCCGCGAGCGCCCGGGCCACCTGTGCCGGAGCCGGTTCGGACCAGAGCCGGGCGGCCGGCTCCGCCGTCCACGCCGTGCCCGCCGCACGCACCGCCCGGACCGAGGCGCCGGCGCCCAGTCGGCCGCCGGTGGACCTGGTCGCGCCCTGGACGGCCAGCCCGGCCCGGCTCAACTCGCGGTGGCTGAGCGCGGCGTCACCCAGCCGGACCGTCCGGTTGCCCGCCCCGACCGCCTGCGGGGCGGCGGCCGCCGCGTCGTCGTGCGGCGTCACCTCGGCGATCGTGCTCAGGCGCCCGTTGGCATCCACCGCCCAGCTGACCGCGCCCGCGTGCGTCGCCGTCAGCACCGGCTCGGCGAACAGGCCGTAGAGCCGCAGACCCCCCTCTTCCCGGTAGGCCTGGCGCGCGGTGCCGCGCAGTTCGGCGACCGGGGCGGCGCCGGCGGCCAGCGCGGTGGTGAGGCCGAGCAGTTCGCGCAGGCCCGCCACCAGGTCCACCAGGCGGTGGTCCGGCGCGCCGGAACGCGCCGCCCGGACCCTCGTCGCGACGGTGACCGCCGCCGAGGCCGGGCGGTGCAGGCCCGCGAGGCGTGCCCGGTGGGCGGCGCGCAGCAGCTCGGCCTGGGAGACGGCGCCCGCCCCGCTCACCCCGGCGGCCAGGACGGCGGCCGCGGCCTCGTGGAGGTGGCGGACGGCGGCGAGTTCGACGGTGGTGAGCGGGGCGGGGGCCGTCCGGTCGGTCGGCGCACCGGGCGTCTCCGGGGCTCCTTCCCGGCCTTCCGCGGCCGCCGACCCGGTGCCGCCGTCGGGCGCGGGTCCGGACCTGGCCTCGGGCCCGGCCTCGGCCTCGGGGTCGGGCTCAGGCCCGGCCTCGGCGAGCGGGCAGAGGGTGACGGCGGCGGCCCGGTGCACGCAGGCCGGGGCCAGCAGGCAGCCGCAGCGGACGTCGGCCTCCACCACGACCACCCCACCCGGGGCGTGCAGCACCAGCAGCGTCTCCTCGTCCACCTCCACCCGCCACTCGTCGCCCTCCCGGGCCACCGGCCGCTCCGCCAGCTTCGCCGCCGCGCCGTCCAGCCGCTTCTGCAGCCGGGCGCTCAGCCCGGCCACCACCTCGGCGACCACCTCGGGCCGCACGCCCGGCCAGTCGCTCGTCCGTGCCGTCACGCTCATCGCACCTTCTCCCCCACCCAGCGGGCCAGTTCCAGCGGGCTCAACGCCGCCACGGGCATCCCGGCCGCGACCAGTTGGCCCGCGACCGCCTTCGAGTAGCGGGCCGTCCCGGTGTCGTCCAGCGCCGCGCAGCCGAGCAGGTGCACACCGGAGTCGACCAGCGCCCGGGTCTGGGCCAGCAGCCCGCCGATCGGCCCGCCCTCCTCGAAGTCGCTGATCACCGCGATCAGCGTGCGGGACGGCACCGTCACCAGCTCCCGCGCGTAGCGCAGCCCGCTCGCGATGCTGGTGCCGCCGCCGACCCTCACCTCCAGCAGCAGGCTCAGCGGGTCGTCCACCCGTGCCGTGAGGTCCAGGACCTCGGTGGAGAAGGCCACGAAGTGGGTGCTCAGCGAGGGCACCCCGGCCAGGATCGAGGCCGTCAGCGCGGCCCACACCGTGGAGGCCTCCATCGACCCGGAGACGTCCACGACCAGGATCAGCCGCCAGTCGTTGGCCTGCCGAGCCCTGGTCCGGAAGACCGGGCGCTCGGGCACGATCAGGGTGCCGCCGTCCGGCCCGGGCCGGGCGGTGGCGAGGTTGGCCCGGATGGTCCGGTCCAGGTCCAGCCCGCCGCCCGGGCGGCGGGACGGGCGCGGCACGGCGATCCCGGTCAGTGCCGGGCGCAGCCTGGTGGCCAGCTCCCGGTTCAGCTCGTCCACCAGCCGCCGCACCAGCGGGCGCAGCCGGGCCACCCGGGCCTCGGGCAGACCGCCCGCGTGGTCCAGCACGGTGCGCAGCAGCTCGACGGACGGGCGGACGGCGCCGGGGTCGATCGTCTCCAGGACGTCGGTACGGCCCTGGGCGACAGCGGCGGCCAGCACCTCCTCGCGCACGCCGGGGCCGAACAGCGACTCCAGCTCCTCGGCCCACTCCCGCACGCCGGGGTACGGGGCCTCGCGGCCTCCCCTGCCGCCCCGGCTGTCCAGGCCCGGGCCGGAGCCCTCGCCGTGGCCGGTGCCGTACAACTCGTCCAGGGCCGTGGCGAGTCGGGCACCGCGACCGGTCAGGCCGCCGTCGCCGGGGCGGCCGAGGAGCAGCCGCCAGCGCTCGGCGGGGGCGAGGGTGCGGGGCGCGGTGGTTGTAGTTGTAACGGTCGCGGCGGGGAGCCGGGTGGGAGGCCGCTCCGAGGCCGTGGCCGGCGGCGCGACCGCCGGGGTGTCGGCCGCCGCCGGGGGCAGGAGGCCGCGGTGGGCGAGGGCCGCCCGTGCCGCGAGGTCCGCCCGCACCCAGCCGGCGAGCACGGCCGGGCCGGCCTCCTCGGGCAGCGCGGCGAGCCGGGCGCCCAGGCTCTCCTCGACCAGGGCCAGCAGCCGGTCGCGGGCGGCCGGACTGAGCGTGTCGAACCCGCCGCGCAGGGCGGGCAACCGGTCCAGGAAGGCGTCGTCGGGCAGCGAGGTGACCCGCTCCAGCACCGGCTCCAGTGCCTGCGGCGCGGAGTCGAACAGCCCCTCCGCCGCCGTCAGCAGACCGACCAGCGCCCGCCCGAGCGCCTGTCGCGTCTCCGGACCGGTCGCACCGTCCACCCAGGAGGCGGCCCGGCCGCCCAGCACCTCGGCCGGCTCCTGCCCGAGCAGCACCCGGACCGCACCGGCCGCGCCCCGTACCAACGGGCTCCCCCGCTCGGCGAGTTCGGCCAGCGTGTACGCCAGCCGCACTCCGCCGAGCCGGTCCGCCCGCCGCACCAGCTCGACCAGCGCCCGCGCGTCCTGCGGATCGTCCGACCCGCCCACGCCCTCCAGTTGCCGCACGGCGGCAATGGTGAGCACCTCCCCGGCCGCGGCGAGCACGGGCCGACCCGCCGGAACGGCGGAGGCGGGGGCGGAGGCGGGGGCGGAGGCCTCCCCTCCGACCGGGGCGTAGCCGGGGAAGTGGCCCGCGGTCAGCCGGTCGACGAGCGCCAGGGCGTCGAGGAGGTCGGGCAGCGTGGCGGAGGTGGGGAGGACGGTGGTGAGTTGGGCGAGGCGGGTCTCGGCGAGGGCGGGGAGGGCGCAGGAGGCGGCGGCGGTGAGGCCGTCGATGATCTCGCGCGGGGTCGGCTGGTCGGTGAGGCGGGCGCGCAGGGCGCCTTCGGCGGCCTGCGCGGGGGTGACGCCGCGGGTGCCGGCGACGGTGAGCATGGCGGCGCTGGCGGGCGTCCAGTGCAGGCGCCAGCGGGTGCCGAGGGTTTCGGTGCCGCCGGCGCCGGTGGTGGCGACGGGCTCGGCGTAGGGGACCTCGCAGACGGTGAGCCGGTGCAGGAGGATCTCGCGGCGGCGGTCGAGGTCACTGCGCAGCGGGTCGAGGCGCAGGTCCCGCGGGCCGGGGTCGGCGGGGCCTGGCAGGCCGAGGCCGGCGAGGAGCGTCTCGACGGCGGGGGCGAGTCCGCTGCGCGGGGCGGCGGGGGTGGGGCGGCCGGTGCGGGTGCCGACCAGCACCTGTTCGAGGGCGCGGGCGACGGCCCGGCCGCGGCCCAGGGGTTCGCCCTGGGCGAGGACGGTCTGCACCGCTTCGACGAGTTCGCCGCGGCCGGGGGCGGCGTGGCCGCGCAGCCGGGCGAGGTCGCCGGCCAGGCGGACGATCTCGCGGGCGTCGGCCGGGCCGCTGGGGTGGTCCTGGCTGCGCAGGGCGGCGCAGATCCGGACGGCGGTGGTGGTGAGCGCCTCGGCGAGGCGTTCCGGGTCGCCGCCGGCGTCCAGGACGGTGTGCTGCCACTCCGGGTCGCGGATGCCCGCCGGGTAGCCGGAGCGGGCGTCGAGCAGCGGGTAGGTGTACGGGATCAGGGACAGGACGTGCCCGGGGTCGTCCGGGTGCGGCGGCTCCTCGGCGGCGAGGGGGCCGTCCAGCAGGGCGGGGGCGTGGAAGGCGCCGATCACGGCGGCGACCCGGCGCCCGCCGGCCGAGGCGTCCTGGATGCGGGCCCTCATCCAGGCCTCGCGGCGCAGGTCGTACGGGTCGACGCCGGGGCCGCGCTCGGCGTCCCGGCGCAGCGCCCAGCCGACCAGCAGGGCGGCGCGCCGGACGGCTTCCGGGGAGGAACCCGGGGCGGCCGTCTCGACCAGACGGTCCCACAGGTCCTCGTCGGCGTCCCGGCCGGTGAGGCGGCGGCGCAGCGCGTCGGCGACGCCGGGTGCTTCCGGGCCCCCGTCGGTGCGCCTCGACTCCCCCGCCCGCTCCCCAGTCCGCTCCACGGCGCGCTCGCCGCCCCGCGCGGCGGCGCGGTGGGCGAGCGGGAGGTCGCAGGCGATGGCCTCCACCCCGTTGCGCCGGGCCCAGCGCAGGGCGGCGAGTTCCGGGGAGAAGTCGGCGAACGGGTAGAAGGCGGGCCCGGCCGCCTCGTCGGGCCCGGCCGGGGCCGCCGCGAGGGCGACCGGGGCCAGGGTGGCCTCGTCGGCGAGCCGGCCGAGCCAGGGCTGGAACTCGGCGGGCAGCTCGACCAGGACGGCGTCCGGCCGGGCGGCGTCGAGCAGCGCGGGGACGACCGCGCTGAGGGACGGCGCGTGGTGGCGCACGCCGATCAGGTGGGGCCCGGGGCGGCCGGTGCCGGAGGCGGCCAGCCGGTCGGCCTCGGCCCGGACCGTCCGGTCCGCGTCGTCCGGGCGGGGGATCTCCGCGCTGCTCATCGGATCAGGCCTCCAGTGCCGAGCGGAGGTCCCACAGGGTGCGCCAGGTGGCGGCGCCCTGTTCGGCGCGGCGGCGGACCGGGCCGTCCCAGTAGCCGAGCAGCCGGGCCGCGTCGGCCGGCTCGTCCTTGCGGACCACACCGAGGAGCTGGCCGGGCAGCCGGCCGAGCAGGTCCCCGCCGTCGGGCAGGTAGGCGGCGCTGACCCCGAGCGAGGTGGCGACGGAGACCGCCTCGGCGGTGCTCATCACGGTGGACGGGCGTTCGACGTCCCAGCCCTCGGTGGAGCGGCCGGTGCGCAGGTCGCGGAACGCGGTGACCAGGGCCTCCAGGACGGCGTCGTCCACGGCGTAGGCGGCGCCGGCCCGGGCCACGGCGGTGGTGGACTGGCGGCGGACCAGGTCGACCTCGGCGGCGAGGCTGCCGATCGGGCCGACCGTCTCGAAGTTGAAGCGCCGCTTGAGCGCCGCGGACATCTCGCTGACGCCCTTGTCCCGCAGGTTGGCGGTGGCGATCAGGGTGAAGCCGGCCGCGGCGTGCAGCTGCCCGTCCGGGGTGCCGGCCAGTTCGGGGACGGCGATGCGCCGTTCCGAGAGCAGCGAGACCAGGGCGTCCTGCACCTCGGGCAGGCAGCGGGTGACCTCCTCGACCCGGGCGACCGCGCCGGCGGTCATCGCGGTGAGCACCGGCGAGGGGACGAGGGCCTCGCGGCTTGGCCCCTTGGCGAGCAGCAGGGCGTAGTTCCAGCCGTACTTGAGCTGGTCCTCGGTGGTGCCGGCGGTGCCCTGGACGGTGAGCGCGCTGGTGCCGCAGACGGCGGCGGCGAGCAACTCGGAGAGCATGGACTTGGCGGTGCCGGGCTCGCCGACGAGCAGCAGGCCGCGCTCCCCGGCGAGGGTGACGACGCAGCGCTCGACCAGGGCGCGCTCGCCGACGAACTTCGGCTCGATGACCAGGCCCTTGCGCCCGGCCTTGAGCTTCTCGCCGCCGCTGCCCCTCACGAAGGTGACCACGGCGCGCGGGGTCAGCCGCCAGCCGGGCGGGCGCGGGCCGCTGTCGTGGGCGGCCAGGAACTCCAGTTCGGCGGCGTACTTCTCCTCGGGCGGGACGGTCTGCCGGTCCGCGGCGGCGACGGTGGCGGTCGCGCCGGGGGTGGTCTCGGTGGCGGTCATCGGCGGGCCTTCCTGCGCTTGCTGGTCTGGAGCTCTTCGTAACCGGGGGCGTCGCCGTCGACGGTCCGCTGCCAGGCCCGGGCGAACAGCTCGGGGACGGGCAGGGGGACCAGCGCGGGCCGGTGGGTGTGCAGTTCGTACAGGGCGGCCTTCCAGGTCTCGGCCGGCAGCGCCGGCGCCTTGGCCTCCAGCCAGCCGCCGGGCAGGAAGAGGCCGCGGCCGGCCCGGGCCCGCTTGGCCTCCAGCACCAGGCCGGTGGCGGCGAGTTCGGCGCGGGCCTTCTTCAGCCGGGCGGGCTTCCAGCCCGTCCAGCGGGCGGTGTTGCGGTCGGTCGGGTCGGGCAGGGCGAGCAGTTGGAGGTAGAGCGTGGCGGCGTCCTCGCCCAGGTCGTGGGTGCGGGACACCTCGGCGACCAGTGCGGGAACGGACTGCTGCGGGTTCTGCAGCCAGGCGGGGCCCTCGCCGGGGGCCGGGACGGTGGTGGTGGCGGCAGCAGCAGCGGTGGCGGTGGCGACCAGCTGCTCCGGCTCGCCCCGGAGCACGGCTTCGACGGCCGACCGCTCGGTGCGGTACCAGTGGCTGTCGGCGAGCCCGCCGATCAGTTCGAGCAGTGGGTCGTCGGGGCCGGTGAGGGCGGCCGGGCGCAGCCAGATCCGCTCGTACTTCTCGTGGTGGGGCATCAGGACGAGCGCCGGGCCGCAGCGGACCATGCCGTCCGGGTCGGTGCCGCCCTCGGCGGGCAGGCCGAAGTGGGTGCGCAGGACGGCGGCCAGCGGCTTGCCCTTGACGGTGCTGGTCACGTGGAGGTCGAGCAGCAGCTCCGGGTCGGCCAGGCGCTCGCGCAGCGCGGTGGCGGCGGCGGGCAGCAGCGGGCGCAGCGGGCTGTCGGCGGGCAGGTGGTAGGCGAGCCAGCGCAGTGCGGCGACGGTGGAGGCGAGTGCGCCGACGTCCGGCACGGCGGAGCCGTCCTCGGGGACCAGCCGGGGGCCGGAGCCGTCCTGGCTGACGACCCGGAAGGGGGTGCGGCGGGTCAGCCACGGGGTGCTGGAGAGGTTGAGCACGGCCTCGACGGTGTCGATGGACACGCCCTGGACGGTGGCCAACGCCTCCTCGGGGAGGGTGACGAGGCGTCCGAAGCGCCGGATCCACTCCTCGGCCCCGGCGGCGAGGTCGGGGCCGTCGGTCCACAGGGTCTTCGGGTCCGCGGGCAGCAGGGCGCCCCAGACGGCGGCGAGGCCGGTGTGGTCGTGTCCGCGCAGCCATGTCCGGGCGGCCTTGAAATCGGCGGCCTTGAGCGCGAGTTCGGCGGGCACGGCGATGTCGTTCCAGTACAGCAGGCCGGACGGCGGGCTGAGCAGCAGGGCGGAGCGGGCGGTGCCGATGCCGGTGAGCTCGCTGAACGCCTCGGCCCTGGCCGCGTCCCAGGGGACGGCGCAGCGCAGCGCGGCGACCTTCGAGAACTCGGCGACCCAGGCGGCGTCGACCAGTTCCCCGGTGTCGCGCTCCTCGACCGTGGTGAAGTGCGCGACGGGCCCGAACTCCCCGCTCGGGTCGTGGTCGACGGCGAGCCAGTGCACGATGCCGTCGGCGTACTGCCGCTGGTGGCCGAGGATGACGACGGTGCGCCCGCCGTGCCGCAGCACCTCGCCCTGGCGCTGGGCGACCGGCCGGCCGCCGGTGGCGTTCACGGCCGTCGGCACCTGTTCGGCGAGGACGATCTCGCGCAGGGTGGTGCCACGGTCGGCCAGCGGGCCCTTGGTCAGCTCGCCGAGCAGCAGGACCAGCGAGGAGCGGTGGGCGGGCTCGGTGAACGGCGAGGCCACCGCGTGGGCCAGCGCGTGGACCCGGCCGAGCAGGTGCAGCCAGCCGTGGCTGACGTCGCCGTTGCGCAGGCTGAGGGTGGCGGGGCTGCTCCAGCCCTCGCCGTCGGCGGCGGGCGGGGCGGCCAGCACCCCGGTGACGGCACGCAGGTTGTTGAGCACCCACCAGTGCGCGGCGGATCCCCAGTTGTTGCCGAAGCCACCGATCTCGGGCAGCACGGCGCGCACGGCGTCGCGCAGTTCGTGGTCGCGCCCGTGCTCGGGCTGCCACTCGGTGTTCTGCTTCGTGCTCGGGCGCTCGGCCTCCGGCTGCGGGGCGAACCGGGCGATCCGGTCCAGCAGGTCGGCGGCGAGGCGGGCGAGGCCGGCGACGCCGGCCAGCAGCCGCTGGTCCGCGATGCCGGGCAGGATCGCGCCGACCTCCGGGACGGGCAGGGTGCGCGGGGTGCGCCGGGCGAGCGGACGGCGCACGCCCTGGACGGTGAGCCAGCACTGCTCGTCCTCGGGGACCGGCTCGGTGTCGGTCGGCCAGGCGGCGTCGATCAGCCGGGCGGCCTGCTCGGAGGAGACGCCGCGCAGCACCGTGGAGCCGGCCTCGTCACGCGGGCGCAGGGCGTGCCAGTGCGGGAACGGCGGAACGAGCGGGGTGCCGGCGGCGGAGAGCTCACCGGCGCGGCAGGGGTGCAGGTCGACGGTGCGGTCGGCGCGGCCGGTAAGGTCGGGCAGGTTGAGCGAGACGTGCTCGCCGGAGGTGTGGCTGACCACCGGGGCGGCCGCGCCCGGCAGGGCGAGCCGGCCGACCGGGACGGTGTCCGACCGGTATCCGGTCAGCGGCAGCACGATGCGCTGCCCGTCGGCCGTGAAGGTGGTGACGGCCTTGTGGGGCTCGACCCTGGCCCAGCTGCCGAGCACGGTGCCGTCGGTGCCGAGCGGGGTCCGCTCCAGGCCGGGCTGCAGCGGCAGCAGCCAGGTGCTCTTCCGGACGAGCCGGCCGGCCTGGGCGGTGGCGGCGATCACCGGCGGTTCGGCGGCGCGGCCCAGGGCGCCGGTGGCCGGGTCGAGTTCGCGCAGGACGGCCTCGCCGTCGGAGGCGTGGCGCACCGTCCAGTAGCCGGTGCCGTCGCCGAGGACGGGGTGCTCGTCGGGCATCCGGGTGTCGCCGGCGTGCAGCGGGCGCTCGCCGGTGGTGCGGCCGCCACCGGGCAGCTGGAGCGAGGGCAGCTCGGGCTGGCGGTCGCCGTAGTAGTAGCCGGCGATGGTCTCGCCCTCCAGCTCGAACCGCTCGTCCGGGCGGCTCGACCAGTAGGCGAGCTGCTTGCCCTCGTGGGACCAGACGACCAGCAGTTCGCCGTCGACCAGGCGCAGCCGGATCCGGTTGCGCTGGTGCAGCTCCTCGGGCAGCCGGAGGGTGTGCTCCAGCACGATGCCCTCCGGGCCGACGACGACGGCCCGGTCGAGGCGGGCGAGGATCAGGTGCGGCCAGGCGTCCTCGACGACCAGGCCGCTCAGGCCCGCGCCGCCCAGGCTGGGGACGGGGTGCTGCGGGGCGTCGTCGGCGGGCGGGTCGGCGATCTTGCCGAGTGCCTCCTCCAGGGCGGGCCAGCCGAGTTCGTCCAGGATGCCGGCCCGGAGGGCGTCGGTGAGCAGCGCGGCGACGTCGAGGGCGGCGACCCGGTCGGCGACGGCCGGCGCGACCGTCCGGACGGCGGTGCGGTGCTGGGCGAACGCGCGGACCAGGTCGGCGGCGGCGGCCAGGCCGCGGGCGGCGAACAGCTCCTCGGAGCGCTCCTCGGCCCACTCGGCGAACAGCTCGTTCAGCAGCGGCAGGGCGGGCACCTCGCGCTCGGCGGCCGTCTTCCAGGCGGCCGGGGCGGCTCGGCGCAGCAGCGGCCGGTAGCGCTCGTCGGCGCCGACGGCGGCGAGGGCGGGACTGTCGGGGCCGCACTCCGAGACCCAGTCGTGCAGCTCGATGCCGAGGCCGTCCGGCGGACCGGCCACCGGCACGCCCGCGGTGAGCAGCAGGTCCAGCAGGTCGATCCTGGTCCGGCTGGCGCGGATGCCGGTGTGGAGGTCCACCGGGACGGCGTCGGCCTTGAGCCGCTCGACCATCCGGCGGGCCAGCGCGAGGGTGTCCGGGCAGCTGGGCCGGCTGCGCCAGCCGCGGCCGTGGTGGTTGCACCAGCGCTGCAGCCAGGCGGCGGCCGGTTCGGCGCCCTCGGGGCGGGGGCCGGTGAGCAGGTCCTCGGCGCCGGTCTCGGCGAGCAGCGCCAGCCAGGCGGTGTCGTGCGCGGCCGGTTCGGAGGAGGACGGGTCGGGCAGCAGTTCCAGCAGGCGGGCGCGGACCGCCGCGTCGCTGCGGCCGAGCTCGACCAGCGCGCCGTGCCAGGACTTCCAGAACGCGGCGGGCGCCCGCGTGACCGCCGGGGAGTCCAGCAGCTCGGCGAGCAGCGCGCGTTCGTGCTCGGCGCGGTCCAGCCCGGCGGCCTTGATCAGCGCGCGGGCGTCCTCGGCGACCCCGGCGTACGGGGCCATGCCGGCCGCGGAGCGCTCGGTGCACAGCTGGCGGAAGCGCTGCCAGGCGGTCAGCGGGTCGAGCCGCTGGGCGAGTTCCTTGACGTACTGGCGCAGGGACTTGACGGTGAGCGCGCCGGCCAGGGCGAACTCCAGGAAGACGGCGCGCAGCCGCTCCTCGTCCACCGGCAGGCCGTGGGTGCGCTCGGCCTCGCGGGCCTTGCCGAACCAGGCGGCGGCGTAGGTCCGGTTCTCGTGGCGCAGGAAGATCCGGCCGACCTCCTCGCAGAAGGTGGGCAGGAAGTGCGGGACGGCCCGGCCGAGGCGGACGGCCAGCTCGTCGAAGCCGTCCTTGGCGGCGCCGGGCTTGGAGGCGGCCTGGCGGGCGAGCCGCTCCAGCTCCTTGACCAGGGCGAGCGCGTGGTGGCCGTTGGCCGGGTCGTGGACCAGGGCCCAGGCGGGGAAGCCGAGCGCCTCCTGGCGGACCTGGCCGACCTCGGCGGGCGCGGCCTCCGGCGCCAGGCCGAGGAAGTCGAGGGCGAGGTCCTCGGCCGGGCCGAGCGCCCCGGGGACGAGCCGGACGATCCGGCGCCCGTCGAGCGCGGGGTGGGTGTAGCCGCGGGCGGTGAGGACGTCGGCGGCACTGTCGGGGCGGCCGGCCCCGGGCAGGGTGCCGGGCGGGAGCACGGCCCCGGCGTCGAGCAGTTCCTCGGGCGTCGCGGTGGTCGGGTGCGCGGTGGTCGGGTGCGCGGTGGCGGTCATGCGGCTTCCTCCCCCTGGATCGTGCGGCCGGCGTACAGGGCGGCGGCCATCCGCATGCCCTCGGACCAGGCGACCGGTCCGACCTCGGTGAGCGGCAGGGCACGGCCGTCGGGGCCGGCCCAGCTGAGCGCGCCGGTCTCGCACGCGTCGTACTCGTAGTAGTCGCCGACCCAGACCCGGGCCTCGACGGTGCGCCCGCCCTCGGTGACCGGCTGGACGGCGGAGCCGCCGCGGACCCGGCAGCCGAGCCGGTTGCAGCGCCCGACCAGCTCGCGCAGCTCCCGGTAGCGGCCACCGGCGTAGGTGGTGACCTCGGTGCCCGCCGGCAGCTCCGCGGGCCGGTGCCAGACCTCGCGGTAGAGCTGCTGGACACGCTGGGAGACGCCGAGTTCGACGGCGAACTCGCGCAGCTCGTCGAGGTCCTGGAGCAGGACGGGGTGCGGTATCAGCACCTCGCCGTCGGTGAGGCGCACGGTGTCCCCGTCCAGGTCGACCAGGCCGAGGCCGCGCTCGGCGTCGACGCCGCGCAGGAAGCCGGCCACGGAGCCGTCCGTGGTGGTGACCACGAGGTCCTTCAGGACGCCCTGCCAGGCCTCGTCCGGCCACACGGCGGTGAGCACGGCGGCGGGCACCGGCAGCGAGCGGACCATCCAGCGCTCGACGTCCTCCAGGCAGCCGCGCTCGTGCGCGGCCAGCCACTCGGCGAGCTGCTTGAGCTGGATGACCACGCGGTCGTCACCGAGCTTCGCCGGCAGGGACTTGAGGTCGCGCCCCGCCGCGTTGCGGCACGCCACCCTGCCCTCCCCGTCGAGCGCGACGCGGTACCCTCCCGCGTCCGTCTCCACCCATGCCACGGCCGTACTCCTCCCACCGGGAAACACTTGTCGATCGCCTGCTGACCAGCGATGCGAGGAACGTAGCGAGGCCCACTGACAACGCGACGGGCGGGGTGAACTCGGGCCGTGACATGCAAAGTTCAAACCACTCGAACGAGTGATCGAGGAGGCGAAAAAAGCGGGGCGGCCGCCCGAAAGCAGCCGCCCCGCCCGTCCCTCCGCCCCGCCCGTCCATCCGCCCCGCCGGTCCCTCCGCCCCGCCCGTCCATCCGCCCCGTCAGACCGACGGCGCCCGGGGCACGATCACCGGTGCACCGTCGCCCGGCGCCGCCAGCACATGGCTGTCGATGTCGTACAGCGCCCGCACCAGCGGCGCGTCCACCACCTCGCGCGGCGGCCCGCAGGCCACCACCGCACCGTCCCGCAGCGCGACCAGCAGGTCCGCGTAGCGGGCGGCCGCCGCGAGGTCGTGCAGCACCATGACCACCGTCCGCCCGCCCGCCGCGACCCGGCGGACCAGCTCCAGCACCTCCACCGCGTGCCCGAGGTCGAGCGCGCTGGTCGGCTCGTCGAGCAGGACCACCGGGGTGTCCTGGGCGAGCACCATGGCGAGCCAGCAGCGCTGGCGCTGGCCGCCGGAGAGCCGGTCGAGGCGACGGTCGGCGAGGTCCTCCACGCCGGTGGCGCGCAGGGCCTCGGCGGTCAGCCGCTCGTCCTCCGCCGACCACTGGCGGAACAGCCCCTGGTGCGGATGGCGGCCGTAGCGGACCAGCCCGGCGACGGTGACCGCCTCCGGGGCCTGCGGGCCCTGCGGCAGCAGCGCGACCCGGTGGGCGGCCTGGCGCGGGCGCAGCCGCCACACGTCCTCGCCGCCGACCAGGACCCGCCCGCCGTCCGGCCGGTGCAGCCTCGCGACGGACCGCAGCAGGGTGGACTTCCCGCAGCCGTTCGGGCCGACCACCGCCACCACCCGTCCGGCCGGCACGGTGAGGTCGACGCCGCCGAGCACCGGGCGCCCCGGCCCGTAGCCGGCGCTGAGCCCTTGGATGGTCAACTCCATGGCAGCTCCCCCTGGTTCGACGTACGCTCAGTTGCCGCCGAGTGCCTTGGCGAAGTCGCCGATGACCACGTCGGCGGCGAGCGGGCCGCCCCGGGTGGACCAGACCGAGCCGTCCACGGTGACGGCGTGGTTGTTCTTCACCGCGCCGAGCTCCTGGTAGGCGGGCTTGGACTGGACGTCCTTGAGCGCGGCCTTGCCGTCGTCGGTCAGGGTGGACAGGAACAGCCAGTCGCCGTCGATCTCGTTGAGCTTCTCCAGGCTGAGCGCCGGGCTGTGCGCGTTGCCGTCCTTGTCCTGCGCGGCCGGGCGGGTCAGGCCCATGTCCAGGGCGACGCCGCCGGCGAACTGCTTCTTCTCCATCCAGCTCGGGCCGGTGGGGTTCCATCGCACGATGGAGACGGCGGCGCCCTTGTTCCTGGTGAGCTCGGCGCCCGCCTTGGCGGCCTTGGCGTCGTAGTCGCCGATCACCTTGTTGGCCTGGTCGAGCTTGTTGACGGCGTTGCCGATGCCGCGGAAGGCGAGCTTCCAGTCGTCGGTGGGCGCCATGGTGACCAGCGTGGCGGGGGTGATCTCGCGCAGTTGCTTGAGCACCTGCTCGTCCTGCATGTCGCCGGCCAGGATCAGGTCGGGCTTGGCGGCGATCACCTTGTCCATCACGGGCTGGAGCAGGTTCCCGACCACCGGGACGCCCTGCACCTTGTCCTTGAGGTACGCGGGCGGCTCGGCCAGCCCCTGGCCGTTGGTGATGCCGACCGGCTTGACGCCCAGGGCGAGCACCGCGTCCAGGTCCTCCTGGGTGAGGGTGACGATCCGCTTGGGCTCGGCGGGGACCTCGACGGCCTTGCCGGTGGCGTCCTTGACGGTCCGCTTGCCGCCGCCCGCCGCGTCCGCCGCCGGGGAGGCGGCCGTGGAGGAGCCCGAGGACGAGGAGGACGAGCCGGAGGAGCCGCAGCCGGTGAGCAGGAGCGCGGCCGCCCCGGAGACGGCCAGCGCCTGGGCCGCACGGCGGCGGACGGGGCTGAGCGGGCGACGGGCGAACGGCATGGGTGCCTCCGGGCAACGGTGGTACGGAAGTTGAGCGGCGTCCGAGAAGTTCGACGGGACGGGGGTGCCCCACGGGACGGACTCGGCCATTAGGTTAGCCTTACCTTATGACATTCTCGCAAGCCGGCGTCCGCGCGGCGCCCCCCGCCACCGCGCCGGATTCGCCGCCACCGGGCCGGCGGAGCCGTCGGCCCGAGGGTGCCCGCCCCACCTGGCCGGCCGTCACGGCGGCGGTGGTCCTCCTGCTCGCCCTGGCCGCGCTCTCGCTGTCGGTCGGCGCCGGCGAGGTCGGCCCCGGGCGGGTGCTGGACTACCTGCTGAACCACGACGGCGCCCGCGCCGACGGCCGGCTCGCCCTCGTCGTCGGCGACCTGCGGCTGCCGCGCACCCTCACCGCCCTGCTGGTCGGCGCCGCGCTCGGCGTCGCCGGGGCGCAACTGCAGTCCGTCACCCGCAACCCGCTGGCCGAGACCGGCCTGCTCGGCGTCAACGCCGGCGCCTCGCTGGGCGTCGTGCTCGGCATCGCCGTGCTCGGCGTGCAGACCTCCTTCGGCTACCTCGCCTTCGCCTTCGGCGGCGCGGTGCTCGCCAGCACCGTGGTGCTGCTGGTCGCCAGCAGCCGGGGCGGCGGATCGCCGATGCGGCTGGTGCTCGCCGGCTCCGCCGTCGCGGCGATCTTCCGCGGGCTCACCGACGTGCTGATCGTCAACTCCCCCGAGGCGTACGAGCGGTACCGAGTGTGGGTGCTCGGCTCGCTGGCCGGGGTGGAAGGCTGGACGACCCTGCGCCAGCTCGCCCCGGTGCTCGGCGCCGGATTCCTGCTCGCCGCCCTCACCACCCGTCCGCTGACCGCGCTCGCCCTCGGCGACGACCTCGCCCGCGGCCTCGGCCACCGACCCGGCGCCACCCGGGCCGCCGTCGCCGTCGCCGTCACCCTGCTGACCGCCTCGGCGGTCGCGCTGGCCGGGCCGATCGCCTTCCTCGGGCTGCTCTCCGGCTTCCTCGCCCGCACCGTCGCCGGCCCCCGGATCGGCCGACTCACCCTGCTCGCCGCGCTGTTCGGCGCCACCGTGCTGACCGGCGCGGACGTGCTCGCCCGGGTGGTGGCCCGGCCCTTCGAGGCGCCGGTGTCGGTGATCGTCGCGCTGATCGGCGCCCCGGCCCTGATCGCGATCGTCCGCTCCCGGCACTCCACCGCCCTGGCCATGGCCGACCCCGCCGAGTCCACGCCGGCCGCGCGACGCGGCGAACCGGCGCCGCCCAAGCCGGACTTGACCCTGCGGCACGGCACATGGTCGCTGCTGCTGCCGCGCCGGGCACTGCTGGCCTCGCTCGGCCTGGCCGCCGCCCTGCTGGCCGCCGTCGTGGTCTCGGCGCACGCCGGACAGAGCGAACTCGACCTCGCCCGCACCTTCCAGGCCGTGTTCGGCTACGGCGACCGGCTGGACGTCCTGCTGGTACAGAAGTTCCGACTCGGCCGGATCGTCGCCGGACTCGCCGCCGGCGCCGCCCTCGGCCTGGCCGGCTGCCTCACCCAGACCCTCGCCCGCAACCGCCTGGCCACCCCCGAACTCCTCGGCGTCAACGACGGCGCGACCGCCGCCGTACTCATCTCCGCCAGCACCGCGGGCACCTTCGGCGCCTGGTGGGCCGGACCGCTCGGCGCGCTGGTCGCCGTCCTGGTCGTCACCCTGGCCTCCGGCGGACTCGGCGCGCGCGGCTACCGGGTCCTGGTGGTCGGGCTCGCCATGTCGGCGCTCGCCTCGGCCGTCATCCAGGTCGCGATGGCCCGGCGCTCCCTCAACTCGGCCGGATCGCTGTACATCTGGACCAACGGCAGCCTCAACGGACGCGACCTCGCCGTCGCCACGCCCGTCCTGATCGGACTGGCGGCACTGGTGCCGATCGCGCTGGCGGTGGCCCGGCGGCTGGCGGTGCTGCGCTTCGACGACAGCGTCGCCTCCGCACTCGGCGTCGACCCGGGCCGGGTCCGGCTCGCCTGCCTGCTGCTGGCCGTCGCCCTGGCCGGGCTGGCGGTCGGCGTCTGCGGGCCGGTCGGCTTCGTGGCCCTGGCCGCGCCGGTGATCGCCGGACGGCTGGCCGGGCCCGCGCGGGTGCCCGTGCTCGGCTCCGCCCTGACCGGCGCCCTGCTCGTCGTGCTCGCCGACACACTGGGCCGGGTTCTGTTCGCCGGAGTGGAGATCCCCGTCGGCATCGTCACCACCGTCCTCGGCGGTCCCTTCCTGCTCTGGGTGCTGCTCGGCCGCAAGGGCAGCCCCGCCTAAGCCTTTTGGAGTCACTGCTGTGGAAACCCCGCTCGTCGCCCTCTGCCCCGACGATCCCGCCTACCGCCTGGTCACCTTCACCCATCACGACGGCGACTGCGACGGCGTGCTCGCGCTGCTGCACACCGTCACCGACAAGGACCGCCATGCCGGGGACCTGACACCGCATCTGATGCAGCGCCAGGACGATGGGGCATGGTCGATCACCTACCGGCTGCGCGCCGACCACCGCGCCTCGTACCAGCTGTACCCGTTCCGCGGCGAGGCCCCCGGCACCGCCCGGCCCGACTGGCTGCGCGTCCTCGACCAGGCCCGCCCCGACCCGTACGACACCGAGCCCCGGCTGCCCGCCCGCGACGGCCGCCACCCCGCCTCGGTGCTCAGTCTGCCCGCCGCCCCCGCACAACCGTACGTGGCGCGGCGCGACGGCGTGCCGCGCGGACGGACGCTCGCCCACACGGTGGCCGGCCGGCGGGTCGACGTCCACCTCCCCGCCGGACACCGGCCGGACGGTGGCCCGTACCCGGTCGCGGTGCTGCTGGACGGCGAGATGTGGGGCGAGGTGCTCTCCGCCGGCGACACCCTCGACAACCTGACGGCCGACGGCGCCATCCCGCCCACCGTCACCCTGCTGGTGCACACCATGGGGCCGAAGCGCCCGGACGACCTGAGCTGCAACCCGGCCTTCATCGACCTCCTCGCCGACCGCCTGCTGCCCTGGGCCACAAAGGAGTTCGGCGCGAGCGGCGACCCGACCGCCACCGTGATCGCGGGCCAGAGCGCGGGCGGCCTCACCGCCGCCTACGCCGCCTACCGCCGCCCGGAACGCTTCGGCAACGCGCTCTCCCAGTCCGGCTCCTTCTGGTGGCCCGACGAGACCGAGTTCGACGCGGGCAGCGAATGGCTGACCCGGCGTCTCGCCGCCGAGGAACGACGGCAGGCCCGCTTCTGGATCGAGGTCGGGCTCCAGGAGTGGATGCTCCTCGCCCAGAACCGCCACCTGCGCGACGTCCTCACGGCCCGCGGCTACGACCTCGCCTACCACGAGTTCAACGGCGGCCACGACTACGCCTGCTGGCGCGGCGGCCTGGCCGACGGGCTCGCGCACCTGCTCGGGTCACCCGAGGGGATGGTTTCGGGCTGATTCGCATACCTCCAGGCCATCAGGCGTCTAGCGTCGAACTTCGCACCGATCGGCCTGGAGGTACCCCATGAACGCGCCCTCGTCCGCCGCGCCGCCGCCGATGTCGTGGAAGTACTGCGGCAACCAGATCAAGCTGTGGCGGACCCGCGCGGGTGTCAGCCGCGAGGACCTGGCCACCGAGGCCGGATACGGCATCGAGAGCCTGCGGTCGATGGAGGCGGGGCGGCGCAAGCCCTCGATGCACCTGCTGCAGGTGGCGGACGACATGTGCGACGCGAAGGGGATCCTGGTGGCGGGGGCGCAGTTCCTGCTACCCGAGAAGTATCCGTACTTCGCTGAGGAGTACATGCGTTACGAAGCCGAGGCCGTCGTCATCCACTGGTTCGAAACACTGCTGATTCCAGGGCTCCTCCAGACCGAGGAAACAGCTCGAACGCTCCTCAACGCGCACTGGCCTCCGCTCGATGACAACACCATCGATGAGCGCGTTGCGGCGCGACTCGCACGCCAGACCGTACTCGCGACCCAAACGAAGTCGTTCAACTTCCTGATCGGTGAAACGCCGCTGCGGAACGCCCTCAGCAGCGGAGAAGCCCACAAGCGCCAACTCCTTCACCTGCTGGCCGTCGGCAAAGCACGCCACATCATCATTCAGGTCGTACCGGGCTCGGGTTCGCACCCGGGGTTGAACGGCCCCTTCATCCTGCTCGACAGCCCGGAGCACCAGCGGCTGGCGTACGAGGAAGGACAGGCGATGGGCCTGCTCCACTCAGAGCCGGAGAAGGTCAGCCTGCTGAGCCAACGCCATGCAATGATCCTTCAACGAGCCCTCAACCCCGAGGCCTCGACAGGATTCATTGCCAAGTTGGCGGAGGAGCTATGAACACCGAACTGGCCTGGTTCAAGTCCAGCCACAGTGGGACCGAAGGCGGCGCTTGCGTCGAGGTCGCTTCCACTCCGGGCACCGTTCATGTCCGCGACTCCAAGGACAAGAGCGGCCCCCGGCTTGCCTTCGCCGCCGAAGCCTGGGCCGACTTCATCAACAAGCTCGCGAAGGAAATGTGAACACCGAACTGGCCTGGTTCAAGTCCAGTCACAGCGGGAGCGAGGGTGGCGCCTGCATCGAGGTCGCCCTCGCCCCGGGCACCGTCCGCGTCCGCGATTCCAAGGACAAGACCGGGCCCCAGCTCGCCTTCACCGCCGAGGCCTGGACCGACTTCGTTCAGCTCGCCCGAGGCCTCGCTTCTCCGGACCACTGAAGCCGCTGCCAAGGCCCCCGTGCTAGCGTCCCCGGGGCGGTGCAGCGGCACCGGCCCCGGACGAGACGTGCGCCGTACCCGGCCTGCCAAGACGACGCACTCTGGAGGCGTCATGGCCGCTGCCGGTGCACCGATCGCCCGTCCACTGGACGTGCGGTGGATCCACGGTTCCCCGTCCGCGAAGCACAACACGGATCCGGACATCCAGGTCCACGAGTACGACGAGCACACCGTCATCCTGCGGCAGAACAAGGCGATCAACTACGAGGCCCCGTTCCTGTTCCTGCTCTTCGGGACGGAGCGGGCGGTGCTGATCGACACCGGGGCGACGGCCGAGGCCGCGTACTTCCCGCTGCGCGCGACGGTCGACGGGCTGGTGGAGGCGTGGCTCGCCCGCAACCCCCGGGACGGCTACGGGCTGCTGGTACTGCACACCCACCCGCACGGCGACCACGTCGCGGGCGACGGCCAGTTCACCGACCGGCCCGCGACCACCCTGGTCGGTGCCGATCTGCCCACCGCCTGGCCGTACTTCGGCTTCGACCGGGACGAGGAGGCCGTGGCCCTGGTCGACCTCGGCGGCGGGCGGGTGCTGAAGTGCCTGGCCACGCCGGGACACCACGAGGCGGCGGTCACCTTCTACGACCCGTGGACGGGCTTCCTGCTCACCGGCGACACCGTCTATCCGGGGCGGCTGTACATCGACGACTGGCCGGCCTTCCGGCGCACCGTCGAGCGGCTGGCCGCGTTCGCCGGGAGCCACCCGGTGACGCACGTGCTCGGCTGCCACATCGAGATGACCCGCGAGCCGGGCGTCGACTACCCGATCCGCACCACCTACCAGCCCGACGAACCTCCACTCCAGCTCACCCCCGCCCACCTGGACCGCATCCGGGCGGCCGTCGCCGAACTCGGCGACCGGCCGCGCCGGTACCCGCTGGACGACCTGATCCTCTGGCCGAGCGAGTGAACTCCCCCGGTCCCGCGGCCGATCAGTCCCGGTAGGGCACCAGCCGGGTCAGGTCCAGCTCGAAGTCGAAGGGCGCGGGGATGCGAAGCTTCTCCCCGAACTCCCGCTCCGTCCTGGTGTGGTAGCGGTCGCGGTTGGGTTCGGAGAACAGGGTCACCGTCTTCTGCCGGGGGTCCACGATCAGGTAGAGCGGGAAGCCCATCCGCGGGTAGTCGCGGACCTTCCCGCTCCAGTCGTTGTCGGGGTTGGACGGCGAGACGATCTCGACCGCGATCAGCGCCAGGTCGGCGGGGATCTCGCGGCCCAGCTCGATGACGTCCTCGGGCAGGTAGGTGAGGTCGGGGTTGCGAACGGTGCCGAACTCGGGCGAGGAGAGGTCACTGTTCCCCGTCGGGAAGTAGCCGGGAGGACAGTGCGCCTCGAACTGGCGCTGGACGATCGCCAGGTTGAGCTGGTGAATCGATGACGGTGACGTCTGCATGACGATGACGTCACCGGACAGCTCGACCTTGTAGCCGTCCGGCAGGCTGCGGCAGGCCTCTTCAAGCAGACGGTAGTGCTGAGGGTTCATGGGCTCTCCTCCGGTGCTCCGACCACCGTAGGGCAGTCGGAGCACCGGAGGACCACGGACCGCACCGGCGTCATTCCTCCGGGGGTGGGCCCGGAGCTTCGGTGGGGAGGCGAAGGGCCAACAGGGTGCCGGCGGCGACCAGGGCGGCGGTGAGGAGGAGGGCGAGGCGGTAGGGGGTGGCGTCGGTGCCGTCGGCGAGGGCGCCGATGAGGGCCGCGGTGGCGGCGATGCCGAGGGCGCCGCCGAGGGTGCGCAGGATGGTGAACAGGCCCATCGCGCGGCCCATCGCGGGGCCGGGGACGTCGGCGAAGCCGGCGATCTGGACGGTGAGGACGGCGGTGCCCAGGATCAGGCCGACGCAGAACATCAACACCCGTACGGCCCACGGGTTCTCGGCGAAACCGAGGGAGGCGAGGACGACCGCCGCCAGCAGCAGGCCTGGCAGGGCGAGCCGGCGCGGACCGAGCCGGGGCAGCAGGCGGTCGACCACCTGCGAGGCGGCCATCAGGCCGATCGCCTCCGGGAAGACGCTCAGCCCGGCGTCCAGGGCGGTGGCGCCGCGCGCCGCCTGGTAGAGCAGCGGCAGCACGAACAGCGCGCCCATCAGCCCGGCCGAGGTCAGCAGGGCGAGCCAGCTCGCCGCGCCGAAGGTGCGGTCGGCGAGCAGCCGCAGGTCCACCAGCGGTTCGGGGGAGCGGAGTTGGTGCCGTACGGCCGCCCCCAGCAGGGCCAGGCCGAGCAGTCCGCCGAGGGCCACGCCCGGGGAGGTCCAGCCGTGCGCCGGGCCGAAGCCGAGGGCGTAGGTCAGCAGGCCGAGGCCGGGCGTGGCGAGCAGGAAGCCGGTGGTGTCGAAGCGGCCGGCCGGGGGCTCCTGTTCGCCGCGCAGGCCGATCAGCCCGATGATCACGGCGGCGACCCCGATCGGCACGTTGACCAGGAACAGCCAGTGCCAGGAGAGGTGTTCGGTGAGGAAGCCGCCGAGCGGCGGCCCGAGGGCGGGCATCAGCGCGGTCGGGACGATCAGGATGCGGCCCAGGCCCGCCCGCTCGTGCGGGGCGAAGGCCCGGAACAGCAGGGTCATCCCGACCGGGGTGAGCAGCCCGCCCGCCACGCCCTGAACCGCCCGGGCCGCCGACAGCGTACCCAGACCGGGTGCCGCCGCGCAGAGCGCGGAGGCGAGCGTGAAGGCGGCGAGCGCGCCGAGGAAGACCCGCTTGACGCCGTACCGGTCGCCGAGCCAGCCGGCCACCGGCAGGCCGAGGGCGAGGCCGACCAGGAAGGCGGTCTCCACGGCGTTGGCCGCCGAGACGGGCCGGCCGAAGTCCTCGGCGATGTTGAACAGCGCCGGGTTGACGATCGTCGAGTCCAGGCCGTTCATGCACATCGCGGCCGTGTAGGCGACCACCACCGCGGCGCGCCCCGCGAGCAGGGGGCGCGCCGGGGCCTCGGCGCCGGGGGTGGCGGGAGGGGTCACAGGGTGGTCCAGTTCGCGGTGATCCACTCCAGGGCGGCCGGGCGCTCGCACGGGCCGTGGGCGATGCTCCAGCCGGCCGGGACGGCGGCGAAGGCGGGCCACAGGGAGTGCTGTCCCCCGGGGTTGACGAGCGCGAGGAACTCGCCGTCGGCGTCGAAGGGGTTGGCGGGGGCGTCACTCATCGGTGGTCTTCTCCATCGTCGGTCTGCTTCGGGAGGTCGGCGAGGTGGTCGGCGATCACGCTCGCGATGTGCGCGATCGGGGCGGGCAGGGTCATGTCCTTGTGGGAGCAGGCCACGTTCGTGTTGGCGATCCGGCCGGACACGTACGGCTCCCAGAGCTCGGGCACCAGGGTGTCGTCGATGGTGTCGACGGTGGCGCGGAAGAACAGCACGTCGCCGTCGAAGCGGCGGTGGTCGTAGCCGCGCACCAGGTGGTTGGTGTTGAGGTAGATCTCGTTCAGCGCGGCCACGGTGGCCTCGTCGAGCCCGGCGAGGGGGCTGCCCTCGCGGCGCAACAGCTCGGTGACGGGGCCGAGTTCGAGCGGACGGCCGTCGAGGTCGGCGGGCCCGAAGGCGCCCATGGTGAGCAGTGCCTCCAGCGCCTCGGCCCGGTCCGGGACGGGCAGCTCGCGGAAGCCCTCGGCGGGGTAGGCGTCCAGGATCGCGAGCAGTTCCACGTCCTGGCCGAGTTCCTGGAGGCGGACGGCCACCGCGTGCGCGATGATCCCGCCGGTGGACCAGCCGAGCAGCCGGTACGGGCCCTCGGGCTGGACCTCGCGCAGCCGGTCGGCGTAGTGCGCGGCCAGCTCCTCCAGGGTGCCGGGCAGCGGCTCGGCAGCGGTGGCGGCGCCGACGCCCTGGGCCTGGAGGCCGTAGATCGGCACCTCGCCGGGCAGGTTGCGGATCAGTCCGGTGTAGCACCAGCCGAGGCCGCCGGCCGGGTGGACGGCGAACAGCGGGCGCTGCCGGCCGGGGGCGACGGGCCGCAGCGGGAGCAGCACGTCCAGGGCGTCGGTGTCCGGTGCGCCCGCCGCGAGGGCGGCGTCCAGGGCGGCCACGGTGGACGCCTGGAACAGGGCGCCGATGCCGACCTCCAGTCCGAGCACCTCGCGGATCCGCCCGGCGAGGCGCACGACCAGCAGCGAGTGCCCGCCGAGCGCGAAGAAGTCGTCCTCGACGCCGACCGAGGCCACGCCCAGCACCTCGGCGAACAGTTCGCACAGCTGCTGCTCGCGCGGGGTGCGCGGCGGGCGGCCGGCGCCCGAGGCGGGGGCCTCGGGGGCGGGCAGGGCGCGGCGGTCGAGCTTGCCGTTGGCGGTCAGCGGGAGGCGGTCGAGCAGGACGACGGCGGAGGGCACCATGTGGACGGGCAGTTCGGCGGCGGCGTGGGCGCGCAGCTCGTCCGGGGCGGCGCCGTCGGCCACCGCGTAGCCGACCAGCCGCTTGTCCCCCGGCACGTCCTCCCGGACCACCACGGCGGCGTCGGCGACGGCCGAGTGCGCGGCCAGCACGGCCTCGATCTCGCCGAGTTCGATCCGGAAGCCGCGCAGCTTGACCTGCTGGTCGGCGCGGCCGAAGTACTCCAGCACGCCGTCGGCGCGGCGCCGGGCGAGGTCCCCGGAGCGGTACATCCTGGTGCCGCGCTCGCCGAACAGCTCGGCGTACGGGTCGGCGACGAAGCGGGTCGCGGTCAGCTCGGGGCGGCCGAGGTAGCCGCGGGCCAGGCCCGCCCCGGCCACGTACATCTCACCCGTGACGCCGGGCGGGACGGGCTGGAGGTGCTGGTCGAGGACGTAGACCCGGAGGTCGGGGATGTTGACGCCGATGGTGCTGCTGCTCCCGGCGGCGGCGCTCGCCCGGTCGAGGGCGATGTACGAGACGTGCACGGTGGTCTCGGTGATGCCGTACATGTTGACCAGCACGGGGGCGTCCTCGGCGTGCCGGTCGTACCAGTCGTCCAGCCGGGCGAGTTCGAGCGCCTCGCCGCCGAACACCACGTAGCGCAGGGCGAGTTCGCTGCCGGGACGGTCCCGGTCGGCAGCACTGAGCTGGTAGAAGGCAGACGGCGTCTGGTTGAGCACGGTGACCCGCTCGCGGGCGAGCAGCTCCAGGAAGGCCGCCGGGTCGCGGCTGACCAGGTGCGGGACGACGACCAGCCGGCCGCCGTGCAGCAGGGCGCCCCACAGCTCCCAGACCGAGAAGTCGAAGGCGTAGGAGTGGAACAGCGTCCACACGTCCTCGGCTCCGAAGCCGAACCAGTGGTCGGTGGCGCCGAACAGCCGGACCACGTTGCGGTGGGTGACGGGCACGCCCTTGGGCCGGCCGGTGGAGCCGGAGGTGTAGATGACGTAGGCGGTGTCCTCGGCGCGCAGCGGGCGGGTGCGCTCGTGCTGGGCCAGCGGGACGGCCGGGTGGCGCTCGGACTCCGGGCCGTCGACCAGGAGTTGGCGCACCTCGTGGGCGGGCAGCCGGGGCGCGGTGGCCCGGTCGGTGAGCAGGGCGGCGGGGGTGGCGTCGGCCAGCATGTAGGCGAGCCGGTCGGCCGGGTAGTCGGGGTCGAGCGGCAGGTACGCGGCGCCGGACTTGGCCACCGCCAGCAGGGCGACGACCAGTTCGAGCGAGCGCGGCAGGGCGAGCGCGACGATGGTGCCGGGGCCGATTCCCTCGGCGGCCAGCAGCCGGGCCAGCCGGTCGGCGCGGGCCCCGAGTTCGGTGTAGTCGAGCTGCTCGCCCTGGTGACCGACCGCGACGGCGTGGGGGTTGGCGGCGGCGGCCGCCTCGAACAGCTCGGGCAGGGTGGCGTCCGAAGCCGTCGCCACCGACGGGCCGTTCCACTCGATCAGGGCACGCCGCCGTTCCTCCTCGCCGATCAGCGGAAGCCGGCCGATCGGGGTGTCGGGGGCGCTCGCGGCGGCGGTGAGCAGCCTGGTCAGGCGCTCCGCGAGCGCGGCCGCGGTGGCGGCGTCGAAGAGGTCGGTGCGGTACTCCAGGAAGCCGCCGATGCCGCCGCCGGGCAGTTCGCCGGCGTTGAGGGTGAGGTCGAACTTGGCCGTACCGCTGGGGATCGCGGCGATGTCGGCGGTGAGGCCACCCCCCAGGGCGATCCGCTCGTCCGGGCGGCTCTGCCAGGCGAGCATCACCTGGAACAGCGGGTGGCGGGCGAGCGAGCGGGCCGGGTTGAGCTCCTCGACCAGCCGGTCGAAGGGCAGTTCGGCGTGCTCGTGCGCGGCGAGCACGGTGGCGCGGACCCGGGCGAGCAGCTCCCGGAAGGTGGGGTCGCCGGACGTGTCGGTGCGCAGCACCAGCGAGTTGACGAAGTAGCCGACCAGTGCGGCGGTCTGCTCGTCGTCGCGGCCGGCCACCGGGGTGCCGACCGGGATGTCCGTGCCGGCGCCGTGCCGGGTGAGCAGAGCGGCGAGACCGGCCTGGACGGCCATGAAGACGGTGCTGCCGGCGGCCCGGGCGAGCCCGGCCAGGGCGCTGTGCGCCTCGGCGCCGAGCACGAAGGGAACGGTGGAGCCCCGGTGGCCCGCCACGGCCGGGCGGGGGCGGTCGAGGGGCAGCTCCAGCTGGTCGGGCAGTCCGGCGAGCGCGGCACGCCAGTGCTCCGCCTGCCGGACGGCGAGCGCGCTGGGCGCCTCGGTGGTGCCGATCCGCTCCCGCTGCCAGGCCGCGTGGTCGGCGTACTGGACGGTGAGCCGCGGCAGTTCGGGGTCCAGTCCGGCGATCCTGGCGGTGTAGGCGGCGGCCAGGTCGCGGAGCAGCGGGGTGGTGGAGGCGCCGTCGCCCGCGATGTGGTGGAGCAGCAGGAGCAGGGTGTGCTGGTCCGCACCGCCGGTGGGCCGGGTGGATCCGCCGGCCGCGGCGGGCCCGGTGAACAATGTGGCGCGCAGCGGGGGTTCGGCGGTCAGGTCGAAGGCATACCGGACGGCCTCGACCAAGTCGCCGGTGCCGTCGTGGAGTTCGGTGCCCGCAGCGGGCAGGATGCGCTGGTACGGGCTGCCGTCCGCCTCCTCCCCGTAGACGGTGCGCAGGACTTCGTGCCGGGCGACGAGGTCGCCGAGGGCGAGGGTGAGGGCGTGCCGGTCGAGCGGGCCGGTGAGGGTGAGCGCCAGCGGGATGTTGTACGTCGGGCTGGGGCCTTCGAGGCGGTGCAGGAACCAGAGGCCGCGCTGGGCGGGCGAGAGCGGCATCCGCTCGGTGCGCGGCACGGGCACCGGGACGGAACGCCGCTCCTCGGGCTCCGAGGCCGGGCCGGCCGCCCCGCCGAGCAGGGCCGCGAGGCCGGCCGGGGTGGACTGCCGGAACACGTCGGCGAACCCGACCGGGGCGGCGAAGGTGTCGCGCAGCCGGGCGGCCAGGCGGCCGGCGAGCAGCGAGTGGCCGCCGAGGTCGAAGAAGGAGGCGTCCCGGCCGGGCGCCTGCGGCAGACCGAGGACCTCGGCGAACAGGCCGCAGACCAGTTCCTCCTGGGGTGTGGCCGCCGCCGTGCCCTCGGTGGTGACGGCCGGCTCGGGCAGGGCGCGGTGGTCGAGCTTGTCGTGGGCGGTGCGCGGCAGTTCGTCCAGCAGCAGGACGGCCACCGGGACCATGTGCGCGGGCAGCCGGGCGGCGAGCGCGGCGCGCAGCCCGTCCGGGTCGGGCCTGCTGCCGCTCTCCGGGACGGCGTAGCCGAGCAGCCGCTTGCCCTGCGGTCCGGGGCGGGCGATCACCACGGCCTGGGCGACGCCGGGCAGTTCGGCGAGGACGGCGGCGATCTCGCCGGGTTCGATCCGGAAGCCGCGGATCTTCACCTGGTCGTCGGCCCGGCCGAGGAACTCCAGGGTGCCGTCGGGGCGGCGCCGGGCGAGGTCGCCGGTGCGGTACATCCGGCCGCCGGGCGGGCCGAACGGGTCGGCGAGGAAGCGTTCGGCGGTGAGGTCGGGGCGGCCGAGGTAGCCGCGGGCCAGGCAGGCGCCGGCCACGTACAGCTCGCCGGTGACGCCGTCGGGAGCGGGGCGCAGCGAGCCGTCCAGGACGTAGGCGCGCGAGCCGCGCACCACCCGGCCGCGCGGGGCGCCGTCCGGGCCCGGGGTCCAGGCGTAGGCGTCGACGGTGGTCTCGGTCGGTCCGTAGAGGTCGACCGGGTGCAGGCCGGGGACGGCGGTGAGGCGCTGCCAGAGGGCGGGCGGGGTGGCCTCGCCGCCGACCACGAGGACGGACGGGCGGTGCCGCCCCTCGTCCAGGATGCCTTCGGCGAGCAGGACTTCGAGGTAGGAGGGGGTGAGGTCGAGGTAGTCGATGCGCTCCCGGTCGAGGTGGGCGGCGAGCGCGGCCGGGTCGCGGTAGGTCGCGTCGTCCAGCAGGTGGAGCTCGTGGCCGTGGACCATCCAGAGCACCGGGTCCCAGGAGGCGTCGAAGGCGAAGGAGGCGCTGTGGGCGACGCGCAGCCGGTCCCGGCCGGTGCGGCGCACGGCGGGGGCGACGTGGTCCTCGCCGAGGCCGGCGTGCAGGTTGGCCAGCGAGGCGTGGGTGACCACCACGCCCTTGGGGCGGCCGGTGGAGCCCGAGGTGTGCAGCACGTAGGCGGGCTGGTCGAGTCGCGGGGCGGGCAGGGCGGTCACGGGCTCGCGGTCGGGCCCGGGTTCGCCGTCGGACCCGGGCTCACCGCTGGGCCCGGCGTCGGCGGCTTCCGGCCGGACGGTGGGCACGCCGGCGGGCAGGTCGAGCCCGGCGAGGGACTCGGCGGTGGCGACCGCGCAGACCGGGCGGGCGTCGGCCAGGACGGCGGCCAGGCGCTGCGCGGGGTGGGCGAGGTCGAGGGAGACGCAGGCACCGCCCGCCTTGAGGACGGCGAGCATCGCGACCAGGGTGTCGGTGCCGCGCGGCAGGGCGATCGCGACCGGCGCCCCGGCCCGGACGCCCAGGGCGGTCAGGCGGTGGGCGAGCCGGTCGGCGGCGGCGTCGAGCTGCCGGTAGGTCAGCGCGCTCGAACCGGAGCGGACGGCGACGGCGTCCGGGGTGCGGGCTGCCCGGGCGGCGAACAGCTCGGGCACAGTCCGCTCGGCCGGGGGCTCGGTGCGGCCCTCGGTGGCGCGGCGCAGGCCGTCCGGGTCGAGCAGGTCGATCCGGGCGATCGGCGTCCGCGGGTCGGTGAGCAGCAGCTCGGCGAGGGCGTCGAGGTAGCGCAGCAGGCCGTCGCGGTGGGCGGCGAGCGAGGCGGGCCCGTAGCGGGCCGGGTCGGCGTCGATGACCAGGCGCAGCGCGCCGTCCGGGCCGGGCGAGACGTTCAGGGCGAGGTCGTCCACCGGGCCGGCGGCGAGGTTGCGGACGGTGCCGGGCAGGCCGGCCAGGTCGAGGTCGCTCTCGAAGGCCTTGATGTTGACCATCGGGCCGAACAGGGCGCGGCGGTCGCCGGTGCGGCCGAGGTCGCGGCGCAGTTCCTCCAGGGGGTAGCGCTGGTGGCGGCGGACGGCGCGCAGCTCGCGGACCACGGCGCGCAGCAGTGCCTCGGCGCTGTCGGCGGGGTGCACGGCAAGGCGCAGCGGGAGCACGTTGGCGGCGGCCACGGCGGTGCGCAGGGCGGCCGGACCGCGCCGGTTGGCGAGCGGCAGGCCGAGGACCACGTCCTGGGCGCCGGTCAGGCGGTGCAGGTATCCGGCGGCGGCGGCGAGGAGCAGTTCGGCCCACGTGGCGCGGACGGCGTCGGCGGCGCGTTCCAGGCGGTCGCGGGTGCCGGCGGGCAGGTCGGCGGCGAGGCGGACCGCCTCGCCGGGCACGGCGTCCCGGTCGCCGGCCGCGGGTTCGGCGGGTTCACCGGGCCGGGCGGGTTCGGGGGTTCCCGGGAGGGCGGCCGGGGTGTCGGCGCCGGCCATCCGGGCGGACCAGTGGACGCGGTCGGCCTCGTACTGCGCGCTCCCCCGGTACGCGGCCTCCTCGGCGGCGGCCTCGGCGAGTCCGGCGAAGGGGTTCGGGGCGGGTTCGGCTCCGGTGACGCGGGCGGCGTAGAGGGCGGCGATCCGCTCGCCGAGGAGGGTCAACGCGTAGGCGTCGACGGCGAGGTGGTGGATGCGGCGGTACCAGATCCGGCGGTCCTCGGCGAGGCGGATCAGCGCGTGGGTGAACAGCGGGCCCTCGGCGAGGTCGGCCGGGCGGGCGAGGTCGGCGCGCATCCAGGCCTCGGCCTCGGCGGCCGGGTCGGCGGCGGCGCGCAGGTCGAGGCGGTGCAGCGGCCAGCGGCGGCCGGGGCGCAGCCGCTGGCGCGGCGTGCCGTCCGGGCCGGTGACGACGACGGCGCTCAGTGCCTGGGCCTCGTCCACCGCCTGCCGCAGCGCTTGTTCGAACCGGTCCTCGTCGAGCGGGCCGGTGATCTCGACCGCGTCGCCGGTGTTGTAGACCGGGCTCGCGGGGTCGAGGGCCTGGGCGTACCAGATCGCGGCCTGGGCGGCGAGCAGGGGGACGTCGGCGGTCTGGCTGTCGGCGATCTGGGTTTCGACGGCAGGCATGGGGTGGAGAGCTCCTCGGGGATCCGGAACGCCTTACTTAGGTTAGCCTAATCTAACTTCATATGATCTGGTCAACGGCCCCGCACGGACGGGCCCCTGACAACCCGGAGACGCCACCCATGCCCCTGACCGAGCCGCCGACCAGTCCCCCCGCCGAGGCCAAGCAGGCCGTGCGCGACCGCGTCCACGCCCACCGGGCCGAGCTGCTCGCACTCAGCCGCCGCATCCACGCCCACCCCGAGACCGCCTTCGAGGAGCACCTCGCGACCGCCTGGTGCGCCGAACTGCTGCGCGCACACGGCTACTCGGTCACCGCACCCGCCCACGGCCTGGCCACCGCGTTCGACGCGCGCCTCGGCAGCGGACCGGTCACCGTCGCGCTGGTCTGCGAGTACGACGCACTGCCCGACCTCGGCCACGCCTGCGGGCACAACCTGATCGCCGCCGCCGGGATCGGCGCCGCGCTCGGGCTCGCCCCGCACGCGGACCGGCTCGGGCTCACCGTCCGGGTGATCGGCGCTCCGGCCGAGGAACGCGGGGCCGGCAAGGCGCTGCTGCTGGAGGCCGGGGCGTTCGACGGGGTGGACGCCGCGATGATGGTCCACCCCTGCCCCGTCGAGATCGCCGACTTCCACTCCTTCGCGCTCGGCACACTGTCCGTCCGCTACACCGGGCGGGCCGCCCACCCGAGCCTCGACCCCCACCGGGGGCGCAACGCCGCCGACGCGCTCACCGTCGCCCAGGTCGCCATCGGACTGCTGCGCCAGCAACTCCCGCCGCAGTGGCGGGTGCACGGCATCACCACGGCGGCCGGGACGGCGCCGAACCTGATCCCGGACAGCGCGAGCGCCGAGTACGAGATCCGGGCCTCGGCGGCGGAGGACCTCGCCGAGCTGCGCTCCCGGGTCGAGGACTGCTTCCGCGCCGGGGCGCTCGCCACCGGCTGCGAGGTGGAACTGACCCGACCCGAGCCGGACTACCTGGACATGCGCTCCGACGCCCGGTTGCTGGCACTGTGGCGGGCCAACGCGGCGGCGCTCGGCCGGCCGGAACCGGTCGAGAGCGGACCCTTCGCCTGTACGGACATGGGGAACGTGTCGCACGCGGTGCCGTCCATCCATCCGGTGCTGGACATCACCGGCGGCGCCTGCGCCCCCCACGAGGCGGCCTTCGCCGAGGCGGCGCTGGGCGTGGAGGCGGAGCGGGCGGTGCTGGACGGCGCGGTGGCGATGGCGTGGACGGCGGTGGACCTGGCGGTGGACCAGGCGGTGGACCAGGCAGCGCGTTCGGCGACCGAGGCCGCGGCGGGTGGGCCGCGCTGACCGACGGGGGGCGGCCGACAACTTTCAGCGAACAGATGATGAAATCTGTCATCTGAACTCTGTTCGCTGAAAGTCGTCACCCGAAGTCCGTCCGCGTCCGCACTCTGTAGCGCCCGGCCGCCCGCCCTCACCCGCCGAGCAGCACCCCCGGCGCCGCCCGCACCGCCGTCACGCCCAGCTTCCGCACCAGCTCCCCGACCTCGCCCCCCTGCCACGGGTCGGCGAGCACCACGGCGGCACCCGTCCGCAGCGGCCACAGGTACTCCCAGAGCGGCAGGCCCAGGTGGAGCACCCGGTCGCCCGGCCCGAGCGGGTGCTCCACCTGGAGCTCGCGCACCCGGCGGTCCGCCTCGGCATGGGTGAGCCGCACGGCGGTCGGGCGCCCGCCCGGGCCGTACCCGACGCAGAGCAGGTGGTGCGGGGTCAGCGCCCTGGGCGGGTCGGTCGGCAGCTCGCCGTCCGTCTCCAGCCCGGCCAACGCCCCCGGCACCCCCTCCCCCAGCACGCAGACCGGCGCGTTCTCCGCCAGCAGCCGCTCCCACCGCCCGGGCGTGTCCGCCGGGTCCAGCGGGAGGTACGCCGCGCCCGACTTCGCCACCGCCAGCAGCGCCGTCAGCAACTCCGCCGGACGCGGGAGGCCCGCCAGACCGACCACCGCGCCCGGGCGGGCCCCGCGGGCGCCCAGGGCGCGCGCCAGCCGGTTGGCCGCGGCGTTCAACTCCCGGTAGCTGACTGTCTCCCCGTCCGCGAGCACCAGCGCCGGCGCGTCCGGCGTCCGGGCCGCCTGCGCCTCGACCGGACCCACCGCGGTGGTCGCCGGGTACCGCACCGTACGCCGGGGCAGTGCGGGCAGCTCGGGCGCCGCCGACAGCACCGCCTCGCGGACCGCACCCGGAGCCGCGCCGCGGACCGCCTCGCGCACCCCCGCCGCCACCCCCGCTGCCGCCCCCGGCGCCATCACCTCCGGCACCATCACGCCGCGCCCAGCAGCTCGGCCCAGGCCTCGATCGCCGGGCGCTCCGCGAGCTGGACGAACGCCACCTCGGCGCCCGCCTCCTGCCAGCGCCCGGCCAGGGTCATCAGCCGGATGGAGTCCAGCCCCCAGTCGACCAGGTTCTCGTCCAGCGGGATCTCCGCCGGGTCCTCGCCGAGCAGATCGGCGACCTCGGCCCGGATCCGCTCCACCGTGAAGCCCACGCCCGTCACTTCCCGCTCACCCCTTCGAGTTCCGCGACAACCGCGACACCAGCGACGCCCGCGACGCCCGCGACACCCGCGACACCCTGGACATCCGAAACGCCCGGGGCGGCCGGAGCCAGCGCCCCGAGCACGGCCTTCGCCGTGGTGACCGTCCCGCAGCGCCCGGCCACCCAGGCCAGCGCGTCGCGGTGCTCCGCCGGGCCGAAGTCGGCGACCGCGTCGGCCACCACGAAGGCCTGCACGTCCCGCATCCAGGCGTCGCACGCGGTGGCCTGCACGCCGATGTGCGCGTACACGCCGGTGATCACCAGCTGGTCCCGCCCCTGCTCGCGCAGCAGCTGCTCCAACTCGGTGCGCACGAAGGCGCTGTACTTCCACTTGGTGAGCACCGTGTCCACCGGCTCCGGGGCCACGGCCTCGGCGATCGCGGTGGCCCGCGGGTCGTCCGGGATGCCCGGGCCCCAGAAGTCCTGCTGCAGCCCGCGCTCGGCCGGGCTCTGCCCGCCGAGCTGCGCCGAGTACACGACGGGGACGCCGGCGGCGCGCGCCTCCCCGGCCAACGCCGAGACGTTGTGCAGAAGTTCGGGCACCGGCGCGGCCTCGGCGTCGAAGGCGTCCAGGAAGTGGTTCTGCAGGTCGTGCACCAGCAGCACGGCGCGCGCCGGGTCCACCGTCCAGGAGACCCGGTTGGCGGGCAGCTCCTCGGCGGCGGGCATGGAATAGCGGGGAATGCGGGGCAGGCCCACGGTGGTGTTCCTTAGCTAGACGTAGCGGAGTGGGGAGAGTCAACGGGCGGTCGGCGGGCGGTCGGCAGCCGATCCGCGGGCGCTCAGCGGCCGGTCGACGGGCGCTCAGCGGCCGGTCAGCGAAGCCGCGATCGCGGCGCGCAGGTCCTTCTTGCTGACCTTCCCGATCCCGGTGGCCGGGAAGGCGGCGACGAACTCGACCCGGTCCGGCACCTTGTACTCGGCGAGCCCGCGTTGCCGCACGAACCTCTTCAACTCGACGCTCTTCGGCGGGCTTTCGCGGTGCCCGGCACGCAGCACCACGTAGGCGCAGGTGCGCTCGCCCAGGTACGGGTCGGGCATCGACACCACCGCCGCGTCGTGCACCGCGGGGTGCGCGAGCAGGTGGTTCTCGATCTCCTCGGCGGCGACCTTCTCGCCGCCCCGGTTGATCTGGTCCTTGGCCCGGCCCTCGACCACCAGGTGGCCGGTCGGGGTGCGCCGGACCAGGTCCCCGGTGCGGTAGAACCCGTCCGCGGTGAAGGAGTCGGCGTTGTGCTCGGGCGCGTTCCAGTAGCCGCGGATGGTGTACGGCCCGCGGGTGAGCAGGTGGCCGGTGGCGCCGTCGGGCAGGTCCCGGTCCTGGTCGTCCACCACCCGGACCTCGTCGTCCGGCGAGATCGGCCGGCCCTGGGTGGTGGTGATCAGCTCCTCCGGGTCGTCCAGCCGGGTGTAGTTGACCAGTCCCTCGGCCATCCCGAACACCTGCTGGAGCGTGCAGCCCAGCACCGGCCGCACCCTCCGGGCCGCCTCCTCGCTGAACTTGGCGCCGCCGACCAGCAGCACCTCCAGGCTCTCGTACCCGCGGGCGCCGCGCTCGGCGGCGTCCAGCCAGAGCAGTGCGAGCGGCGGCACCAGCCCGGTGATGGTCACGCCCTCGCGCTCGATCAGCGGGAAGGCCGTCTCCGGGGCGGGCTGCGGGCAGAGCACCACCCGGCCGCCGGCGTACAGCGTGCCGAGCGAACCCGGCGAGCTGAGCGGGAAGTTGTGTGCGGCGGGCAGCACGCACAGGTACACGCTGTCCCGGTCCTGCCCGCAGAGCTCGACCGAGCCGCGCAGCGAGTAGATGTAGTCGTCGTGGGTGCGCGGGATCAGCTTCGGCACGCCGGTGCTGCCGCCGGAGAGCTGGAGGAAGGCGACGTCCCCGGGCCCGGGCTCCCCGCCGAAGGCCTCCGGTCCTGGACGGTCGCAGGGCACGTCCGTGAGCCGGACGTGCTCGCCCGGGTCCTCGCCGGCCACCAGCACCAGCCGCAGCGCGGGGTTCTCCGCCTGTACCCGGGTGGCGAGTTCGCGGTAGTCGTGACCGCCTTCGACGGCCGGCACCACATAGGCGACCGCCCCGGTGAAGGAGCAGAAGTACCCGATCTCGGCGTACCGGTGGGCAGGCAGCGCGAAGACCGGCAGCGCGCCGATCCGGAACAGCGCGAAGACGACCTCGAAGAACTCGGCGGCGTTGGGCAGTTGGACCACCACCCGGTCCCCGGCCCGGATGCCTCGGGCGAGCAGCCCGGCGGCCATCCGGTCGGCCCGGAGGTCGAGTTCGGCGTACGTCCAGCGCCGCTCGGCGGCCGCCACCGAGTGACCGCCCGGGTCGACGACGGCGATGCGCCCGCCGTGCGCGGCGGCGCGTTCGCGCAGCATCCGCCCGAAGGTCTCGCCGCGCCAGTACCCGGCGTCCCGGTAGCGCTCGGCGAACTCGGCGGGGTACGGGGTGAAGCCCGCCCGAGCGGTCTCCAGCGGCGTCACCGGGCCACCCCCGCGGCGTCCAGGAAGGTGCGGAACTTGGCGCTGGTCTCGGCGAGTTCGGCCTCCGGCCGGGACTGCTCGACCACGCCCGCGCCGGCGTACACCCGCAGCGTCCGCTCCTGCGCCTCGGCGCAGCGGATGGTGACCACCCACTCGCCGTCGCCGGTCGCGTCCTCCCAGCCGACCATGCCGGTATAGAGGCCGCGGTCGAAGGGCTCGACCTCGCCGATCACCCGGCGTGCGACGTCGGTCGGCGTGCCGCAGACCGCCGGGGTGGGGTGCAGTGCGCAGGCCAGTTCCAGGGCGGAGACCGCGGGGTCGGCCAGCTCGCCGCGGATCGTGGTGGCCAGGTGCCACATCGCGGCCGTCCGTACCAGAGTGGGACGTTCGGGCACTTCGAGAGTGCGGCAGTACGGAGCCAGCGCCTCGCGGATGGCGTCCACCACGACGGCGTGCTCGTGCAGGTCCTTGGGCGACTCCAGCAGCGCGGCGGCGCGCCTGACGTCCTCGCCGAGGTCCTCGCTGCGCGGGACCGAGCCGGCCAGCGGGTTGGCCAGCACGGTCGTTCCCCGCCGGGAGAGCAGGAGTTCGGGGCTGGCGCCGATCAGGGTGCGGCCGCCGCCGGACGGGACGGCGAAGGTGTAACCGCCCGGGTCGCGCCGGGCCAGCCGCTGCAGGATGGCGGGCAGGTCGAGCGGCTCGGCGGCGCTCAGCTCCAGCGTCCGGGCCAGTACCACCTTGCTCAACTCCCCGCCGCGCAGCCGCTCGACGGCCGCCGCGACGCCGGCGCCGTACGCCTCCGGCGCGGGCACCGGGGCGATCCGCCAGTCGATCCGCTCGGCCGCCGGCGCGGGCAGCGCGATCAGCGGGTCGTCGCGCAGCGCCCCGGCGGTGCGGATCCGGGCGGGCACGGCGAGTTCGACCCGGCTGTCCCGGTCGAACGCCACCGCACCGACCACCAGCGGCCGTTCGACCCCGTCCCGGCCCGCCTCGGCCAGCGTCTCGGCGACCCGCACCGGCAGCGGCCGCCCGTCCTGGGGCACCCGGGCGTGCACGCCGGAGCCGAGCAGGGTGCGGGTCGGCGAGGCGAAGAACGCCTCGTCGGAGCCGGCCCGGTACTGGCCGAGCAGTCCGCTGGCCGCGCCGATGACGGCGTGGTCCGGGCCCTCGGCGAGGGCGGTCGCCGGGGCGTCGGGCCCGGCGGGTATCGGCCCGGCAGGGGCGTGGTGCACCGTGGTCACGGCGGTCTCTCCAGTCTGGGACGGTTCTACGGGGGACGAGGAGGAACGGGAGGGCGGCGAGGAGCAGGAGCGCGGGCGAGGAGGAGGGACGGGCGGGGCGCCGATCGGCACCGCCCTGCCCCGCTCAGGCGCGCAGGGTCGCGCCGCCGTCGACGTACAGGTCGTGCATGGTGATGTGCCGCGCCCGGTCGGAGGCCAGGAACACCACCGCCTCCGCGATGTCGGCGGGCGCGGCGATCCGCCCGAGCGGGATGCCGACCCGCCAGGCGCCCGGGTCGCCCTCGATCACCCGGCGTTCGGCCGCCTCGGCGTCCTCGCCCCACAGGGCGCGCTGCATCTCGGTGTCGGTCGAGCCTGGCGACACCACGTTGCACCGCACCCCGGACCGGGCGAGTTCCAGCCCCAGGCAGCGGGTGAACATGGTGGCCGCCGCCTTGGACGCCGCGTAGGCGGCCATCCCGGCCCGCGGCACCCCGGCGGCGTTGGACCCGACGGTCACGATCGCCCCGCGCCCGCGGTCCGCCATTCGACGGCCGACGGCCCGGCCGGTGTGGAAGACCCCGGTGGTGTTGACGGCGAAGGTGTCCGCCCAGTCCCCGTCGGAGAGTTCGACGACCGGTGCGGTGCGCAGGATTCCCGCGACGTTCACCAGCGTCCCGATCGGCCCGAGTTGGCGTTCGATCAACTCCACGGCGCCGTCCACGGCCTGGGCGTCGGACACGTCCAGCACGTACGGACGCACCGTCGGCAGCTCGGCCACCAGGGCGTCGAGCCCGCCACGGTTGCGGTCCACCGCCGCGACGACGGCTCCCTCGGCCACCAGCGCCCGCACCACGGCCGCGCCGATGCCCTGCCCGGCCCCGGTGACCATCGCGACGGCACCGGCGAATTCGGACTGTTGCTGCACAGGACATCCCCTCCGATCAGCAAGATTAGGCAAGCCTAACCTAACACAGCTGTTCGCCTGCATCGAGAGCCTGTACGAACGTCAACTCGCTCCCGCTGGTACCGCGGCGACCGCTCCGCACCGCGAACGCGTCCCCGAACACGAGAAAGCCGCCCGCCCCCGGGCTGGGGGCGGGCGGCCTCTGCGCCTGCGGCCTCGATGTCCCGCGGCCTCGGCGTCTGCGACAGTGGCGCCGGTCGTGCCTGTGGTGCTGGTGGCCGTGGTCGCAGAATCCGGCGGGTCCCTACGGCAGACGGCTCGCGAAGATCAGGTCGAAGCCGCGACAGCCCTCACCGTCGAGGTGTTCCGCGCGACGCAGGCCGGCGCGCAGGGCGACGCGCCGGGAGGCGAGGTTCTCCGGGCGGACACGGGCGATCAGGGGAAGGTCGGGGGCATGGGAGGACGCCCAGGCAGCGACGGTGGTGGCGGCCTCGGTCGCCACGCCACGACCCCAGGCGGCGGGAGCGAGGCGGTAGAAGAGGTTGAGGATCGGCAGACCCGCCAACGTCATCGGCTTGATGCCGCAGAAGCCCGGTACGGCCGGGGAGTCGTGCTCGCGGACCGTCCAGTAGCCGAAGCCGTGGCGCTCCCGGACCGCGTTCCAGCGGCCGTACAGCTCTTCGGCCTCGGTACGGGTCCCGAGGGCGTCCGAGGGGTTGTGGACGCAGGTGGCCGGGTCCCGGTGGACGGCGAGGACGGCGTCGATGTCGCCCTCGGCGGGGCGCAGCAGGGAAAGCCGTTCGGTCGTCGGGGCCTCGTGCCCGACCAGCGCGGGCTAACGCGGGACGGCGGGGGTGGTGGCTGCCTTCGCGGGACCCGAAGGGGCCTTCGCGGGAGCGGTGGGGGTCGTCGCCGGAGGGGTGGGGGTCGTCGCCGGAGCGGTGGGGGTCGACGGCGCCGCGCCGGGGCCGGCCGGGGCCGGGGAGAGGCCGGTGCAGCCGCGCAGGCCGTCGCGGCGCTTGAGGGCTGCCTCGGCGGTGGCGCCGCTGACCGGCTCCGGGATGCCCTTGTCGTCGATGGTGGCCGGGGTGAAGGCCTCGCCGGTCACCTTGCCGTCGGCGGTGAGGGTGAGGGTGGTGACACCGGTCTCGTTGGAGTTGGGGTAGTTGGAGGTGCCGTACCAGAGGAAGTTGCCGAAGCCGTAGCCGACGTAGGTGTTGCCGAGCATGCCCGAGCCGACCATGGTGTGCGCGTGGGTGCCGACCACCGCTGTGGCGCCCGCGCCGGCGAGCTTCTTGGCGATGGTGGTCTGCGGACCGGTCGGACAGGCCTTGCCCTCGTCGCCCCAGTGCAGGTAGACGAGCACCACCGGAGCCTGCTGCTTGGCCGCCTCCACCGCCTTGACCAGCGCCGGCACGTCCAGGGCCGAGGCGATGCCCGGCTTGTCGGCGCCGGCCCGCCACTTCTGGTTGGTGAGGTCCTCGACCTGGCTGGCGGCGACCACCGCGACCTTCACCCCGCGCACGGTGGTGACGTACGGGGCGTACGCCTCCTTGGCGTTGCGTCCGAAGCCGACCACCGGGATCGGCGAGGAGTCCTTGGCGGTGAGGGTGTCGGTGAGGCCGTCGGCGCCGAAGTCCACGGCGTGGTTGTTGGCCATCGAGACGACGTCGACGCCCGAGTCCTTGAGCACCGACAGCGCCTTGGGCGAGGTGCGGAAGGTGTACGTCTTCGGCTCCGGGGCACCGCGCCCGGTGATCGCGGTCTCCAGGTTGAGGACGGACAGGTCGGCGTCGGCGAGGGTGCGGGAGATCGGGCCGAGCGCGGGCTCGGGCTGCTGGACGGCCAGCCGGGCCTCGGTACGGCCCTCGAAGTGGACGTCCCCGGCGAAGGCGACGGTGATGGTGCCGTCGGGCCGGGGCGGGGCACTCTTGCCCGGGGCCGTGCCGGAGGGCGTGCCGTCCGGCGCCGAGGACGGCGGGACGGGGGCGGCGGAGGCCGGGGCCGGCTCGGGGTCGTCCGGCCCGCAGGCGGCGACGGCGGTCATTCCGACGAGCAGCGCGACGGCGGCCGCGACACGGCGCATGAGTGGATCCCCCCGAGGATGATGCAAGAGCGGTCAGCCTACGCCACCGAATCACCACCACCCGGACCCGAGCCAGCAACATTCCGGCCACAAAGGACACCCCCCCGGGCCGGGGTGGGCATCGACGGTCGGACATCGACCGGCGGACATCGCCGCCCGCGCATCGACGGCCCGGCATCGAGGGCCCGGCATCACCGGCCGGTCGCCGGACGCCCCCCTGGCCCGACCGTCCCCATGGCCCCGGCCGACCCGGCCACCGTGTCCCTGGCGCGGAGGCGGGCGGGGCGCGCAGCGTGGTGTGCAGGGAGCGAGTCCCGCGCCGAAGGCCGGGAGGTGTGGCGTGATGGGCAGCAATCAGATCTCCGCCGTGGGCGGCAGTCCCCCGTCCCTCACCCGGGAGCACCGGATCGTGGTCGGGATCGACGGCTCAGGGCCGTCGAAGGCGGCCCTGCGCTGGGCGGTCGGCCAGGCCGTGCTGACCGGCGCGGCGGTGCACGCGGTGGCGGCCTGGGAGTACCCCTCGCTGTACGGGTGGTTCGCGCCGATGGTGGACGACGGCTTCGAGCGGACCGCCCGCCGCACGCTGAGCGCCGAGATCAACGAGATCCTCGGCCCGGACCGCTCGGTGGAGGTCCGGGAGAGCCTGGTGCTCGGCCACGCCGCCGAGGTGCTGCTGGAGGCGGCGGAGGGGGCCGACCTGCTGGTACTGGGCAGCCGGGGCCGGGGCACCTTCGCCCGGACGCTGCTCGGCTCGGTGTCCACCCGCTGCGCCGTGCACGGCGGCTGCCCGGTGGTGATCGTCCGCGCCGACGGGACGGTGGCCGCCCCGCCGCCGGCCGCGGCCGGCCGCGAGGGCGTCGAGCAGTCGGCCCCGAGCGCCGTGCGCACCAAGGACTGGCAGCTCAGCCTGCACGTGGTCGAGGACGAGGACACCACCCGGGTGCACGCCGTGCTGAACGCCGACGGCGACGTGCTGCACAGTGACGCCCGTTCCCGCCGCAACCCGCGCGACGCCCCGGCCCCCGCCGTCGGCGACGAGTTCGCGGTCGGCCGCGCCCTGGTGGACCTCGGCCACCAACTGCTGCGCTCCGGCGTCCACGGCGCCACCGGGCCGACCGAGGAGTGAACCGCCGCCCGCGGGCGACCGCCGGGCCGCGGCGTGCGCATCGCCCGGTCGGGTACGCCATGCTGAATCCGCTGGACCACCGCTGGACATCGCCGAACCGCCGTACCGCCCCTCCCGCGACCCGACCGGAAGAGCCGCACCCCGCCATGGACACCACCCCGGCCCCCGAACCCCCGGCCGCCCAACCCCCGACCCCCGAGACCGCGACCCCCGAGACCGTGGCCTCCGAGACCGCGGCGTCCGGGACCGCGACCTCCGAGTGCGCCCAGCCCGGCGAAGCCCCCGCGTCGGACTTCACCCCCGACGAGCGCGCCCGGGGCCGCGCGCTGCGCCGCGCCCAGCTGCCGTGGGCACTGGGCGGACGACTGGCGGGCCTGGCGCTGACCCTGCTGCTCGGCCTCACCCCGGCCGGTGCCGCCCTGGTGACCGCCGTCGGCGGCTGGTTCGGCGGCTCCCGGACGGCCGGGGTACTGGCCGGCGCGGCGGCCCTGGTGGTGCTCGGCCAGGCGCTGCAACTGCCGTTCGGCGCCGGGGCGCGGACCGTCCGGGCCCGGTACGGGCTGGTGACCCAGGGCTGGGCCGGCTGGGCGCTGGACGCCGTACGCGGCCTCGCGCTCACCCTCGTCCTCGTCCTCCCGCTCGCACTGGGCCTGTTCGCG
Source organism: Kitasatospora sp. NPDC041917 (assembly GCF_055589745.1). NCBI lineage: Bacteria > Bacillati > Actinomycetota > Actinomycetes > Kitasatosporales > Streptomycetaceae > Kitasatospora > Kitasatospora sp. NPDC041917. The sequence goes on along the minus strand of NZ_JBVJBI010000003.1, from coordinate 159,709 downwards.
CTGACCGCCTGGTCGCCGCAGCGCTGGTGGCTGCCGGCGGCGGGCGCGGCGGCGCTGCTGACGGCCGCGCTCTCCTTCCTCCATCCGCTGCTGATCGAGCCGGTGTTCAACCGCTTCTCCCCGATGCCCCCCGGGGAGCTGCGCACCGCGCTGCTCGCACTGGCCGAGCGGGACGACATCCGGGTGCGGGACGTCCTGGTCGCGGACGCCTCCCGTCGCACCACCGCGCTCAACGCGTACGTCTCCGGGTTCGGGGCGACCCGCCGGATCGTCGCGTACGACACGCTGCTGACCACCGCGGAGCCGCGCGAGGTGGAGCTGGTGGTCGCGCACGAGCTGGGCCACGTCAAGCACCGGGACGTGCCGGTCGGCACCGCGCTGGGCGCGGTCGGCGCGGCCGTCGCGGTGGCCGTCCTCGGCCTGCTCGCCACCTGGCCGCCGCTGCTGGACGCGGCCGGGGCGACGGACGCGGCGGACCCCCGGGCGCTGCCGCTGCTGGCGGCGCTCGCGGCGCTGCTGGGCGCGCTGTCGGGGCCGCCGCAGTGCGCGGTGAGCCGCCGGATCGAGGCCAGGGCGGACCGGCACGCACTCGAACTGACCGGGGACGTCGAGCAGTTCGTGGCCATGCAGCGCAGACTGGCCGTGGCGAACGTCTCGGATGTCGACCCACCGAGGGTGCTTGAGCTACTGTTCGCCACTCACCCGAGTGCGACCAGGCGGATCGCCGCCGCCCGCGCCTGGCGGACCGCGCCGGAGCAGCGAGCGCCGGGGCGGCGGGCAGCGGGGCGGCGGGCAGCAGGGCGATGAGCGCCGGAGCGGCGAGCACCGGAGCAAAGTGCGCCCCCGGGCAAATCCGTTGTATAGTGCAACAAATATCGAGGAGATAGGAACGCCGTGCCCGGCCGCCAGTCGTCCATCGAGACCATCCAGCGCGAGCTGACCGCCTTCGCCCGCCGCGCCCGGCACAAGGCCTCCCAGCTGCACCCCGACCTCTCCCTGGTCACCTACAGCATCCTCGACCTGATCACCGAGCGCGGCGGCTGCCGGGCCGCCGACGTGGCCGCGCACTTCATGCTCGACAAGTCCACCGTCAGCCGCCAGGTCACCGCCCTGGAGAAGCTCGGCCTGCTGGCCCGCGAGACCGATCCGGACGACCAGCGCGGCCAGATCCTGCGCGCCACCGAGGCCGGCCTCACCCTGCTGCGGGACGCCAACGAGCAGCGCCGGCTCTCCTTCACCGCGCGCTTCACCGACTGGTCCGACGAGGACGTCGCCCGCTTCGCCGACTACCTGGCCCGGTACGGCCAGGAGGGCTGACCTGGGCGCCACCTGCCGGACGGCGATGCGGGACGCGGGACGCGGGACGCGGGACGCGGGACGCGGGTCGGGATGCGGGACGCGGGTCGGGATGCGGGATCGAAGCGCGGGCCGGAGATCCGGCCGGGGGAAGTCGCCCGGAACACCGGCCGGAGGGGCCGGTCGAAGGGACCGGCCGGAGAGCCGGTCGAGCCCTTCCGGGTGCGCCCCGCCGCCTCCACGGTGTACAGAGGAGGAGTGCCCCTCCGGCAGCGTCCCGATGCGCCGCACCGCTCGAACGCGACGCATCCCCCCGACCGCCGCCGCGCCTGGCTGCCCGACCGCCGGGTGCTGACGGCGCTGACCCTCGCGCTGATCGTGCTGATCACCGTGGTCGACATCCTCTCCCCGCCGGACATCCACCTCGGCCCGCTGCTGATCGTCGCCCCCGCCCTCACCGCCTCCTTCGCCGGCCCCCGGGCCACCGCCGCGGTCGCCGCGCTCGCGTTCGCCGCGCTGACCGTCATCGGCGCCGTCCGCGACAGCCTGACCAGCGCGAACATCGAGACCCAGCTGAGCGCGCAGCTGATCGTCTCGGTGCTGATCGTCGGCCTGCGGGTGCTGCGCGAGCGGCACGAGCGCGAGCTGGCCCGGGTGCGCTCGGTGTCCGAGGCCGCTCAGCGGGTGCTGCTGCGCCCGCTGCCGGAACGGATCGGACCGCTGCACCTGGCCTCCGTCTACCTGGCCGCCGAGGCCGAGGCGCAGGTCGGCGGCGACCTGTACGCGGCCGCCCGCACCGCCACCGGCACCCGGCTGCTGGTCGGCGACGTCCGCGGCAAGGGACTGTCCTCGCTCGGCGACGCGGCCCTGCTGCTCGGCGCCTTCCGCGCCGCCGCCCACCTGCACGCCGAACTGCCCGACCTGGCGGCCTACCTGGACGGCAGCGTCAGCTGGGACCTCGCCCAGCTCGCCGAACAGTCCCGACGGGACCGCCGCGACCGGCGTGAGCGACGCGAGCGGCAGGGCCTGCAAGCGTTGTCCGCCCTGCCCCTCCCCTCGCCCGAGGAGCCCCCCGAGGAGAGCGGCGAAGCCGGAGAATCCTTCATCACCGCCGTCCTGCTCGACATCCCCGACGACGGTTCCCCGGTCCGCCTGATCGACTGCGGCCACCCGCCCCCACTGCTGCTGCGCGCCGGCGGCATCACCACCCTCGCCGCGCACCACCCCTCCCCGCCGCTGGGCCTCGGCGAACTCGCGCCGGCGCGGTACGAGGCGGAGACCTTCCCGTTCCGGCCCGGCGACCGGCTGCTCATCTACACCGACGGCGTGATCGAGGCCCGCGATGCCCAGCGACGTTTCTACCCGCTCACCGAACGTGTCACCGCCTGGCGCTCCGAGCGCCCCACCGCCCTGCTCCAGAGCCTGCGCCGCGATCTGCTCGCGCACGTCGGCGGCAGGCTGGACGACGACGCGGCCATGGTGGTGGTCGAGCGGCTGCCGTGAGGGCGGGCGACCACCGGCAACGACAAGCAACGGATAACAGATGACAGATTTCGAAATCTGTCACCTGTTATCCGTCATCTGAAAGCTGTTCCCTGAAAGCTGTTACCTGAAATCCGTCGGCTGTCGGCTGTCGATCGGACCCTGCGCTACGGCTTGTACGGCAGCTGCGGCACGTCGAAGCAGTTCGTGGTCATCGACGGCACCTGGTGACCCAGCCGCCCTGCCCGCCCTGGGCCGAGTCCTGCCAACGGGCGGCGTTCAGGCACGCCCGGGTCGGCCCGGTGGGAGGCGGCTGCGGGACGAAGGAGGCGGGCAGGATCAAGCCGTGCGCGTCGTAGGGCTCGGCGCGGTTCATGAACGCCTCGACGCAGGAGCGCGTCGGCGCGACGCCGCAGGAGTCCAGCGCGTCGAACAGCCACTACGTGCCCGCCCAGCCCTCCAGCTCCCAGGCGGACAGCAGGGCGGCCCGGTCCGGGTGGTAGCGGGCCATTGCGGTCCGGAAGTCGTGGACCGCCGGATACTGCTCGTCCTCGTAGTTCAGGCTCGACGAGGTCGCCCACAGCGCGTTGCGGCAGTCCGGCGACGAGGCGTAGTCGGTGCGCACTGACTCCAACCAGTTCTGCACGTTGGTGACCTTCGCCGCCACCGTCACCCCGGCCTCGTCCAGCGCCCGGCACAGCGCCGCGTTGCCCCGGGAGTCCATCGCGTCGAACAGCAGCTGCGAGCCGTCGGCGTGCACCGCCGCGGCCACCGCCTGGAAGTTCGGCAGCGCGAAGTCCACCGTCTGGAGCAGCACCCGGTACCCCTCGGCCTCCAGCCCCGCCTTCAGCTGTCCGGCGTAACGGGTCGAGTCGGCCTTGGTTGTAGGCGACCACGGCGGCGCTGGTCGCGCCCAGTCGCTGCTTGAGGAACCGGAAGACCTCGGTGCTCTGGTAGAGCGTGCCGTTCCAGCCGACCGACCGCCCGTCGCGCGGGGCGGCGCTGCCGTAGATCCCGTAGAGGTACGGCCGGCGGTCGTACTCCGTGCCGATCGGCTGGCCGCCGACGTCCGGCACCGCCTTGCCGCTCACGTACGGGGCGCCCGCGTAGTCGAGGACGCTGCCGCTGACGAAGGCGAAGTCGTGTTCCCGGTCGGTCGGACGAGGCCCGGTTTCCGCGCCGGTGACCGGCTGCCCAGTATCCGACAGGAAGCAAGGCAACCAGCCCTGTTGAATTACTTTCTCATGACTTTCGGATGACCTTTCCCTTCCAAACCGGTCGTTACCATGGCCGCACCCATGTCGATCGGGATCGACATAGCCGGGTAGGGGGACCTGACCGTGAACCACATCCACGTCCAGACACATGCGTTGCGACAGTCGGCGAACGGCCTCACGGAGGCCGCCAAGACCTTCGGCCCCGTCGGGCACTGGCTCGACAACAGCCACGCGGCCGCCGACGCGATGTCGGCCTGGGACTCCGGTCCGGCGCTGAAGGACTGCGCCGACGCCTGGCAGGCCCACGTGAAGTCGGTCGTCGATCAACTCCATCTGTACTCCTCACAGTTGCACGAGTCGGCGCGGTCCTACGACCAGGCCGACCAGGAGTACGCCCGCCGGCTCGACGCCGCACTCGGTGACCTCGGGGGCACGGAACCGGGGCAGCAGCCGTGACGATGACCATCGCGGCGCTCAAGGCCGCCAACAGCATCGACGTCGATGCCGCCGCCGGCTCCTGGCTCGCCCTGTCCAAGCAGGCGTGGCAGGCCGTCAATGACATCCATGCCAACGGCGTCGACCCGCTCAAGGAGAACTGGAAGGACAAGGTCGGCGAGGCCGCCGGCCGCAAGCTCCAGGAGCAGGCCCAGATCCTGGAGGCCGGCGCGGACATCATGCGCGGCGTCGTCATGATCCTCGACGGGCTGAGCGCCGGCATCACCCGGGCCAAGCTCACCCTGAACTCCGCCCTGGACATGGCCCGGCAGTACGGCCTCACCGTCGACGAGACCACCGCCGCCGTTCACGGCAGCGGCGGCGCGGCGGCCTCGAACGACAACGCCGTCCAGGAGGTGAACGCGATGCTCCAGGAGGCGCTGCGCGAGGCCGCCCAGGCCGACAAGCTGGCCTCCGCCGAACTGCGCAAGCTCGCCGCCGCGACCTGCGAGACCGACCCGCGCAAGGCGCTGGACCAGCTCCAGCGCGAAGCCTCGCAGACCGAACTGTCCATGTACACCGGGGGCATCCCCAGCGGGCAGGACCCCCGGCTGGTCGCCGACTGGTGGAAGGCACTGACCGACAACCAGCACAAGGAGCTGATGCTCTCCGACCCCGTGACCCTCGCCAACCTCCCGGGCATCCCCGACGACGTGAAGGTGGGCCTGCGCGGCGGGCCCAACACCAAGTACGACCGGGTGAAGACGGTGCAGTGGGCGCTGGAGCCCTGGAACGACACCACCATCGACGTCTTCGACGACAACTGCACCAACTTCGCCTCCGAGGCGCTGCGCCAGGGCGGCGTGCACGCCAAATGGGACCAGTGGTGGGGCTGGCGCGGAGACGACACCTGGGGACGCAGCGACGACGCGGGCGGCGACTGGCTCGACCAGCGGCTCGACTATTCGAAGAGCTGGGCCGGGGCGCAGAACATGCACGACTTCATGCTGCGCCACGGCGGTCAGGAGGTCCCGCCGGGCGAAGTGAAGCCCGGGGACATCGTCTACTACGAGGAGGACTCCGACCAGGACTCCCAGGACAAGAAGGGCGTCGTCCACCACACCGCGGTGGTGACGGCGGTGACCCCGGACGGGGACATCCGCTACACCCAGCACAGCGGCGGCCAGCAGAACGCGAGCATGGGCGGCCGGATCGACAGCTTCCAGGAGCAGCGCGGGCACCAGAAGCTGCACTTCGTCCGCGTGAATCCGGACTGGTACTAGGCATATGAGTGAAGAACAGCGCTCCCCGCGGTGGCTCCGGGCGGGCGGCCCGCTGCTGCTCGCCTGCCTCGGGTGGGCGTGCGGCGTGCCGACGCTCGTCGCGGACGGCGACATCCACGGGCTCGTGAGCCGCTGCCAGGACAGCCCCGGCGCCCCGGCCCCCGTACTGCCGCTCGCCTGGGCGGGGTTGGGGCTGGCCGTCGTCTCGGTGTGCTGGGGCGGCTGGCAGCTCGTCGCCGCCGTCCGCCGCAGGACGTTCCGGATCGGCCCGGGGCACGCCCTGCTGTGCGTACTGCTGCCGCTGGCGGCGATCGGGGCGCCGTTCCAGTACGCCCTGGTGCAGACCGCCGTGCACGACACCGGGGCTCAGCGGAGCAGTTGCTTCGGGCAGGGCCCGCTCACGGACGCGGTCGATCCGGCCGCGGTGCCCCGGACACGGCTCCCGGCCTGATCGCCGCCGGGCGACCCGGCGCACGAACCCGCGCCCGAGACCGAGCCCGAGACCGAGACCGAGGCTGAGAGCGAAGCCGCCGAGGGCGGCGGGCACGACGGCCGTCGTGCCGAGGACGCGCGGGTGGTAGAGGTCGAACACGCCGAGGCTCCTCCCCGGGGGCCCGGACGGTCCCCGCTCGTGGTGCCTCAACGATGACCCCGGCCGGCCCTCCCCCGCATGTACCGAACGGCACATCCTGAGCAGCGGCGCCCCCGTACACCCCTGCCGATCGGCCCAGCTCCCCGGGTCCCGGCCCCCTCGGCTCCAGCCGCCCTCGGCGGGGCCTACGGCTGGTGCACGTAAGGGGTCGTCGTGCTCACCCAGGCGAAGCCGAGGCGCTGGAGGATGGGCCGGCTCTGGTCGCTCGCGTCGACCTGGAGGTACTGGTAGCCGAGTTCGGCCGCGAGCCGGGCCCGGTGGGCGATGAGGGCCCGGTAGATGCCCCGGCCGCGCCAGTCCGGTGCGGTGCCGCCGCCCCAGAGGCCGGCGAACCCGGTGCCCGGGACCAGCTCCATCCGGGCGCCGCTGACCGGGCGGTCGCCGGCCATCGCGACGACCATGCTGACCGTCGGGGTGCCGTGCCGCAGGTGGTCGAGCAACCGCGCGCGCAGCCCGGGGTGCTCGGAGCCGAAAGCCTGTTCGTGGGCCTCCATCAGCAGGTCCACCCCCGCCGGGTCGGTCACCGGGAGTAGCCGGACCCCCTCGGGAAGGGCGGCGTCGGTGGGCAGGTCCGCGATCCGGGCGAGCATCAGCGCCTCGTCCGGCTCCGGGGTGAAGCCGGCCGCCAGCAGCCTGGCGCCGAGGTCGGCGGGGCGGTCGTGGGAGTAGGCCTTCCACTCGAACTCCAGGCCCAGTCCGGCGAAGTGGCGCACCTGCGCGGCGATCGCCGCGTCCGCGCCGGCCTCGTCCAGGCCGGACCAGACCACGCCGTTCCAGCTGTGCTCCGGGCCCACCTGCCGGATCACCGCACCGTCGCGTTCGACGCGACAGCCGGGGTCGGGCGGCGCGTTGCGCCGGAGCCGGTCGTCGAACAGGGCGAGCACCTCGTCATGATCCATCCGCTCACTCCAGCACGGCCCGGGAGCGCGCGCCATCGAGTTTCCGTGCCGCCGACCGCGGGCGACGGTCCCCGGCGGCGGCAGCGCCCGCGGGGGACGCACCCGCGGGGGACGCACCCGCGGGGGACGCGCCCGCGGCGGTCGCACCCGCGGCGGTCGCACCCGCGGGGGACGCGCCCGCGGCGGTCGCATCCGAGGGGGACGCGCCCGCGGCGGTCGCATCCGAGGGGGAAGCATCCGCGCCCGGCGTCCGCTCCGCCGCCCCGATCCGGCCGGACCGGATCGCCTCGCCCGGCGCCCGAGCACCCATGATGGCGTCCAACAGGCCCCGGGCCCGGTCGAGTTCGTCCATCTGCCGGGTGATCCTGGCGCGCTCCCGGGCCAGGCCGGCGAGCAACTCGGGGCAGGTCGGGCCGGGCGGTCGCTGCCCGGGAAGCGGCAGGCCGTGGAGGATCTCGGCGATCGCGGTGCTGTTGAGCCCGGCCGCGAGGAGGGTGCGGATGCCCCGGACGGTGTCCACGTCCCGCTCGTCGTACTCGCGGTAGCCGCTGGGGCGGCGCTCGGGGGTGAGCAGCCCCTGTTCCTCGTAGTAGCGCAGGGCGCGCGGGGTGACGCCGGCGCGCCGGGCGAGTTCTCCGATCCGCATCGCGGACACCTCCTCGGCGGAGCGTCCGCGCCGTCCGCCGCGACGTTCCACCGTGCCTCTGCGCCTTGACTCTGCCGTCGGCGTGAAGCTCTAGCGTAGCCGCCGTGACGAACGAACGATCTTCCTCAACCACCCCTGCCCGACCCGCCGTTGCCGTGCTGGGACTGGGCCCGATGGGCCGGGCGCTCGCCGGGGCGCTGCGGGCCGCCGGACATCCGGTCACCGTGTGGAACCGCACGCCGGGCCGGGACGCCGAGCCGCTCGCCCTCGGCGCGCGGTCGGCCGCGAGCGCCGCCGAGGCGGTGGCGGACGCCCCGCTCGCGCTGCTCTGCGTCCGCGACCAGCCGGCCGCCCGGAGCGTGCTGGAGGCGGCCGGAACGGCGCTGCGCGGCCGGACCGTCGTCAACGCCACCTCGGTCTCCCCGGACGACGCGCGGGCGAACGCCGCCGACGCCGAGGCCCGGGGCTTCCGCCTCCTGGACGCCGCGGTCCTCACCCCCACCCCGACCGTCGGCCGCCCGGAGGGCACCGTCCTGCTGAGCGGCGACGCCGAGGCCTTCGCCGCCCACGAGGCCGCACTGCGGGCGCTGGGCGGCACCGTACGCCACGTGGGCGCGGACCCGGGGCGGGCGAGCGCCTTCGACGCCGCCCTGCTCGACCTGTTCTGGACCACCGTGCACGGCTACCTGCACGCCCTGGCGCTGGCCCGCGCCGAGGGCATCGGCGGAGCCGAACTCGCCCCGTACGCCCATGGCCTGCCGCGCCTGCTGCCGCCGCTGATCGACGGCTACGCGCAGCGCGCGGACGAGCGCAGGCATCCGGGCGACCGCAGCAGTCTCGCCTCCGCCGAGGCCGGTCTGGCGCACGTCGCGCACACCGCCCGGGCGCGTGGCCTGGACACGTCCGTGCTGGACGCGGCGCTCGCCCTCACCCGGACGGCGGTCGGCGCCGGGCACGGGGCGGACGGAGTGTCCGTCCTGGTCGAGCTGCTCGCCGGGAGCCGGGCGCCCGGCGGCGGCCCTACTGCGCCAGGTACCCGCCGTCCACCGGCAGCACGACCCCGGTGACGAAGGACGCGTCGTCGGAGGCGAGGAAGAGGACGGCCGCCGCGACCTCGGCCGGGTCCCCGAGCCGCCCCATCGGGTGCCGCTTCTCGATCGCCGCGAGGTACTCCGGGCCACCGGGCTCGTCGTACAGCCGGGCGACGCGCGCGGTGGTGATGGTGCCGGGGGCGACGGCGTTGACCCGGATGCCGCGGTCGGCCCATTCCACGGCGAGGTGTTTGGTGAGGCCGGAGGCGACGAACTTGGCGGGCCCGTACACCGCCTGGCCGCGCTGACCGGCCTCGCCGGAGATGGAGGACAGGCAGACGATCGAGCCGCCGGGCCGGTCCTGGGCGGTCATCGCCTCGATCGCGTACTTGCAGGTGAGGAACATGCCGCGACCATCCACCGCCATCACGTGGTCCCAGTCCTCGGCGGTGGCCTCGGTGATCTCCATCAGGGGGATGATCCCGGCGTTGGCCACCAGGACGTCCAGTCGCCCGTGCCGCTCGACGGCGGCGGCCACCATCCGGCGGGCGTCCTCGTCCCGGGCCACGTCGCCGACCACCGTGCTGACGGCGCCGGGGAATCGTTCGGCCAGCCGGTCCAGCCCGGCCGCGTCCACATCGGTGGCGACCACCGACGCGCCCTCCCGGGCGAAGCGTTCGGCGACCGCCCTCCCGATGCCGTTGGCCGCACCCGTCACCACACAGGAGCGGCCGGCCAGCCGCCCGCCCGCCGGGCTCTCCGCGTTCACAGTCACCATGGCGGGACTCTACCCAGCCGACGGGCGGGCGCCGGGGCTCTTCGGCCGGTACGCCGGATCCGGACGGTCGGCGGCGCAAAAGCGGTCCCAGAGCGGCCCCAGAGCGGCCCCGGAACGGCCCCGGAGCGGCCACAGGACGACGCGAAGCGGCGCGAAGGGAGCATGAAGGGACCGCGAAAGGACCGCGAAGAGGCCCCAGAGCGACACGGAGGGAGCACGAGGACGAGGCCGGCGGAGAACCGGAACGGCGGCGGCCGGGACCGTCGGTACGGTCCCGGCCGCCAAGCCGGCTCGACTGCGGGACCTACACCCGCGCGTCGGTGGCCAGGGCCTGCGCCACCGGCAGGTTGGGCTGCGGGTGGGTCAGCAGGTGCACGCCCGCCGCCAGCGCGCCGCCGACCAGCGGAGCGAGCAGGAACAGCCACAGCTGCGACAGCGCCCCGCCGCCCGCGAACAGCGCCGGGCCGAGGCTGCGCGCCGGGTTGACCGAGGTGCCGGTGAGCGGGATGCCGACCAGGTGGACGACCACCAGCGCGACGCCGATCGGCAGCCCGTCGAAGCCGACCGCGGCCAGCCGGTGGGTGACCGCCAGGACGACGTAGACCAGCAGGAAGGTGAGGACGACCTCGGTCAGGAACGCGCCGCCGGCGTTGATGTGCACCTGGGAGCGGTCGCCCCAGCCGTTGGTGCCGAGCTTGCCGTGGGTCTCCAGCCCCGGTATCTGCTTCGCCAGCAGCAGGACAAGCGCCGCGCCCGCGATGCCGCCGAGCACCTGCGCCACCCAGTACGACACCGCCGTGCGGCCGTCGATCCGGCGCGCCAGCAGGAAACCGAGCGTCACCGCCGGGTTGACGTGGCAGCCGGAGATCGGGCCGAGCGCGTACGCGAGCGCCAGCAGCACGAAGCCGAAGGCGAACGCGATGCCCACCGGACCGATCGCCTCCCCCGCGAGCACCGCCGCACCCACCGCCAGCAACACCAGCAGCAGGGTCCCGACGAACTCGCCGATCACCGCCCGCCTGTCCGTTCCGCCCATGCGCCTGGTCCTCCTGACCGTCAGGGCAGGCGGTCCGGTGCCGCCCACGTCCGGCCAACCCTGGTCGACCGTTCGGGGGACCGCATGTCGGCCGGACGGCTCAGCGCCGTGTTCACGGCGCGTCCGCCTGCCGAATTACTCCGAACGGATGAAACCGTACGAAAATGGCGAGCTCAATGCAAAACGGAGGTAAAACGGGCAGACGGGTACAGGACGGGCGATGAACGGCTACCGGACCGTCAGCACGATCTTTCCGCGCAGGTGCCCGGCCTCGCTGACCCGCTGCGCCTCGGCCGCCTCCGCCAGCGGGAACACCCGGTGCAGCGGCAGCCGCAGGGTGCCCGCCTCGTGCAGGGCGAGCGCGGCCGCGAACGCGCGCCGGTGGTGGGACTCCACGCCCTCGACGCCGCCGTTGAACCGGACGCCGTGCTCCTGCGCCCCCACGACGTCGGCGATCGTCAGCACCCGGTCCGCGCTGCCCGTCAGCTCGATCGACAGCGGCAGCACCCCGCCCCGCCCGGCCGCGTCCAGCGCCCGGTCCACCCCGCCCGGCGCGGCGGCCCGCACCCGCTCGGCCAGGCCCTCGCCGTACGCCACCGGGATCGCGCCGAGCTCGCGCAGGTGGTCGTGGTTCGCCTCGCTCGCGGTGCCGACCACGGTGATCCCGCGCGCCCGGGCGAACTGGAGCAGCACGGTGCCGACCCCGCCGGCCGCGCCGTGCACCAGCAGCGTCTCGCCCGACCGCACGCCCAGCAGGTCGAGGACCCGCTCGGAGGTCTCGGCCGCCGTCGGGATCGCGGCGGCCTCCTCCCAGCCCAGCCCCGCGGGCTTGTGGGCCAGCACCGCCGCGTCCACCAGCGCGTGCTCCGCGTACGCGCCGCCCATCATGCTGCCGAACACCTCGTCGCCGGGCGCGAAGCCGCTCACCCCGGCGCCGACGGCCTCGACCACGCCGGACACCTCGACACCGGGCACATAGGGGAAGACGACCGGGAAGAGCCCGGCCAGCTCGCCGGTGCGCAGCCTGCGGTCCACCGGGTTGACGCCCACGGCGCGGACCGCGACCCGCACCTGGCCGGGCCCGGGCGCGGGCAGCTCGATGTCGATCGGGCGCAGCACGTCCGCGCCGCCGAACTCGGAGAAGGCGATCGCCTTGGTCATGGAAGGTCCTTGGGTTTCAGTGGAGTTGCCGACGGCTTCGCCGACGGAGCCAGTCGGTGGCGTTGCCGGCGGCTTCGCCGACGGAGTCGTCGGCGGAGCCGGCCTGTGGAGCCGGTCGGTGGAGCCGGCCTGTGGAGCCGGCCTGTGGAGCCGGTCGGTGGAGCCGGCCTGTGGAGCCGGCCTGTGGAGCCGGTCGCTTCCGACGACTTCCATCCTGTGCCCGGAACGGCGCGGGCCCGCCCGGCCCCTTCGGACGGTTCGACCTGTCCGAACGGCCAGGCCACGACGGCGGCACCCGAACTAGGCTGGACCGCATGGACGACATGAACGGCGCGGCGGACACCGCCGGCACGGACGAGCCCTGGCGGCGGCACTGGGGCCGCCCCGAGGACGCGCTGGCCCGGGCCGTCGAGGTGCTGCGCGCTCCCCGGCCGGACATCCTCCCCCGCCTGTCCGAGGTGCTCGACACCCTCGTCCCGCACACCGCGCTCGCGCAGCTCAGCGGCGTCTGCACGTTCAACCCCACGCACGGCTACGGCCCGCCCGAGCTCACCGCGGCCATCAGTACGCGGGACCTGTCCCGGCTGGCCGAACGCGCGGCCGCGACCACCTCGGCCGGCCGGCCCTGGCAGGGCGAGGCCGAACTCGCCGGACGGACCCGGCCGGTGGTGGTCGTGGCCACCACGCCGGCCGACGACAGCGGCGCCGCGCTGGTCCTCGTCCGGGCGGGCACCGGACCCGTCGCACCCGGGGCACTCGCCGTCCTGCAACAGCTGTGGGAACTGGTGGTCGCCCACTCCGACCACCGCGCCACCGACGCCGCCCCCACCCAGACGGCCGCCTCCCGTGCCTCCGCCAACGCCCGGGCCCGCGCCATCGCCGAGTTCACCGGCACCCACAGCGCCGCGCTCACCGCGATCCTGGCGCCGCTGCGCGCACCCGGCCTGGACGACGCCACGGCCCGCCGCACCGCCACCGAGCTGGCCGTCACCGCCCTGCTCGACCTGCGCCAGGGCGCCGAACTCGACCGCACGCTCAGCGAGCAGCCCGCCGACGCCGCCTTCGCCCGCCTGGTGCGCGAACTGCGCCCACTGCTGCGCCACACCCGGGTCCACCTCGACGCCGCGCCCCCGGCGGAGGCCGGCCGCTCCATCCCGGCGGACGCCGCGCACACCGCCCGCGACGCCGTGCGGGTGGCCGTGCTGCTGATGCTGGAACAGGAGAAGCCGACCCGGCTGCACGTCAGCTGGCAGCTCACGGCCGACGGCCTGCTGCGCGCCGTGGTGCGCGGCGACGGCCTCGGCGCCCTGACCGCCGACGCCCTCACCGTCCACCGCACCGCCGACCGCATCACCGCCCTCGGCGGACACCACGGCGTCGAGGCGGTCCCCGGCTGGGGCACCACGGTGACCGTCGACCTCCCGCTGGCCCTGCCCGAACCCGCCCTCGTCACCGACCCGCTGGACGGCCTCCAGCCGCGCGAACGGGAGGTCCTCGACCAGTTGGCGCGCGGCCGCCGCAACCGGGACATCGCGGCGACGCTGCGGATCAGCGAGTCGACGGTGAAGTTCCACGTCGCCAACATCCTCGCCAAGCTCGACGTGTCCTCGCGCGGCGAGGCCGCCGCCCTGGCCCACCGCGCCGGACTGCCGCGCGGGCCGGTCGGGCTGCACGCGGCGTCCTGAACTCCCTCCCCCCGAAAGAAGACCCTCGTGACCGACCCCACCACCTGGGACCCGGCCGTCCCCGGCATCCTGCGCCTGCCCTCCGGTCGCCTCCTGCGCGGCCGCGGCCTCAGCCGCCCCCTGCCGCCCGGCCCCCGACCGGACTTCGGCCTCTACCTGTTGGGCCGCCCGCCGCACGTCGACTGGCCGAGCCGCTGGGTGCGCTGGCCCGACTTCCGCCTCCCCGCCGACCGCGCGGACGCCGCCGACGCCTTCCGCGAGGCCTGGGAGCGCGCCGCCACCGAACGCGTCGAACTCGCCTGCGCCGGCGGGCGAGGACGCACGGGCACCGCCCTCGCCTGCATCGCCGTCCTGGACGGCGTCCCGGCCGCCGAGGCCGTGCCGTACGTGCGGGAGCACTACAGCCGGCACGCCGTCGAAACGCCGTGGCAGCGCAAGTTCGTGGAGCGGCTGGACAGGGCCTAGCCTGGGCCGGGTGGGGAGCGAATCAGAGATCTCGACGGCGAACGGCATCAACGGCGGCACGGTCAACGGCGACGTGTACCAGGCCGGAACGATCAACCTGGTCAAGACCTCCGTGCCCGAGGTCACCGCCAAGTCCATGGCCGCCGCCCGCACCGCGTACGCCCGGCGGGTGCGGGAGACGTACGGCCGGCTCGACCTGGAGGTGCTCACCCCGCTCTCCGAGCAGGGCGAGCACCCGGCGGTCGAGCTGCGGGAGGTGTTCGTCACCCCGCAGGTGCGGGAGGATCCACCGCCGGTCGAGCTGCCCCGCGAACTGGTCCAACGCCTGCTCACGAACGGCGAGTTCACGGAGGAGTCGCTGCCGGACGTCCTCGGGCAGTCCACCCTGGAGCGGTTGCGGGCCGAGTACCTCAGCCGGCCGACGGAGGACGTGCTGTCCGTCCTCGCCGGGCCGCGCGGCGCACGGGTGGTCCTGCTCGGCGACCCGGGCTCCGGAAAGTCCACGCTCGCCCGGTACGTAGCCCTCACCCTGGTGCAGGACGCCGACGGCCCGCTCGCCCCGCTCGACGGACTGGTTCCGCTGGTGGTCGAGCTGCGCCAGTACGCCGATGGGCAGTGGCGCGAACGCACCTTCGAGGACTTCCTCGACCACCGCCACGCCGTCGCCGGGATGTCCCTCCCGGGCCCCGAGCTGCGCCGACTCCTCACCCGGGGAGAGGCCGTGGTCGTCTTCGACGGCCTGGACGAACTGTTCGACCCGGGCGTGCGAGCCGCCACCGCCGAACGCGTCGCCGCCTTCGCCGCCCGCTACGAGCGAACCCGGGTGGTCGTGACCTCGCGGGTGATCGGCTACCAGCGGGCCCCGCTCGGCGGCGCCGGGTTCACCCACGTCATGCTCCAGGACCTCGACCCGGACCGCGTCGCCGACTTCGCCCGCCGCTGGTACGCCATCGCCTGCCCGACGGACGCCGAGCTGGCTGGCCGGCTGGTCGACCGCATCACCGGCGCCGTGGACGCCTCCCGGCCCATCCGCGAACTCGCGGGCAACCCGCTGCTGTTGACCATCCTCGCCATCATCGGCCGCCGCCAGGCCCTGCCCCGGGACCGCCAGGGCGTCTACGAGCACGCGGTACGCGTCCTGGTCGCCCACTGGGACCGCGACACCAAGCACCTGAGCGTCCCGCTGAAGCCCGGCGCCGCCGAGGCCCTCGACCTGCTGGACGACCGCGAGCGCCTGGAACTGCTGCGCCTGCTGGCACGTCGCATGCAGGAGGGTGCCGGAGGTGTCGCCGGAAACCACATCCACGCCGAGGAGTTGGAGGCGGTGTTCCACGACTACTTCACCCAGTTCGGTCTCCCGCGCCACCAGTGCCTCGCCGCCGCCCGCGCCCTGCGTGACCAGCTGCGGGAGCGCAACTTCATCCTCGCCCGGTACGGCTGCGAGGTGTACGGCTTCGTCCACCGGGCGTTCCTGGAGTACCTCGCGGCGGCGGACATCTTCCAGCGGTACACGGTGGGACGGGAGTGGACCCCGGGGGAGCTGATCGAGGAGGTCTTCGCCCGGAGGGCGGACGACTCGGTCTGGCACGAAGTGCTGCTGCTGGTGGTCAACCAGCTGAGCGAGCCGGATGCGGGGAGGGTGGTCGACCACCTGTTGGACCGGGGGGACGAGGACTCGATGGTCCTGGCCTTCGAGTCGCTGGCCGAAGTGCGGAAGATCGGGCGGCTGCACGCACAGAGCGACCGGGCGATCGACGCCGTCACCGACGCGCTGGAATCACACGGACTCATCAGCCTCATCGATCCGCTGACCACCGCGCTGGCCACCTTGGCCGCGGCACCGGCCTGGAACGGGCGTGACCGCTTCCTTCGCTGGTTCCGGCTCCGAGGGCAGTTCGCCGCGGCGCACGTGTCGACGGCGAGACTGGCCGTCGCGCTCCACGCCACCGTGGGCGTCTCTCTCGCCCTGGCCACGTTCGGCCGGCCGGACATCCGCGGCGCCGCGACCACGGCGTTGGCTCACCGCTGGAGCCACCATCCCGCTGTCGCGCCGGCGTTGCTGGAGCTCGCGGAGCGCTCCCCGCTGGCGGAGGTGCGCACCAAGGCCATGACCGAACTGGCGAGACGGTGGCCCGGTCATCACGGCGTACTCCCCTTGGCCCTCCGGCGCGCGGTCTCGGAACCCGACGACGGCTCACGCGGAGCCTGTCTGATCCTCCTGGCCCGCCACTGGCCGACCCATCGCGACGTCCTGCCGCTCCTGCTGGACCGCGCCACCGCGGACCCCTCCCCGGAGACCCGGGCGACCGCCGTACGCCGGCTCGGTCTGCAGTGGCCGGACCATCCGGACGTCCGACGGATGTCCCAGGTCCGCGCGGACGACGGGCCCGCCCCGGTGAGTCGCGACCGCGTGCTGGACCTGCTGACGAACCACTGGCCGAAGCGTTCCGACGGCCCCGCCCGGATGACGGAACTCGCGGTCGGTGACGACGACGAGATCATCCGTGGGGTCGCACTGGAAAGTCTCGTCCGAACATGGCCCACGGCCGACGGGACCCTCACGCTGCTTCTCGACCGTGCGGCCAACGACCCCTCCGTCCTCATCCGCGCGGTGGCGACCAGCGATCTCGTACGGCGTTGGCCCAAGCGCCCCGAGGTCATCGCCCTCCTGCGGAACCTCGCGACCCGCAGCACGGACAACATCATCCGGATCCCCGCGCTCAGGGCGGTCACCGCCGTGGCCAGGGAGACACCCGACACCTTCGAACGGATGATCCGGACGGCCACCGCGGCCGAGTTCGGTCCCGCCCGGGAACTGGTGCTGGGTCTCCTGACCACACGTTACGGAGCCCGCGACGACACGATCGGGTTCCTTCGCCGTCGTGCGACGGAGGACCCGGATCCCACGGTCCGTGGCACGGCGCTCAGCTGCTACGCGCTGGTCGCCTTCGACGCGGCCGAGGGCCTCCTCCGGGCCCGAGCTGCCGACGACCCCAGCCCGGAGATCCGCGGCCAGGCGCTGACCATGCTCGCCTGGCAGTGGCCGGACAGCCCGGAGACCGCCATGGCCCTCCGGTCCGCCCTGGCGAACGACCCCGATCCCGAGGTCCGCGAGGCGGCCGAGGCCGGGCTCGGGGCCGTCGCGCACCTCACCGGCTCCTCCTGAGCCTCGTCACAGGTCCCAGGTGCGGGCTGCCGCCCACGCTTCCACGGACTGCCAGTCGATGGTGGGGTGTTCGGCGTGCAGGGCGGGGATGTCGACGTCGAGACCGGGATCCTGGAAGTAGCGGAACATCGCGGCGAGGTCCGCGGAGTGGCCGGCCACGACGGCGAGGGGCACCTCCTCGCAGCGGACGGCGCGACCGCTGGCGGCGCTGATGGCGGCGGCGATCTGCTCGCCGGTTCGCCACTGGGAGGCGATGTCGATGCGGCGGCCCGCGTAGGTGTCGGGCCGGGCGAGGACGTGGGCGGCGAAGGCGCCGATGGTGTCGGCGGCGATCACGGGCAGCGGGACGCCGGGCGGCATGGGGAGGTGGAAGACGCCGTCGCGGAGGGACTTCAGGGTCCAGTCGTTGGCGTAGTTGTCCATGAAGGCGGCCGGGCCGAGGACGGTCCAGGGCAGGCCGAGGCCGGCCAGGTGCTGCTCGATGCGGTGCTTGCTGTCGAAGTGGGGGATGCCGGTGGAGCGGTCGGCGTTGGTGGCGGAGGTGAGGACGACGTGCCGGACGGTGGTGGCGGCCCGGGCGGCGTCCAGGAGGGTGATGCCCTGGCGGATTTCGGTGTCGAGGTCGGTCCCGAACGGGGTGGACATGGCGAACAGGGCGCCGGCGCCGTCGAGGGCGGCGGCGAGGGAGGCCGGGTCGTCGAAGTCGGCGCGGACCACGTCGGCGCCGAGGGCGGCGAGTTCGGCGGCGGCGGGTGAGCCGGGCTCGCGGGTGAGGGCGCGGACGGGGCGGCCGGCGCGCAGCAGGGCGCGGGCGGTGGCGCCGCCCTGGGCGCCGGTGGCTCCGGTGACGGCGACGGGAGGCGTGGACTCGATTATCTGCGTCATGCAGGCAACATAGAGAGTCATCTCTGCGTGACGCAAACAATTATCGGGCGGCCGGTTACCCTTCCCCCATGACGATGTCCCGCGACGAGCTGATGGCCCGACTGTGGCCGGTCTCGCGCCGCTACCTGGCCTCGTACGTGCTGTTCAACCAGGCCGTCGCCGACCACCTGGGCATGCACCCGACCGACGTCCAGTGCCTCAACCTGCTCACCCTGGAGGACGGGCCGGTCACCACCGGCCGGATCGCCGACCTCACCGGGCTCACCAGCGGCTCGGCCACCCGGCTGGTCGACCGGCTGGAGAAGGCCGGGCTGGTCACCCGGCAGCGCGACGAGGCGGACCGGCGGCGGGTGCTGGTCGCGGTCCGCCCCGAGGCGCTGGAGCGCTACGGGGCGGTGTGGCGCGAGCTGTCCACCGACTGGGTGGCCGCCTTCGCCGAGGACACCGAGGTCGAACTCGACTTCCTGCTACGGCACATGAACCGCACGGTCGAGCTGAGCCACCGGCAGATCGCCCGGCTCGCGGCGATGGATCCGGGCGGCTCGGACGGGCCCTGAGCCCGCTCGGACGAATCCCCCGGGCAGGCCGGGCGGGTCCCCCGCCGGGTCAGGACGACGCCGGCGACGGCAGGGAACCGAGGGCGAGTACGTCGGCGCGGCCGGCGCGGTGGGCGGTCCCACCGGCGGCGGCCGGCGAGACCGGGTTGCCGCCGGCGGTGCCGCCGTCGAGCGGTGCTACGTCTTCCGCAGCTGCGGCGCCGGCACCCCGATCAGCAGTTGCCGCACCCCGTCCCAGGCCGCGCGCAGGGCGGCCGCGACGGCCCGGGTGTCGGAGCCGAGCAGCCGAAGCCAGGCGCCGCTGTCCTGCGGCAGCACACTGACCCCGTACAACAACTCACCGCGACCCTGACCGCAGTCGGCCACGGCCTCGTGCAGGGCGTCCGCGATCCGGCCCGCCGGGGCGAGCGGGCTGAGGACGTACAGGCTGGACATCACGTCGTGCCCGGCCAGCACCGCCGGCCCGGCGACCCCGCCGCCCCCGGTCGGCGAGGGCTCCAGCCGCACGGTGTCCAGTGCCACCAACTCGCCGTCCGGACGCCGCACTTCGAGGTCGGACGCGAACACCCGGTAGGCGTTGCGCTCGCCCCGGGCGAGCCGTCCGGCCAGGACGGTCTCACCGGCCAGCACCGTCGCGTCCGGGTCGACGGTGAGGACGGTCCGCTGGTAGAGGCGCGAGTCGACGAAGGGGATCACCGGCTCGGGCAGGTACTCGACGTAGGCCCGCGGGCCCGCCGCCAGGTGGACCAGCTGCGTCGCGTAGTCGTACTCCATCCGGTAGACCTTGGTGGCCGCCTGGGTGGTCAGGTGGACCGCCGTGTCGGCGCCGCAGCGCAGGTCGGTGCGGAGCCGGTCGGCCTGGAGGATGCCGCCGCCGGTGGACATCAGGAAGGTGACGGCGAGGTCGGGGCGGGCCGGGTCGAAGTACAGCGGGCGCATGATCTGCAACGGCGACTTCTGGTAGTGGCCGGTGAGTTCGGTGCGCCCGCCGACCTGCTCGAAGGCCAGCTCCAGCAGCCCGACCTTGCCGGGACGCCCGACCGCGAGGGTGTCGGGCGTCCCGGCGTGGCGCCGGACCTCGTACGGGACGCGGGCCGGCTCGTAGTGCCGAGGGTCGAGCCGGGGCGGCTTCGCGGCCGGAGCAGCCGCACCGACCGCACCGACCTGAACGGCCCGAACGGCCTGAACGGCCCGGGCAGCCGACGAGGCTGTCACGCCGGGACCTTGCGGAAGGTCTCCAGGAAGGCCGCGATCTCCTCCAGCCCCTCCCCCGTCAGGCAGTTGGTGAGCACCACCGGCCCGCCCTCGCGCACCCGGTGGGCGTCGGACTCCATCACCCCGAGGTCGGCGCGGACGTACTGGGCGATGTCGATCTTGTTGATGACCAGCAGGTCCGACTCGGTGATGCCCGGGCCGCGCTTGCGGGGCATCTTCTCGCCCTCGGCGGTGTCGAGGACGAAGAGGAAGAGGTCCACCAGCACCGGGCTGAAGGTCAGGGTGAGGTTGTCGCCGCCGGACTCGAACAGCAGGGTGTCGACGTCCGGGAAGCGCTCCAGCATCTCGGCGCCGGCCGCGAGGTTCATCGTCGGGTCGTCCCGGACGGCCGTGTGCGGGCAGGCGCCGGTCTCCACGCCGACCACCCGCTCCGGGTCCAGCAGCCCGGCCAGGGTGCGCCGCACGTGCTGGGCGTCCTCCTGGGTGTAGATGTCGTTGGTGATGACCGCCGGGCGGTGGCCGCGGGCGATCAGCACCGGGACGAGCGCCTCGATCAGCGCCGTCTTGCCGGAGCCCACCGGCCCGCCGATGCCCACGCGGAGCACGTTCTCGGTCAACTCTCCTCCTTGGATTGTTAGTTCTGGTGGCACACGTACGCATCGAGTGGTCAGCTCATGAACAGCCGGGCCTCCGCCCGTTCGTGCCGCCCGGACATGGCGTCCGCGACCGGCACGCAGCCGCCGAGGTCCGCCAAGTCCCTTGCCAGCGCGGCGGAGACGACCTCCCGGATCACCGGGGAGGCCGCCCGCAGCACCACCTGCGCCTTGCGGTGGTCGGTCAGCCGCAGCCTGAGCGCCGCACCGACGAAGCTGGCGCAGAACGCGAACAGGTCGCTGGTGACGGCCTGTTCGACCGGAACGCCGGCCGAGGCGTACGCCACCCCGGCAGCCACCGCCTGGCAGCCGGGGGCCCGCTTCCGCGCGACCAGTGCGGCGTACCGCTCCAGCGCCTCGCCGCCCAACGACTCCCGGGCGATGTCCAGGAGTTGGCGTCCGGTCCGGGTGGCGGCCAGGCGCAGTTCGCGGTTGAGCCGGGTGGCGTGCAGCCGCTGGTCGGTCTCGGCGAGCAGCTCCCAGTCGCCCGCCGTGGCCGCCCGGTGGGCCAGGACCAGCGCCGTGGCGTCGGACGGTCCGACGCCGTGCCGCAGCAGGTCGGCGAGCAGCGCGGGCAGGGTGTCCGGGGTGACGGCCTTGGCCTGGGCGTAGCCCTCCAGCCCGTGCGACAGGGTGTAGAAGCCGCTGGGGAAGGCCGAGTCGGTCAGTTGGAGGCAGACCAGCAGCGCGTCCAGGCCGTCCCCCGACACGCCGGCGTCGGCAGCGACACCAACAACACCACCGGCGTCGGCGACATCGGTTCCGCTCACGCGAGGTAGAACAGGTGGTTGAGCGGCAGTTCGCGGGCCGGCTCGATGGTGGCGGGCTCGCCGTCCAGGGTGACCTTGTACGTCTCCGGGTCGACCGCGATCTTCGGCAGCGCGTCGTTGCGCACCATGTGCTGCTTGCCGACCGAACGGCACCGCCGGACCGGCAGCACCCGGCTCTCCAGGCCGAGTCGGGCCGGAACCCCGAGGTCGACGGCGGCCTGCGACATGAAGGACACCCGGGTGGCCTGCCTGGTCCGGCCGTACTGGCCGAACATCGGGCGGTAGTAGACCGGCTGCGGGGTGGGCAGCGAGGCGTTCGGGTCGCCCATCAGCGCCCAGTTGATCACGCCGCCCTTGATGACCATCTTCGGCTTGGCGGCGAAGGAGTTGATCGGCCAGAGCACGATGTCGGCGAGCTTTCCGGGCTCCAGCGAGCCGATGTGGTCGGCGGTGCCGGAGGCGACGGCCGGGTTGATGGTGAGCTTGGCGAGGTAGCGCAGCACGCGGGCGTTGTCGTTGCGCTCGCTGTCGCCGGCCAGCTTGCCGCGCTGGTCCTTGCAGTGGTGGGCGGTCTGGAAGGCGCGGGTGAAGGACTCGCCGATCCGGCCCATCGCCTGCGAGTCGGAGGAGAAGATCGAGATGACGCCCTCGTCGTGCAGCACGGTCTCGGCGGCGATGGTCTCGGCGCGGACCCGGGAGTCGGCGAAGGAGACGTCCTCGGGGATGCTGTGGCTGAGGTGGTGGCAGACCATCACCATGTCCAGCAGCTCGTCCACGGAGTTGACGGTGTAGGGCAGCGTGGGGTTGGTGGAGGACGGCAGCACGTTGGGCTCGCCGGCGATCCGCATGATGTCGGGGGCGTGGCCGCCGCCCGCGCCCTCGGTGTGGAAGGTGTGGATGGTGCGGCCGTCGATCGCGGACAGGGTGTCCTCGAAGTAGCCGGACTCGTTGAGGGTGTCGGTGTGGATGGCCACCTGCACGTCGTACTCGTCGGCGACGCTCAGCGCGCTGTCGATCGCGGCCGGGGTACTGCCCCAGTCCTCGTGCACCTTGAGGCCGCACACCCCCGCCTCGACCTGCTCGCGCAGGGCTCCGGGCAGCGAGCCGTTGCCCTTGCCGAGCAGTCCGACGTTGACGGGCAGGTCCTCGACCGCCTGGTACATCCGGTGGATGTTCCACGGGCCGGGGGTGCAGGTGGTGCCGTTGGTGCCGTCGGACGGGCCGGTGCCGCCGCCGATCAGGGTGGTGATGCCGTTGCTCAGCGCCTCCTGCACCTGCTGCGGGGCGATGAAGTGGATGTGGGTGTCGATGCCGCCGGCGGTGGCGATCAGGTGCTCGCCGGAGATCACCTCGGTGCCGGGGCCGATCACCAGCCGCGGGTGCACGCCGCTCTGGGTGTGCGGGTTGCCGGCCTTTCCGACGGCGACGATCAGGCCGTCCTTGACGCCGATGTCGCCCTTGACCACGCCGAGCACCGCGTCCATGACGACCACGTTGGTGATGACCAGGTCGAGCGCCCCCTGGAGCGAGGTCGCGGCCGGGTCCTGGGCCATCCCGTCGCGGATGCCCTTGCCGCCGCCGTAGACGGCCTCGTCGCCGTAGTGGCCCTGGTTGAAGTCCTGCTCGACCTCGACCAGGAGGTTGGTGTCGGCGAGGTGGAAGCGGTCGCCGACGGTGGGGCCGAAGAGGTCGGTGTACTGCCTGCGGGAGAGGATGGCCATCAGCGGTCGCCTTCCTGGTGGGTCTCCGTGCGGAAGTCCCGGGGCCGGTCTTCCTTGTGGTCGAGGTTGGTGCCCTTGAAGCCGAGGGCGATGGCCCGGTCGACGGCGCGGGCGCGGGTGGCGGGGGCGGTGATGCCGCCGTCCACGAGGTTGGCGAAGCCGACCAGGCGGCGGTGGCCGCCGAACTCGGCGAGCGTGACGTCCTTGGTGTCTCCCGGCTCGAACCGGACGGCGGTGCCGGCCGGGATGTCCAGGTGCTTGCCGAAGGCGGCGTTGCGGTCGAAGTCGAGGGCGCGGTTGGCCTCGAAGAAGTGGTAGTGGGAGCCCACCTGGATCGCCCGGTCGCCGGTGTTGCTGACCGTGACGGTGGCCTTGGCGCGGCCGGCGTTGATCTCCACCGGGTCCTCGCCGTACAGGTATGCGGCGCTACCGGACATGGTCGGCCTTCCTTTCTGCCGGGTCAGTGGGGGTGTGTTCGGGTCCCCGGGGGTGGCCGGGGCGGTCGTGCGCATGGTGCTGGTGGTTCTGATGCTGGTGCTGGTTCCCGTGCTGCTGCTGGTGGTGCTGGTGATGGTGCTGATGGCTCTGCTCGTCCGGCCCGTGGCTGTGCGCGTAGCCGTGCCCGTGCTCGGCGTCGAGGCCGGCCGGGATGCCGTCCTCCCCGTGCCCGAGCAGGTGCAGCGCCGCCGCCGTCCGGGCCGCGACCACCCCGGCGACGGCGGACGGCCGCAGCAGCGGACCGCCGTCCCGTACGCCGGGCAGCGGGGTGCGCAGGGCCGGCCCGAAGGAGGCCGGAACGGCCGTCACCTCGCGTGCGCCGAGAAGGCGGCAGCGTTCGGCGCCCTCGGCCGGGTCGGGGTCGCCGCCGTCGAGGGCGACCTCGACCCACCGGTGCCGGCCGTACTGGCGGGCGAGGCGGGCGATCCGGAACAGCTCGGCGTCCTCGAACGGGCCGGCCGCCGGCGCGGTGACCAGCACCGCGCCGTCGGGGGCGGCGCCGGCGGCTGCGCGCAGCCAGCCGATCAGGTGGTCGGCGGCGGCGAAGGGGGCGGTCAGCGCGAGCCGTCCGCGGCCTTCCCCGGCGGCCAGCCAGCGCAGCGCCCGGGCGGTGTCGGCGACCAGTCCGGGGTCGCGGCCGAGCGTCATCGGCACGACGCACACCGGTCCGTCGCCCGCCGCGGCGAGCGCCGACCGTACGGCCTCGATGAGCGGACGGCCCGCGGGGGCGACGGCGTGCACGGTGGCGCACCCGGCGGTCGGGGGCCGGGTGGTGGAAGGCACCGTGGACGGGTGCCGGGCGGCGGCCGGCCCGGTGGACCCGCCGGCCACCAGGGCGGCGAGGTCCCGTCCGCCGTCGCTCTCGTGCCCACCGGCCAGCACCACGGTGGCGGCCTGAATCCGGGTCATCGCTCAGGCACCCACCGGGTCGTGGCAGGAGACCAGCTTGGTCCCGTCCAGGAACGCCGCCTCGACCTGGAGCAGCGGGAGCATCTCGCGCACGCCGGGCATGACGTCCTCGCCGCCGACGACCTGCTTGCCGATCTCCATGCACTCGGCGACGGTCCGGCCGTCCCGGGCGCCCTCCATGATCGCCTCGCTGATCAACGCGCAGGCCTCGCTGTAGTTCAGCTTGACGCCGCGGTCCCGGCGTTTGCGGGCCAGGTCGGCGACGACGTAGATGTACAGCTTGTCCATCTCACGCGGCGAGAGATTCACGGGTATCACTCTTCCTTTCCGGGAATCCGATGAATGGCAGGGAGTGCTCGCGGCAATCGACCTGCCGAGAGTTCAAATAAAGCGAAGAGAAGCGAGAGAAACGAGGGAAACGAGAGCGGCGGGGAAAGTGGGGAAAGTGAGGGGATTGCGGGGACGTCGGGCGCGGAATCAGACCCGGCGCAGGCGCGGGACGGCCGGGACCGCCGCCAGGAACAGCATCGTGGTCAGCACGAACGGCCAGGTGAAGGCATGGCCGCCGAAGGGCGCGGAGACCGCGCCGAGCGCCGGGGTCAGCACCGTCGCGCCGGCCGCACCGAGCAGGGCGTAGGCCGCGCTCCAGGCGTCGGGCGCCAGGAACACCCCGCACAGCGCGAGGGCGACCAGCACCCCGCTGTACCCGAGCAGGCCCTGCCCTACGGCCTCGCCGGGGGCGCCGAACGCCCAGGCCGTGAGCAGCCCGGTGGCGCTTCCCGCGCAGGCCATCAGGCCCGCGAGCCGACTCGCCGCGAACAGCCCGGCCAGGAACAGCAGGCCGGCGTACCACTGCGGCACGAGGAAGATCTGACCGATGTTCGCGAAGAACCCGTGCCAGAGCCGGTCCCAGCCCAGCCCGGTCGGCCCCTCCGCCGGAACGGGCAGGGCGGCGGGCGCTCCCGCCCCGCGCCACAGCCGCCGGAGGCCGGGGGCGGCCGCCGTGACGGCGGTCGCGACCAGGCAGAACGGCGCGGTCAGCGCGGGCAGCCGCCAGGTGGCGAGCAGCGCCCCGAGTCCCGCCGCGACCACCACGGCGACGGCGGCCCCGAGGACCGCCACCGCGACCGTCGCGGGGCGCCCGGCGCCCAGGAGGACGGCGCAACCCAGCGCCACCAGGCACCCGTTGTACCCGTGCAGCCCCGCCCCGACGGCCTCCCGGTCGAGCCCGAGCCCGTACGCCACGGCGGTGGAGACGGCACTGCCCAGCAGCCCGTAGAGGCCGTACTGCCAGTCGGCGGCGAACAGTGCGGCCACGAAGAAGAGTCCGCAGACGACGGACGGCATGAAATCGACCTGCGCGACGCCGCGCAGCACTTCCGCGAACCACCTGCCGGATATCGGACGAGTCGCCACCGAGGCGCTCTCCCCACCCTGTTGCAAATCCATGCTGCGCACCAATTTTCCGGTACGGCCGGCCTGCCTGAAAGTCGGCCCCGGCGATTCCTCCGGAACCGTACTCCTACGGTTTGCGAAGTCCAGGGGGCACGGGCTGTTATGCCAAATCCACGGAGGGTGACCATCGGGCCACTGAGCTGCAACAATCTGTTGAAGTCAGTGCGGGTCGCGTTCGTTGCAGGGAGAAATCCTTTGCGAAGTTTTACCGACGGTTGGCATCGACGCCGCCGGGGTCCGCGCTCACTCCACCCGGCCCAGATGCCGCACCAGGAACCTTTCGGAGGACATCAGTTGGAGCTCCGGCACCCCCACATGGCCCCCGAGATTGGCGTGCAGCGTCTTCTCCCGCGAACCGAGCGCGCCGAACAGGGCCAGCGCCCCCTCACGCAGGACCAGCTCGTCGTCCCACTGGACGAGGAACTCCACCGGCACCCCGACCCGCTCCGCCGCCTCCGTCTGCGAGGCGTGCCCCGTCAGCCCGAACACCGCGACGGCGACCCGCGGTTCGGCCGCCGCCAGCGGGATGCCGATCACGCTCCCCAGCGACAGCCCCCAGTACCCCACCGGCCCGAGGCCCTCCGCCCGCCCGCCCAACGCGTCCAGCACGGCCACCCATTCCGGCACCGCCCGCTCCGCGAGCGCCGCCGTGTGCCGCGCCACCCACGCACTGATCGGCCGCCCTGCGGCGATCAACTCCCCGATCTCGGTGGCGAACCGCTCGTCCTGCGCACTGCGCGGCCGCTCCCCGTGCCCCGGCGCGTCCAGCGCCACCGCCGCGCACCCGAGCTCCCGCACGCACCGGCGGGCCCGGTCCACCAGCCCCGGCACCAGCTTGTGCTGCCCGCCGCCGTGCCCCAGCAGTACCAGCGGCCGCCCGCCGAGGGACGATCCGTCCGGCTGCCAGAGCACCCCGGGCGCGCCGTCGAGGGTGAAGCGGCGCTGCGTCACGCCGTCAACGCTGGATTCCGAGGTGAAGTGCACCCCGCCATCATGGCTCCCGACACACGTTCGAGTCCCGACTTTTCCGCGTTGCCGCCGGAGCGGACCGCCACCGGCGGCTGAGCGGTGGCCCGCACGCCGCGGCACGGCCGGGGCGGGAGGCCGCCCCACCGGGCCCGGCCGGTGGGCGGCGCCGAAGGGCACCGGAGGTCGGGCGGGCCGACTTTCCGCTCCGGGCTCGCCGCACCGGGATTCCGGTGCCCGTGAGCGCTACTGCGCGGCCGGGGCGGGCTCGCCGAGGAAGGCGAGGAGGAGGGCGGTGGTCTCGGCCGGGCGCTCCAGGCTGGGGAGGTGGCCGGCCCAGGGGAGTTCCTGGTGGCGGGCGTCGGGGAGGAGGGCGGGGAGGGTGGCGGCGATGTCGCGGAAGTCCTGGAAGTCGTGGGCGCCGGCCACGGCCAGGGTGGGGGCGGTGATCCGGCCGAGGTCGACGTCCTCGCGGTCGGAGCCGAACTTCGCCTCCAGCTGGACGTCGAAGGCGTGACGCTGCATCCGGCGGACGTGCGCGCGCGTCTGCTCGTCGGCCTCCGGGCCGAGCCAGGACTCGACGTTCAGCTCGACGGCCGCGTCGATCTCCCCGGCCTCGATCAGCTCGTCCTCCCGGCCGCCGAAGGCGCGCAGGGTGTCGCTGGGCCGGTGCCCGGGGATGCCCGCGCCGAGCAGGGCCAGCCTGGTGACCGCCTCGGGGCGCAGCGCGGCCGCCGTCAGGGCGATCCGGCCGCCGTGGGAGGCGCCGACCAGGGCGGCGGTCCCGATGCCCAGGTGGTCGAGCAGGGCCAGGACGTCCCCGGTGTCGCTGTACGGGCCGTCCGCGAGCGGCGTGTCGCCGAAGCCGCGGAAGTCGCAGCGGACCACCCGGTACCCGGCGTCGATCAGCGGCTGCCACTGCGCGTCCCACATCCGCCGGTCGCACACCGAGGAGTGCAGCAGCACCACGGCGGGCCCACTGCCTGCTACGTCATGAGAAATGATCATCCGGCGGATAGTAGTGCCCTTGCCGCCGTTACCCAAGCAGTTTGAAGCCGCCGCACCCACCCGGTAAGCGCTTCCGGCCTCCCCGGGGCTCTGGACGGGTGAAGGAGGTGATCGGAGGTGCTCATGCGAGAAGCGAAGAGCGATCGGGACGACGGGTTCCAGGCGTTCATCGTCGCGGCCTGGCCGCGCCTGGTCCGGACGGCGTACCTGCTGGCCGGCGAGCAGTACGCGGCCGAGGACCTGGTGCAGTCCGCCGCCGAGAAGGCCTGCGCGGCCTGGTCGAAGGTGCGCCGGGCCGACGATCCGTACGCCTACGTGCGGCGGATCCTGGTCAACCAGCACGCCCGGCGGTGGCGCCGCCGGGCGCCGGAGCTGCTGGTGGACGCGGTGCCGGACACGGCGGGGGCGGAGGACGGCTTCGCCCGCTCCGACCAGCGCGGGGCCCTGCTGGCCGCGCTGGCCACCCTGCCGCCGCGCCAGCGCGAGGCGGTGGTGCTGCGGCACTGGGAGGACCTGAGCGACAGCCAGACGGCGGCGGCCATGGGCTGCTCGGTGGGTGCGGTGCGCAGCCACGCGGCGAAGGGCATCGCACGGCTGCGGCAGGTCACGGCGCTGGTGGAACTCAAGGACACGACACGGATCGGAGGAGTGGCATGAACCGGGAGCCGGACGGGGTGGGTACGGACGCGGACGACGGCGAGGACCTGTGGGTCGGGTTCGGCCTCGCCGAGGCGGCGGCCGGCGCGAGGATCGGCCCGGCGCCGGTGGCGGACATCGTGGCGGGCGGCCGCCGGCTGCGGCACCGCCGCCGTACGGTGGTCGGCGCGGCGGTGCTGGCCTCGGTGGTGGCCCTGACCGGGGGTGCGCTGACGCAGCTGAGCCCGGGCGGGGCGCCCGCCCGCGGGATCGGTGCCGCGGGCGTCGGCGCCGCGCTCTCCCCGGCGCCCGGCCCCACGCCGGAGCGCACTCCCGGGTGGGGCTCCCCCATCCCGCTGGACGGGACCGCCCCGGCCTTTCGGAACCCGCTCGCCCCGGTCCGGGTGCTGCTGGGCCAGGGCCTGACCCCGGACGGCAAGCAGTGGCAGCTGTGGGAGGCGCTGTGGCCGCAGGCTCCGCAGTGGCAGGCGTTCGAGCAGGCGACGGCGGTGTGGGAGGAACGCAGCCGGTACGACCCGACGGTCCCCGAGCCGACGCCGGAGTACGTCCGGCAGTACTGGCAGCCGGACTCCGACGTCACCAACGTCTACTTCACGGTGGACGGGGTGCGGCAGTCCCACGACTCCGAGGGCACCCAGGCGGCCCCGGGCAAGGTCGACCCGCGCAGCCGGACCGATTTCGGCGGCGGCCTGGTCGGCCACCGGGGCAAGGGCGACACCGTGGCCCCGCTCGACGTGGTGCTGCTCTCCCTCGGTCCGGACGTCGGCCGGGTGGTGGTGACCTGGGCGGACGGCAGCACCACCGAGCCGGCGTTCGTCACCGTGGCCGACTCCCCCGTCCGCGCGATGGTGGTGGCCCGCCCGGGGACGATGCGGGCGAAGTCCTGGCAGTTCTTCGACAAGGACGGCAACACGCTCCCGGACGCCGGAGCCCGGTACCTGACGGAGCCTCCCTCCTGAGACGGACGGCGGGAGTGGGAAGTCGGCCGGGCCGACTTCCCACTCCTCGCCCACCCCTCAGCCGAGCAGCAGCTGCGCGGCCACCGTCGCGCCGTCCGTGCGGATGCCGGCGGCGACGGCGGCGGCGCGCTCACGGGTGGCGGGGGCGAGGACGTGGCGGAGGGCCGCGGTGAGGGATCCGGCGGTCGGGGTCGGGCCGTCGTGGGCGACGCCGATGCCCAGCTCCGCCACCCGCGAGGCCCAGTAGGGCTGGTCCACGATCTGCGGGACCAGCACCTGCGGCACGCCGGCCCGGGCGGCCGTGGTGGTGGTGCCCGCGCCGCCGTGGTGGACGACGGCCGCGAGCTTCGGAAACAGCGCCTGCTGGTTGACCTCGCCGACCGCGAAGCAGTCCTCGGCCCCGTCCACCTCGGCCAGTCGGGCCCAGCCGCGGCCGAGCAGTACCCGCCGGCCCTGCGCCCGGACCGCCTCGACGGCGACCCGGGCCGCCTCCACCGGGTCGCGCAGCGGCATGCTGCCGAAGCCGACGTACACCGGCGGCTCGCCGGCCGCCAGGAAGGCCGACAGGTCGGCGGGCAGCGGGCGTTCGTCCGGCAGGATCCACGCGCCGGTCTGCACCGTCTCGGGCCAGGCCGCGCCGGCCGCGCCCCCGCCCGGGCCCGGCCACGGGTCGAGCAGCGGGTCGGTGGCCAGCCACGGCCGTCCGGTGAGGACGTGGTCCCGGACGTTGTCGGCCACGGGCAGTCCGACGGCCGCCCGGTGGGTGTTGACCGCCGCGCCGAACAGCGCGTTCATCGTCCCGATGTTGAGCTCCCACAGCTCCCGGGGGTCGGTCACCTCCGGCGGGTACGGCAGCATCGGGTACTCGAACGGCCGGTGGTGCGGGGAGGGCAGCATGGTCGGCTGGAGGGCGACGCAGGTGAAGCGGGCACCCAACTGCTCGGCCGCCGCCTGGGCTCCGGCCACCGCCGGGAACAGGCCGGTGGCCACGACCGCACCTCCCGGCTCGGCCGCCCCGAGCACCGCCGCGTGGAACTGCTCGACCAACCGGGCCGCGCGCTCGGGGAGTTCCGAGGGCGCCGGGGGCGGCCCGCTGACCAGCGAACGCACCGACTGCCCTACCGGCACCAGTTCGACCCCGGCCTCGGCCAGCCGGGCCGCGAACTCCTCGTCCGGCGGCGCGCACACCCGCGCCTCGGCACCCAGTTCCCGCAGCCGCAGCGCCAGCGCGGCCATCGGCTCGACGTCCCCGCGCGACCCGTACGTCGACAACACCACTCGCACGTCGTGACTCCCCGTTCCCTCGGATTGCGTCCTTGAGCCGGTGATTCTGCGGCAGCACCGGGGCCTTGTGGCAAGGCCCCCCGTGCGCTATACGTTGAGAGTGGCGAGGAGTGGGTACGCCTCCGGCCACCTCCGGCCACCTCCGGCCACCTCCGGCCACCTCCGCGACGCCGAACCGCCACGACGCACCGGGCGGGCGCCGCAATTCCCCGGGCGGGCGCCGAAGCGCCTGGCAGACTCTCCCCATGCGCACCGTCATTGAGAACATGGCCTCTCAACTCACCCGTGTGCCGGGCGTGGTGGGGGTGATGCTCGGCGGGAGCCGGGCCCGGGGCGAGGAACGGCCGGAGTCGGACTGGGACCTCGGGGTGTACTACCGGGGCGCCCTCGACCTCGACGCGCTGCGGGCGCTCGCCGGGCCGGAGGTCGAGGTGGCCGGGCCGGGCGGCTGGGGCCCGTGGGTGAACGGCGGGGCGTGGCTGCGGGTCGAGGGTGTCGCCGTGGACTGGATCCTGCGGGACCTCGACCGGGTCGGGCGGGTGTGGGCGGACTGCCGCCGGGGCCACTTCGAGGTGGGAACGCAGGCCGGCCACCCGCTCGGCTTCTGGTCGCCCTGCTACCCGGGCGAGGTCGCCCTCGGACTGCCGCTGGCCGACCCCACCGGGGAGTTGACGCGGCTCAAGGAGCAGGCCGCCGACTATCCGGAGCCGCTGCGCGACGCCCTCACCGCGGCCACCTGGGAGGCCGGCTTCCTGCTCGACACCGCCGCGAAGAGCGCCGCCCGCGCCGATGCCCTGCACGTCTCGCTCTGCCTGTCGCGCGCCGTCGGCATCCTGGTCCAGGCCCTCCACGCCCACCACCGCCGCTGGTGCCTCAACGAGAAGGGCGCCCTGGCCGTGGCGGAGCAACTGCCGGACACTCCGGCGGACTTCGGCACGACGGCACGCGGCCTGCTCGCCGCGCCCGGCGGATCGGCGGCCGAGCTGACGGCCACGGTCGCCCGGGCACGGGAGCTGACCCGGGAGACCGTGGCCGCACTGGGCCGCTGAGCCGCCGGCCGGCCCGCTGGGCCGGCCCGCCGAGCCACCCCCGGGCTCCCGGCGGGGCGGTCAGTCCCGGTACCAGGAGACGGTGAACCCGTGGTCGGCGGCCGACGCCACCTCGACGGCCGCCGCCCGCAGCTCCCGCTCCCAGTCCTGCCGCGCCCCGGACGCCCGGTCGCCGAGGCAGTCCGGGCAGCAGACCTGGTCGGCCAGCGCCACGAACCGCTGTTCCGCCGCGTTCGCGGCCCCGCCGCTCGCCCGCCAGAGCTCGCTGACGGCGTCCCCCGACGTGATCTCCTCCGACATCAGCCGGGCCGCCGTGCGGTGCAGCAGGCAGCGCCCGACGAAGTCGTCGTCCGGCACCGGCAGGCCGAGTTCGGCCATCGCCTGCCACAGCAGCCCGCCGAGCTCGGCCGAGCGCTCGCCGCGGCCCCGACGCCCCGCCAGGTCGCACAGCGCGGCCGACTGCGCACCGACTCCCGCCGCCAGCAGGTCGGCGGCGGCCATCGGCAGGTCCTCGGGGTGGACGAGCCCGGTGGTGTACCGCCAGGCCAGGGTGAAGGCGTCGTTCATGGCGACATCCTGACAAGACGACCGCGGCCGTCGCCACCCGGTATCCGCGGCCCTGCGGGAAACCGCAGGGTGGCGTGCTGCGGGAAACCGCAGGAGGGTCGCCGGAAATCCTCATACCGCCACTGACCTGCGGTTTCTAGCGTGGAGCCAGCCGGGGACGAGCAGTCCCCCGACCACCTTGGAGCCCCGCATGCCGCACACCGTCCTCGCCATCGCCCAACAGCCCGCCGACGGGTTCGCCGGCTGGGCGGCCGACCTGGTCGACACCATGGGCGGCCCCGGGGCCGGCCTGGCGATCGCGCTGGAGAACCTCTTCCCGCCGCTGCCCAGCGAGGTGATCCTGCCGCTGACGGGCTTCGCCGCCGGGCAGGGCGTGATCAGCCTCGCGTCCGCGCTGACCTGGACCACCCTCGGTTCGGTCGCCGGGGCCGTCGTCCTCTACTGGCTGGGCGCCCTGTTCGGCCGGGAGCGGATGCACGCGATCTGGGCCCGGCTGCCGCTGGTCAAGGCCTCCGACCTGGAGCGCACCGAGGCCTGGTTCGCCCGGCACGGAACGAAGGCGGTGCTGCTGGGCCGGATGGTGCCGATCTTCCGCAGTCTGATCTCGGTACCGGCCGGGGTCGAGCGGATGCCGCTGCCCGCGTTCGTCATGCTGACCACGATCGGCAGCCTGGTGTGGAACAGCGTGCTGGTGATGGCCGGCTTCCTGCTCGGGGACCGCTGGGACGTGGTGGAGACGTACGTCGGGCTGCTCTCCAAGGCGGTCCTGGTCGTGGTCGTGCTGGCCGTGGCCGGGTACGTCGTGATGCGCGTCCGCAGCCGCGGCGGCGAGAGCGCCGCCCAGCACCGCCGCACCCGGTGACCGCCCCGGCCGGCGGCGCGGGCCCGGGCGACACGGCGGACCGGGCCGGCCCCGCACACCCCACCCCGGCCTGCGCCGCGGACATCGGCGCCGCACACATCGGCGCCACCGGCCCCGTAAGCTCGAACCCCGTGCAGGGGGATGGAGCAGACACCACGTCATGGCCGCGCCGCGCCGCCGGAGTTCTGCTCGGCTGCCCGAGCGCCGCCCTCGCCGCGCTGTACCTGCTGCTGGCCGGCGCCGTCCTCGGCCCGTTCCTGCTCTGGCCGCGCACCCGCCCGTACGCGGCGCCGGGCCTGCTGTCCGGGGTGCGCCGGCTGGCCGCCCTGGAGCGGGCCCGGCGCAGGGCGTTCTTCGGCGACCGCTTCCCCCGCCACTACCGGGCGGACGACCGCAGGCTGCTGCGCTACCTGGTGGTGCGCAGCGGTGGCGGGCTGGTCGCCGGGGTGGTGCTGGGGCTGCTGGTCTTCGGGCTGGCGCTGGCCGTGCTGCTGGTCGGCGGGGTGCTGCGCGGCTCGCTGGGCTGGGAGGAGCTGGCGACCCAGGTGCTGCTCGGCGGGGTGCTGCTCTTCCTGGCCGTACAGGGCCTGTTCTCGCTGGCCGCGCTGGACGCCCGGACCGCCCGGGAGTGCTTCGGGCCGTCCGAGGCCGAGCTGCTGCGCCGCCGGATCGCCGAACTCGCGGACAGCCGGGCCGCGGTGGTGCGGGCGGTGGACACCGAGCGGCGCCGGATCGAGCGGGATCTGCACGACGGCGTGCAGCAGCGGGTGGTGGCGCTGGCGATGCTGCTCGGCCGGGTGCGGCGCGGCCTGGACCGCCACCAGGGCCCGGAGCGGACGGAGGCGCTGCTGCGCCAGGCGCACCGGGAGGCGCAGGAGGTGCTGACCGAGCTGCGCGAGGTGGCCTGGCGGGCGTACCCGTCGGCGCTGGACACCCTGGGGCTGGAGGAGGCGCTGGGCGGGGTGGCCGAGCGGTGCGCCATCCCGCTGCGGCTGCGCTACGAGGTGGCCGGCCCGCTCCCCGAACCGGTGCGGACCGCGGCCTACTTCGTGGTGTCGGAGTGCGTCACCAACGCCGCCAAGCACTCCGCCGCCTCGGCGGTCTCGGCCCGGGTCGAGCGGGCCACCGGCCTGCTCACGGTGCGGGTGGAGGACGACGGCGCGGGCGGCGCGGACCCTACCGGCAGCGGCCTGACCGGCCTGCGCGGGCGGGTGGCCGCGCTGGACGGTACCCTCCACGTCCACAGCCCCGCCGGGGGCCCGACCGTCATCACCGCGGAGCTGCCATGCGCGTGACCCTCGCCGAGGACTCGACCCTGCTGCGGGAGGGCCTGGTCCGCCTGCTCACCGAGGAGGGGCACGAGGTGCTGGCCGCGGTGGGCGACGCGACGGCGCTGACCGCGGCGGTGGCGGAGCAGCCGCCGGACGTCGTGGTGGTGGACATCCGGATGCCGCCGACCCACACCGACGAGGGGCTGCGGGCGGCGGTGGAGATCCGCGAGCGGTGGCCGCGGGTCGGGGTCCTGGTGCTCTCCCAGCACATCGAACGCGGTTACGCGGCCCGGCTGTTGGACGCCGGAGCGGAGCGGGTCGGCTATCTGCTGAAGGACCGGGTGGCCGAGGTCGAGGAGTTCCTGGACGCCCTGGTGCGGGTCGCGGCGGGCGGCGCGGTGATCGACCCGGAGGTGGTCCGCCGGCTGGTGGTGCACTCCACCCGCACCGACCCGCTGGCCCGGCTCACCCCGCGGGAGCGCAGCGTCCTGGAGGCGCTCGCCGAGGGCTGGACCAACACCGCCATCGCGCAGCGGCTGCACGTCTCGCTGAGCGCGGTGGAGAAGAACCTCAACGCCGTCTTCGACAAGCTGGACCTGCCCCGCACCACGGACCACAACCGCCGCATCCTGGCCGTCCTGCACTACCTCGGCGTGTAGGGCCGGTCTCCTGGATCCTTGCCGGGCCCGACGGCACGGACCCAGACGGGGAACGGCGGGATGACCGCTTCCGCCCCCTCCGCCCCGTCCTCGTCCGTGATCCTGGTGATGCCGGGCTCCGCGTCGGCGAGGTAGTCCGCGACGATCGGCCCGAGGTCCGCCACCGGTTCGTACGCGCCGCCGAACGGCAGGTCGTCCGGGCCGACCGAGCCGGTCGAGCAGCGCAGCTGCCCGGCCTGGTCGTCGTGCCAGACGTAGAACGTGGCCGGCCCGTCGTGGCCCAGCGCCCGGACCCGGTCCCGGAGCAGGGCGGCGGTCCGCTCGAAGGCGGCCACCACCTCCGGGACCCTCAGCGCCCGCCGGTCCTCGACCTCGGCGGTCAGCCACCAGGTGTTGGTCTCCCACTCCACCGGGTGGTCGTCCGGCTCCGGCGCCAGCGGCTCGTCGGCCGGCTCGGCGATCCACGTCAACAGCATGGAGGCAGTACTTCCCATCCGGATTGCCCGTCCGGACTCCCCGCCCGGCCGGTACTCCGGCGTCCGGGCCTCAGGGGTCCTGTGGCGCCCGCACGCGGATCGCGCCGTTCGGGCGCGTGGCCGCACGACCGTCCGGACCGGCGCCCCGCCCCCCGTCCGGACCACCGCCCCCACCGTCCGTACCCCGACCATCCGCGTCCCGCCCCTCGAGGGTGAGCACCTGGTCGGCCAGCGGCAGGAGGGCCCGGTCATGGGTGATCAGGAGGGTGGTGCGCCCGGTCATCAGGCGGCGCAGCGCGGGGACGAGCTGCTCGACGGTGTGCGGGTCCAGGCCGCTGGTGGGTTCGTCCAGGATCACGACGGGGGTGTCGCGCAGGAACGCCCGGGCGATGGCGACGCGCCGGCTCTGACCGCCGGAGAGCTGGAATCCGTCGGCGCCGATCACCGTGCGGTAGCCCTCCGGGAGCGCCGTGACGAAGCCGTGGACCCCGGCGATGCGGGCGGCGCGTTCGATGTCGTCGGGGTGGGCGTCCGGACGGCCGTACGCGATGTTGTCGGCGATGCTCGCGTGGAACAGCGGGGCCTCCTGGGGCAGCAGCGTGACCGCTCGGCGCAGTGAGGCGAGGGTGAGGTCGCGCAGGTCCTGCCCGTCGAGGCGGACGGTGCCGGCCTGCGGGTCGAGGAAGCGGACCAGGAGCTTGGCGAGGGTCGACTTGCCGCTGCCGCTGGGCCCGCGGACGGCCAGGGTCTCGCCGGGGCGCAGGTCGAGGTCCACGTCGGCCAGGACGGGCGGTCCCGGGATGCCAGTGGCGCCCGAGTAGGCGGCGTGGACGCCCTGGAGGGTGACCCGGCCCTGGACCGGGCCGGTGTCCCCGGCCGTGGGGCGTTCCCGCACCGGGCTGCGGATCTCGTGCAGCTCCAGGACGCGTTCGCCCGAGGCGCCGGCCGCGCCGGCCAACGGGATGAGGGCGGCGAGCTGCTGGACGGGCTCGAACAGCTGGGCCATGAAGGCGGCGAAGGCGAGCAGGCCGCCGAGGCTGAGCTGTCCGTGGATGACCTGCAGGGCGCCGACACCCACTACGGCCAGACCGGCGAGCAGCTGCAGCACGTTGAGGAAGGGCTGGTACAGGCCGCTGACCCGGGCGGCGGCGAGTTCGGCGTCGAGCAGGCCCCGGCCCTCCCGGTGGACCCGTTCGACCTCCCGGCTCTCCTGGCCGCAGGTCCGGGTGACCACGGCGTTGCGCAGGGATTCCTCCAGCAGCGCGGTCACTCCGCCCGCGCGGCGCTGGACCTGTCGCTCCCGGCGCCGGATGACGCGTCCGAACAGGCTGGTGGAGAGGATGAACAGCGGTGCGGCCAGCAGCGCGGCCAGGGTGAGCTGCCAGCTCAGGTAGAACGCGGCGCCGGTGAACAGCAGCAGGCTGGCGACGGCCACCGCGCCCTCGACCAGCCCGGTGGCCACCATCCGCTCGATCTCGGCGATGTCGAAGGTGAGCCGCGCCACCAGGTCGCCGCGCCAGCGGCTCTCCAGCGTGTCGGGGGGCAGGGTGTGCAGGTGGGCGAGGGTGTCGGTGCGCAGGCGCAGCATGTAGCGCTCGGCGATCCAGGTGCTGGTGTACATGCCGGCGAAGGTCAACAGCCCGGCGGCGACGGCCGCACCGAGCATCAGGGCGGCGAGCGGCCAGAAATCGGCGAAGTGCCGGGGGACGAGCACGTCGTCGATGAGGTCCTTGAACAGCCAGACCGAGACGACCTCGCCGAAGGCGCCGACGACGAGCAGGGCCGCGCTCACCGGGAGCCAGCGCGCGTCGGGGCGCACCCACGGCCAGAACCGGCGAATGAGCTCCCGCAGCGGGATGACCGGCGATTCCGCCACCGGTCCCTGGTACTCGGCCTCGTCGGCCCCGTTGACCTTGTCGACCGCGTCGGCCTTGCCGACCGCCCGGTCACCCGGGGGCGTCACATCGCGCATGGGCAGGACCCGTTGCTCTCGGAGATGGTCGTTCCGGGATCCGGAAACGAGGTTCCGGGATCCGGAGCCGTCGTCCCCGGGTGGGGACGCATCATCCTCCGTGCGGAGGCGGCGCCGATCCCAGGGCGAGGGGCCGACGGTGACACCGTCGGCCCCTCGGGGTGACGCTAGTCGGAACTGCTGTGCGCGGTCCTAGCCGTAAGCACCGTCACCAGCAACCGAAACGACGGCGTCCACGGCGGTCGAAGTCACGACCGTAACCACGGCCCAGTCCCAGACCCAGGCCCAGGCCCCGACCTCGACCCCGGTCTCCAAAGTCACGACCGTAACCACGGTCTCTGTCTCCTCCACGACCGAAGTAACTCATCACGGCTTCTCTCTCTCGTCGTGTCGGCCCTCCGCGCACCCACGACCCGCACCGACGGCGCGAATTGCGGGGAACTGGAGGCCGTTACCGGTGGTCGAACCCTTCCGGCGGCCTGTCGGCGACGCCCGGATCGATTCGCCCCACTCCTCCAGTATCCGCCCACCGGGCGTATGCGCAGCTTCAGAGCCGGTCGGATTGTGCGGTTGCCGGATCCTGCGCCTGTTCGACGACCACTGTGACCGGTGTCCCGCCCGTCACGTTCAGCAACTCCCGGTACGTCATCGGGACGACGGTGTGCGGGTGTCCGGCGGCGGCCCAGAGCACCTCGTACGCGTCGAGCGCCGTGTCGACCACGGTGCGCAGCGGCGCCGGGTGGCCGGTCGGGGCGACGCCGCCGATGGCCTGGCCGGTGGCCTCGCGGACCTGGGCGGCGGTGGCTCGTTCGATCGGGCCGGAGCCCAACTGCCGTGCCAGGTAGGCGGTGTCGACCCGGTGGGCGCCGCTGGTCATCACCAGCAGTGGCGCGCCGTCACAAAGGAACACCAGGCTGTTCGCGATGGCGCCGACCTCGCAGCCCAGCGCGGCGGCGGCCTCGGCGGCGGTGCGGGCGGAGTCGGGCAGGACGCGGATCTCGCCGGGGACGCCGGCCACCGCCAGTGCCTCGGCGACGGCCTGACTGCGTGTGGGGAGTGAGGAGGTCATCGGCCCATCATGCCTTCCGCGCCGAGCGGCGCGAGGCGGCGCTCAGCACCGCCCGTACGCCCGCGGTGAGCACCGAGGCGTCCCGCCCGACACCCCACACGACCCCGCCGCCGGGCCCGCCGACCCGCGCCTCCACGTAGGCGACGGCGTCCCGCCCGGAGCCCACCGCGTGCTCGCCGAAGGAGAGGATCTCCGCCCCCACGGCGTCGGCCACCGCGTCCAGCGGCCCGGCGCCGGTGCCCCGACGGCCGTCGACCTCGGCCCAGTCGTCCCCGACCCGCCACCGCCGGCCGGCCCCCGCGTCCAGGTACTCGGCCCGGAACAGCCCGTACAGCTCCTCCGCCGTCATCTCCCGTCCGCTGTCGTCGGTGGCCGCCTGCACCACCCGGGCGAAGTCGATCTGCAGCCGCCGAGGCAGTTCCAGCCCTTCCGCGGCCTGCAGCAGGTGGGCGATCCCGCCCTTGCCCGACTGGCTGTTGACCCGGATCACCGCCTCGTAGTCCCGCCCCAGGTCGGCCGGGTCGATCGGCAGGTACGGCACCGACCAGGGCGCCTCCCGCCGCGGGACGCCCAGTGCGGCGGCGGTCTCGGCGTGCCGGGCGAAGCCCTTGCGGATGGCGTCCTGGTGGGTGCCGGAGAAGGCGGTGTGCACCAGGTCGCCCGCGTAGGGGTGCCGCTCGTGGACGGGCAGCCGGTTGCAGTGCTCGACGGTGCGCCGGATCGCGTCGATGTCGGAGAGGTCCAGCATCGGGTCGACACCCTGGGTGTGCAGGTTGAGCGCCAGGGTGACGAGATCGACGTTGCCGGTCCGCTCGCCGTTGCCGAACAGGCAGCCCTCGACCCGCTGGGCGCCCGCGAGGACGGCGAGTTCCGCGCAGGCGACGCCGGTGCCGCGGTCGTTGTGCGGGTGGACGGAGAGGATCACCGCCTCGCGCCGTTCCAGGTGGCGGTCCATGTACTCGATCTGGTCGGCGTACACGTTGGGGGTGGCGATCTCGACGGTGGCCGGCAGGTTGTGGATCACCGGCCGCTCGGGCGAGGCGTCCCAGAGCCGGGTGAGCCCGTTGCACACCTCCAGCGCGTAGTCCGGCTCGGTCAGGTTGAACACTTCGGGCGAGAACTGGAACCGCAGGCCGTCCCGGCCCTCCCCCAGCCTGGCCATCAGCGTCGCGGCCGAGGTGATCAGCGCCCGGAGCCCGGCGCGCTCCTTGCCGAGGACGACCTCCCGCCACTGCGGCGCGGTGGCGGTGTAGAGGTGGACGACCACCCGGGGCAGGCCCGCGACGGCTTCGAAGGTGCGCTCGATCAGGTCGGCCCGGGCCGCCGTGAAGACCACGACGGTGACGTCCTCGGGCACGGCTCCGGGGGTGGTGGCCAGTTGGCGGACGAAGTCGAAGTCGGTGCGGCTGGCGGACGGGTAGCCGACCTCGATCTCCTTGAAGCCCATGGCCAGGAACAGGTCGAACATCCGCTGCTTGCGCGCCGGGTCCATCGGCTCGGCCAGTGCCTGGTTGCCGTCGCGCAGGTCGACGGGCACCCAGAGCGGGGCCCGCTCGATGCGACGGCCGGGCCAGCGGCGCAGCAGGGCGGGCACGTGCACCCGCTCGTGGGCGGGGCGGTAGCGGTGGGAGGGCATGGTGCCGCCGCGCTGGGGGTTCCAGGCGGGGGCGGCGGCCGGGACGGGCCCGGCGGGGGCGTGCAGGGTGGGGAAGCGTACGGGCGGTCGCATGACGGGGTTCCTCGCTCGGGGCGGACACCGGAGACCGGCAGGACGGCGCGCCGCAGCGGGGTGCCGGTCCGGTCACGCCCCGCTGCGGCCACCAAGAAGAAGGCCCCCCGGGGGGAGCGTCCACGGCTGCATGGCGGGTAGAGTAACCACGACCGAAGTCCTCAGACAACCTGACAGGTGAACCCGATGGCCGCGCTCCGCCCCTCCCCCCTCGCCGAACAGGCCGCCGCCCGGCTGGAGGAGCAGATCCGGGCCGGGCAGTGGCCGGTGGGCGGGAAGCTGCCGGGCGAGGTGGCGCTCGCCGAGGAGCTGGGCGTCGGCCGCTCGACCGTCCGGGAGGCCCTGCGCACCCTCGCGGCGGCGGGGATGGTGCGCAGCCGCCAGGGCTCCGGGGTGTACGTCACCGCCGACCGGCCCACCGGGGACTGGGCCTCCCGACTGCGCCGCGCGGAGCTGGCGCACGTCTACGAGGTGCGGACGGTGGTCGAGGTGCAGGCGGCCCGACTGGCGGCCGACCGCCGCACCGGGGCGGACCTCGCCGCGCTCGACGCCGCGCTGGCGGCCCGCCGGGCGGCGGGCGGGGCGGACGACGCCGCCTTCGTGGACGCCGACATCGCGCTGCACACGGCCGTGGTGGCCGCCGCGCACAATCCCGTCCTGGACGACCTGTTCGCCCAGTTCGCCCCGGTCCTGCGTGAGCAGCTGGTCGCCCTGGTCGGCCTGTTCGGCCTGCGCGCGGAGGATCCGGACCACGGCTACGACGCCCACGCGGACCTCGTCCGGGCCCTGCACGACGGCGATCCGGAGGCGGCCGGGCGGGTG
Source organism: Kitasatospora sp. NPDC041917 (assembly GCF_055589745.1). Taxonomy (NCBI): domain Bacteria; kingdom Bacillati; phylum Actinomycetota; class Actinomycetes; order Kitasatosporales; family Streptomycetaceae; genus Kitasatospora; species Kitasatospora sp. NPDC041917. The sequence goes on along the minus strand of NZ_JBVJBI010000003.1, from coordinate 118,464 downwards.
CTGGCGGCGGAGCTGGAGGCCACCCGCTCCCGCCTGCTGGCGCCCTGACGGGGCACCCGGGGGCCGCACGACGGGGCGTCACACAGTTTTCACACCCCGGCCACCCGCCGGCCGGGCGCCGCGCCGACACTGTGTCGAGCAGGCCCGGAACCACCCCCTCCGCATACGCACCGTCAACGGGCGAGTGACCCTGTGTTCACCGCGTGTGCAAGCACGGCCCAGGCAGCGAACGGTTTTTCACTCCAATCACACGGTATGACTAGTATCGCTTCGTCAAAAAACCGTGCCCGGACGGCCCGCCCCTCACCGGCCGGCCGCCAGTCCCAAGGAGTCAGCTCTGCGCGCGCGTGCGAATCGGCGGCCCCCGACGCCGAAGGGCCCCCGCAGGCGTCCACGCCTGTCCCTGCGGACGGCGCTGCTCGTCCTGGCCGTCGTCCCCAGCATCGCCCTGGCCGCCCTCTGGGCCGTGACCAGCGGTGAGACCATCGCCGACTTCCAGCGACTGGCCGACCAGGCCACCGTCGCGCAGAAGGCCGGCCAACCGTCCAACATCGTCTACTACAACCTCCAGGAGGAGCGCCGGCTCAGCGCCGAGGCGCTCGCCCGGCCCGGCTCCAACGCCGACCAGCTGCGCCGCCAGCGCCAGCTGACCGACGACGCGGTGCGGCAGTTCCAGACCCTCTCCGGGGCGACCGCCGACAACGCCCCCGCCGAGGTCCGCTCCGCCGTCGCCGAGGCCCGCCAGGCCATGGGCAAGCTGGCCGAACAGCGTGCCGCCGTCGACCGCGCCACCACCGACCAGCAGAGCGTCTTCGCCTACTACACCGACCTGATCAGCGTCGACCTGCGGCTGTTCACCACGCTCAGCCGGGTCGACACCGGCGAGGTCACCTGGCTCTCCAAGACCCTGGTCAACTCCTTCTGGGCCAAGGAGATGATCTCCCGCGAGGACGCCGTCCTGGCCCGCGGCTGGCCCACCGGGCGGCTGTCCGCCACCGACTACCAGCAGGTCCAGCAGCTGATCGGCGCGCAGGACCACCTGCTCAACGTCCAGGTCCTGCCGTACATCCCGGACGCCGAAGCACCGGCCTGGCGCGACCTGGTCAACAGCCCGTCCTGGCAGGCCAAGGCCGCCGTCGAGCAGGCCCTGCTCAAGCCCACCGCCGCCGACGCCGCCGGCACCGTCAGGCTCCCGGCCACCCAGGACCAGTGGCGCCAGGCCCTCGACGGGCTCAACCCGCCACTGGTCAAGGCCATCGAGGACCGCACCAACGGCATCATCGAGGTCGCCAAGAGCGCCATCATCGGCATGCTCACCCGGGTCGTGCTGACCACCGTCATCGGCCTGATCACGGTCGTCGCGGTCGTCATCGCCTCCTGGCGCCTGAGCCGCTCGCTGCGCCGCCGCATCAAGGACCTGCACACCCAGGCCGAGGAGATGCGGCGCACCCTGCCCGAGGTGGTCGAGCGCCTCGGCCGCGGCGAGCAGGTGGACGTCGAGGCCGAGACCCGCACCATCACGGCCGGCCCGCACGGCAACGGCACCGACGAGCTGGCCCGGCTCGGCCAGGCGCTCAACCTGGCCCGCTCCGCCGCCCTGGAGTCCGCCGTCGGCCAGGCCGAGCAGCACCGCGGCTTCGAGCGGCTGCTCCAGCGCATCGCCCGCCGCACCCAGCTGCTGATCGGCCGCCAGCTGCGCAAGCTGGACGAACTGGAGCGCAAGCACGACGACCCGGAGGTCCTGGAGGGCCTCTTCGACCTCGACCACCTCACCGCCCGCCTGCGCCGGTACGAGGAGAACCTCGTCATCATGGCCGGCGGCCAGCCGCAGCGGCGCTGGCGCAAGCCCGTCCCGCTGCTGGACGTGCTGCGCGCCGCGCAGGGCGAGGTGCAGGACTACCGCCGGATCTCGATCGACATCGAGGGCGACCCGTGGCTGTCCGAACGGGCCGTCGGCCCGGTGGCGCACGTGCTCGCCGAGCTGATGGAGAACGCCACCACCTTCTCCAAGCCGCCCACGCCGGTCGAGGTGCGCGCCGCCGTGGTCGGCCGTGGGCTCGCGATCGAGATCGAGGACCGGGGCCTGGGCATGGACCCGGAGCAGTACGACGCCGCCAACGAGCTGATGAGCCGCCCGCCGCGCACCGACGTGCTGGCCCGGGCCGACGACATCCGCCTCGGCTTCCACGTGGTCTCCCGGCTGGCCGCCCTGCACGGGCTGAGGATCGAGTTCCGCCCGTCCGCCTTCGGCGGCACCCGGGCGGTCGTGCTCGTCCCGGACGAGCTGGTCATCGAGGGCGACACCGGGCTGCCGGACGGCGCCGGCGGCACGGCCACCGAGCCCATCCCGCTGGTGCGCCGCTCGCGCCGGGCCGTGCGCTCGGCCTCCGACGAGACGCCCGCCCCGGTGCCGGCCGGTCCGCCGGTCGCGCCGGTGGACTCCTTCGGCCAGGACTCCTTCGGCCAGGGCGGCTTCGTCCCGCAGGCCGCTCCGGTGCCGCTGCCGCTGCCGCTCTCCTCGACGGGCGTCGGGGCGGACACCGGGGCGAGTGTCGATACGGGCGCGGAGACGACCGCCGGGACGACCGCCGAGGCCGAGCCGGAAGCCACCGTTCACGAGATCCCGCTGCCGGAGGCGCCGTTCCCGCAGGGACAGCCGTTCCCGCACGGGCAGCCGTTCCCGCACGGGCAGCCCTACCAGCCCGAACAGCCCTTCCCGCAGGAGCAGCCCTACCAGCCGTACGGGTCCGGGCAGCCCTTCGAGTCCAGGCAGGCCTTCGGCTCCGAGCCGTCCCACTCCTCCGGGCCGTCGGTCCGGCCGGAGCAGCCGATCGAGCACAGCTCCCCGGCCGATCCGGCACCCGCCCTGGACGTCCCGGCCTACCCGGACATCGCCTACGCCAGGGTCACCGAGGCCGAGGCCCCGTACGCCGACGAGCAGTACCGCCCGGCCGACCACTACCGGCTGGCCGAGCGCCGGCAGCGCCGCGAGTACCGGACCTCGGTGCCGTTCAGCCCGGCCGAGGGCGACCAGGCCCCGCTGCCGCAGCGCGTCCGGCAGGCCAGCCTGGCGGCCGAGCTGCGGGTGCCCCCGCCGGAGCGGTCGCCGTGGGTCGAGCGGCCCGCCGCCGGGACCGCCGCCCCGCCCGCGGGCCCGGTCGAGCGCACCGACTGCCCGGTGCGGCGCTCGGGTGCGGCGATCGGCGCCTTCCAGCGCCAGTCCCGCGCCGCCCGGGCCCAGGACAGTGGCGAGCACCCGTTGCCCACCGCCCCGCCGGCCCCCTCCCCCGCACCCGCACCCGCACCCGCACCCGCCGGCCACCCGGCTCCCGCGCCCGCCCCGTCCCCCTGGGCCCTTCCGGCCGCGGACACCCGAACCACACGAACGGATGACCAGTCATGAACCGCACGATCGCCACCCACCAGGACCTGGACTGGCTGCTGGACGGACTCGTCGACTCGGTGCCCGGGACCAGGAACGCCGTCCTGCTCTCCGACGACGGTCTCGTGGTCAGCCACTCCGGCACCATCGAGCGGGCCGACGCCGAGCGGCTGGCCGCCGTCGCCACCGGCCAGCAGAGCCTGGCCCGCGGGGTCGGGGCGCTGTTCGACGGCGGCCCGGTGCACCAGGTGATCGTCGAGCTCGCCGAGTGCTGGCTGTTCGTCATCGCCGCCGCCCAGGGCACCCACCTGGCCGTGGTCGCCTCGCAGGAGGTGGACGCCGAGGTGATGTCCGTCGCGATGCACACCCTGGTGCAGCAGGTCGGCCAGAAGCTCACCACCCCGGTCCGCGGCGAGGGCGCCCCCGCCGCCCCGGCGTCCTTCGACGCCTTCGCCTCCCGGAACCGGGGCTGACCCGGATGGAACCGTACGGGAACGACGCCTGGGGGGACGGCCTCGACGACGGCCGGCAGGCCGGCCCGCAGTCCGGCGGGGACGACGGCCGGCGGCGCGGCGCGGTGCCGCACTGGAGCGAGCTGGAGGAGGACGACGCGGAGGACGGGACGGGCAGCATGGTGCGCCCGTACACGATCACCCGCGGCCGGACCGCGCCCGAGCGCGACGACCTCACCCTCATCACCGTGCTCACCACGGTCGAGGCGGAGGCCGACGCGGCCCTGGCGCGGGGCAGCCGCGCCGGTGCTCGCGGCCTGCAGCCCGAACACCGGCTGATCCTCGAACGCTGCCGGCGCCCCATCGCCGTCGCCGAGGTGTCGGCGGGCCTGGACCTCCCGGTCTCGGTCACCAAGATCCTGCTGGGCGACCTGGTCTCCCAGGGCCTGCTGAAGGCCCGGGCACCGCTCTCGGTGGCCCGGGCCGCCGGGGGCGTGGACCTCGGCCTGCTCACGGCCGTACGCGAAGGACTCCGGAGACTCTGAACATGGCCACACCCCACTCCGCCATCGACGCCCCCACCGCCCCGGCCGCCGTCAAGATCCTGATCGCGGGCGGCTTCGGCGTGGGCAAGACCACCCTGGTCGGCTCGGTCAGCGAGGTCACCCCGCTGCGCACCGAGGAGTACCTGACCCGGGCCAGCGTCGGCATCGACGACCTGGCCGGCGTCGACCAGAAGACCACCACCACCGTCGCGCTCGACTTCGGGCGGATCACGGTCAGCCCCGAACTGGTCGTCTACCTGTTCGGCACGCCCGGCCAGGAACGCTTCTGGTTCATGTGGAACGACCTGGTCAACGGCGCCCTCGGCGGGATCGTCATCGCCGACACCCGCCGGCTGGAGACCAGCTTCGCCTCCATCGACTTCTTCGAGAGCCGGGGCATCCCGTTCGTGGTCGCGATCAACTGCTTCCACAACACCAACACCCGCACCCCCGACGAGATCCGGGCCGCGCTCGACCTCGACCCGCAGGTGCCGATGCTGCTCGGGGACGTGCGCGAGCGCGCCTTCGGCCGGGACCTGCTGCTCGCCCTGGTCGACCACCTGATGGACCTCGCCGCCACGCGCGCCGGCTGAACCGGTCCCGGCCGAGCCGTACTCGGCCGAACCCTCATGCGGCCGACCGGCGTCGGCCGCATCCCCGCAGCCGACCGGCACCGGCCGGCTCCGGCCGAGCCCCCACACCTCCTGCGAACTTCCCTTCGGAGCGACCCTCATGACCAGACCCCTGCACGTCCTCGTCAACGGTGGCGGCATCGGCGGCCTCACCCTCGCCACCGCCCTCGCCCAGCGCGGCCACCGGGTCGACGTCGCCGAGCTGCGCGAGCAGCTGGAGGCCCTCGGCGTCGGCATCATCCAGCCGTCCAACGCCCTGCACGTGATGCGCGAGATCGGCGTCCTGGAGGACTGCCTGTCCGTCGGCTTCCCGTGGGAGGTGCTGACCATCTGCGACCCGGCCGGCGCCACCCTCGCGAAGATCCCGCAGCCCCGGATGGGCGACGTGCCCTCCAACAACGGCATCCCGCGCCCCGCGCTGGCCCGCGTCCTGGCCGACGCCGCCGCCGGGGCGGGCGTCACGGTCCGCTTCGGCACCACCATCGGCACCCTGCACGAGGACGCCCACGGCGTCGAGGTCGCCCTCACCGACGGGCACGTCGGCCGCTACGACCTGGTCGTCGGCTTCGACGGCATCGGCTCGCCGCTGCGCCGCCACCTGTACGGCGAGACGTACGCCCCCGAGTACACCGGCTTCGCCAACTGGCGTGTCACACTGCCGCGTTCGCCCGAGGTGCAGGGCGTGGTGATGTCCTCCGGCAACCTCAGCGCCAAGGCCCTGCTCACCCCGATCAGCGCGGAACAGATGTACCTGGGCTCGGTCTTCGCCGAGTCCGAGGACTTCCGTCCGGACCCGGAGCGCGCCCACGAGCAGCTGCGCGAGCGGCTGGCCGGCTTCGGCGGGCCGATCGCCGAGGCGCTGGCGCTGATCACCGACCCGGCCGCCGTGGTCCACTCGCGGATCTCCCAGGTCACCGTCGAGGAGCCCTGGCACGTCGGCCGGATCGTCCTGGCCGGCGACGCCGCCCACGCCTCCACCCCGCACCTCGCCCAGGGCGCCGCGATGGCCGTCGAGGACGCGCTCGTGCTCGCCCTGAGCCTGGACGCGGCCGACACCGTGCCGGCCGCCCTCGCCGCCTGGGAGGAGCGCCGCCGCCCCCGCGCCATGTGGGTCCAGGCCCTGTCGCGGGCCGTCCTCAAGCAGGAGACGGGCACGCCGACCACGCCGGAGGAGGACGAGCTCCTCAAGGTCGGCATCCCGGGCGCGGCGCACGTCCTGGTCCAGCCGTACTGAGGTCTGCGACCTCGCCCGGCTATGGGCCCAGCGGCGCGTTCCGGCGCGCCGCTGGGCCGGCCGGCGGGGCGGCGGGGCGGTTCAGCGACCGGCCAACTGCAGGATCCGGTACCCGAGCCACCCCGGCAGGACCAGCCCGAGGGCCAGCCCCGCCATCACCAGGTCGGCCTTCCTGGTGGCGAGTTGCGCCCTCCAGGCCATCGCCCGCTGCCGCCTCCCGGTCGCGGCCAGCGCCGTGTGGATGGTGCGGACCAGGTGCACGGTGGGCGTCCGCAGGGAAGAGCCGCCCGGCCGGGCCGTCCACACCGTCCGCCCCGTGCGCTCCTTCACCGGGAACACCCGGGGGGTCCAGTGGGCGTCGAAGGCGATGACGGCTCCGACCCAGTGCCCGCCAACGACCATCTCCCTGGGCAGCAGCGGGGTGGGGAGGCTCGCGTTCACCTGGCCGGCCAGCTCCGGAAAGCCGCGCGGGGCCAGCAGGATCAGCTTCGCCGGCGGCTGGGTGGCCCGGGCCTCCCCGATCTCCCACCGCAGGCCTTCCCCCGGCCCCAGCCGCAGCACGATCAGCTGGGACAGGTCCATCAACCGCCGCACGGTGCCCTGCCAGTCGTCGAGCGGCAGGTAGAACCGGGCCGCGCCCAGGAGCGGAAGGGTCTCCCCCGGCCGCCCCACCGCGATCACGGGACCGACGGCGCCCAGCGCGGCGGCGAACTGCACCTCCCGCGCGCGGAGGTCGCTCCTCGCCCTGTCGTCCACCCGGGCGGCCGCCTCGTCGTCGTCGAAGCTGCGCAGGTAGAGCACGGGTCTGCGACCGTCCCGGAGCAGGGCCTGGGCCGCCCCGCGAGCCGCGTACGGACGGGTGCGGCGCAGGACCAGGAGGCCGGCCCCCGCGGCCGCGACGCCGCCCGCCAGCAGCAGGAGCGACGCCTCCGGCGGGAGCGCGGCGCTGCGCTCCGACACGGCGACGGCGAGCGCGCCGCCCCCGGCCAGCACGCACCCGGCGGTGTTGGCGGCCAGGACGGCCCGCCGGCATCGCGGCCGCCGGGTGCCGTAGCGGTCGACGAGCGCGACGATCTCGGCGACCCCCGACCGTCGGCGGTGCCGCAGCCACAGGGCCGGCCCGAGCAGCGCCAGGGCGACCGCCCCGCACCACAGCGCCCCCGCCCTGCTCGCGCGCACCTGCTGGCCCACGCCCACGTTGACCAGCAGGTGCAGGGCCGCGTACGCCGCCGCGAGCGCGACCGCCGTGATCCACCGGGCGAACATCCGTAGCCGGGACGACACGCCGACCACCCCCGAACCCTCGCGCAGCCGTTGAGCAGGACCCTTCAATCCGATACCGCAACGGACGGGCCGTCATGCGTGTGCGATCGGAGCCGGTTCCCCGGCGCACGCCCCGAGCGGGACGGCCCGGAGCGCGTCCGGGCCGTCCATCAGCGGATCCTCCGCAGCGTCACGCGCCGGGCGCCTCCGCCCCGGTGGGCGCCGGGCACTCCTGTTCGGCCGGGTCGCCGCGCCGGCCGACGGACGGCCGACCTGCCGACGGGCGGCCGGCTGGACGGCGCACGCCGCATGCCGCACGCCGCTTCGAACCCGTCGGCCACGAGGGGTTCGTGCGGATCAACCCGCCGAACGGAGCGGCGCCGAACGGGCCGAGGGCACCGGCCGGCTGATCTGGTCCCGGCGGTCCCACACCGCCTTGGAGATGCGGGCGAGCAGGCGGGCCGCCGGGTCGGTGCGGTCCGTGCCGTCGGCGAGCGGGCCGGTGTAGCAGACGGCGATCAGGTAGGGCGGGCAGTCGGCCGCCTGGACGAGGCCCACGCCGAGCCGGGTACCGGGGATCCAGCCGTTCTTGAAGGCGATCCGGGTGTTGGAGGGGAGGCCGGCGGCCAGGTCCACCCGGAACTCGTTGCATTCGAGGAGGCCGAGGAGTTCGGGCTCGTCGGCGAGCGAGCGCAGCAGCCGGACCAGGTCGCGGGCGCTCACCCGGTTGTGCACGCCCCGGGCGCGCGCCGCGTAGTCCTCGATCCCGCGCGGGGTGGCGCTGTGCGTGGCTCCGGCGCGGCGCCACACGTCGGCGACGGCCTGCTGGGTGGTGCGGGCCAGGCAGATGTTGGTGGCGAGGTTGGAGGAGTGGGTGATCATCCGCTCGGCGAGCAGCCGGAGCGGGACGTGGGTGCCGAGCAGCTCCCAGGGCAGCGGATCGCTGTCCCGGTCCGGGTCGTTGCCGAACTCCCCGCCCACGACGGACTCGAAGCGGTTCACCACGGGGACTTCGGCGTCGAGACCGACGCCGCCGCGGCAGAGCGCGGCGAGCACGGCGACCTTCATCGTGCTCGCGGCGTCGTGCAGTTCGTCCGGGTTGTGGAGGAACACCGGCTTCGAGTCGCCCATCCAGGGGGCCACCACCACAGAGAGCATGGAGGAAGGGTAGGGCAGAACAGGTCGGACCTCGACGGTTGCGGCGCACGACACGAACCCGCGGCCGCCGCGGCGGCCCGTCAGCCGCCGGGAGGCGGCGCCACGGGCTTGCGCAGCAGCCACTGGCCGGCCGTCCGCCGCGGCTGCCGCACGACGATCCGGCCGTGGCGCTTCCTGCCGACCAGCTCCACGCGCAGGGCGACGGGCCCGCCGGAGTCCGGCGCCCGGTCGTTCCTGACCCTGCTGAACTCCAGTGCCAGGGCATCGGAATCGACCACGACGCCGGGCCCGGTGATCAGCGTCAGGGTCTTGCCCTCCATGTCCAGGTCGATCCGCAGGGTGTCCTGGGTGATCACCGCCCGGGTGAAGTCGAGCGTCACGTCGCACCACTCCACGAAGAGCTCCAACCGTCGCGGCACCACCCAGCGCCCCTCCCGCCTGACCGCGCTCCACCGCTGGTCGATCCGCAGGACGTCCTTGACCTCCGTCACCACCCCGTCGGCGGAGATCGACACCGGCGGCAGGTCGGCCGTCAGCCCGGCCAGTTCGCCGAGCGTCCGCGCCGACAGGGCGGCCTCCAGGCGCTCGTCCAGCTCGCCCGGGGTCAGCCGGCCGTCGCCCGCCGCGACCCGCAGCAGCTCGGCCACCCGGTCCCGGTCGGCGTGGGAGGCCCGCATCCCGAACTGCTGCGGGCCTCGGCCGGAGTGCGTCCCGGCGGGCACGATCTCTCCCGGCATACTTCCCGTCCTGAACTCGACGATGGTCGTCACGCGTCGGGGTCGGCGACACGGACGGGAACTCACGATATATCGCGATAGGGGTTCCCGCCAGACCCGCTCAGCGGGACGGGCCGTCCGCGGCGCGCGGGCTCACCAGCATGCGGATGTCGTCGGCGGCCCACAGCACGAACCGTTCGACCGGGACCACCCGGTGGCCCGGCTCGGGCCGGAAGCCGAGCCGCTTGAGCAGGACGGCCAGCAGCACCAGGGCCTCCGTCATGGCCAGGCACGCCCCCTCGCAGGCGCGCGGGCCCAGGCCGAACGGGATCCAGGCCAGCCGGGGGCGCCCCGCCGACTCCTCGGGGGTGAACCGCTCGGGCCGGAACCGCTCCGGCTCGGGCCAGTACGCGGGGTTCAGGTGGACGGCCAGGATCGGGAGGAGGACCACCGCCCCGGCGGGGACGGTGTACCCGCCGACGGCCAGCGGACCGGCGGTCCACCGGGCGCCGTACGGGCCGGGCGGGTAGCGGCGCAGCGACTCGCGCAGGACCATCCCCAGGTACGGCAGCCGGTGCAGGTCGGCGTGGTCGGGCGCCGGGCGGTCGCCGAGGACGCGGTCGAGCTCCTCGGTGACGCGCGCGGCCGCCTCCGGGTGGGCGGCGAGCAGGTGCAGCGTCCAGGAGACGGCCACGCCCGTGGTGTGATGGGCGGCCAGCATCACGGCGAGGACGGTGTCGCGGATCCTCGCGGGGCTCTCGCCGGCCTCGACGAGGGCGCCGATCAGGTCGCCGCGGTCGCCGGTGTTGGAGCCGCCTGCGCCGCGGTCACCGGTGCCGGGGCCGCCGGCGCTCGGGCCGTCCGGGCGGTGCGCGGCGATCACCCGGTCGACCGTCGCCCGCAGCCGGGCGAGGGCCCGCGCGGTCCGTTCGACGTGCTGCTCCGGGACCTGCTCGGCCGGATCCCGGTAGAGGCGCTCCAACTGGTCGGCGAGCACCACCTCGAAGGCCTCGACCACGCCGTCCGGGTCCTCGACCTCGCCGCCCAGGGCGTAGCCGCAGACCATCCGGAGGGAGAGCCCGGCCAGTTCCCGCTGGAGCTCGACGGACCGCCCGGCGGGCAGGGCGGCCCAGCGGTCGGCGAGCCCGGTCGCCAGGGCGGCGAAGCGGGCGACGTGCCGTTCGTGCGAGGGCCGTCCGGCCAGGACGGTGAGCAGCAGCCGGCGCCACGGCCCGTGCTCGTCGGCCGGGAGCACCTGGAGGTTGCCCGCCTCGAACAGCGGGTCCAGGAAGGAGAACAGCCGCCGGGGCCGCTCGTCGAGGTGGACCGCGGCCTCCAGCAGCACCGGATCGGCGATCGACACGGCGGTCCCGGCCCCGGGCAGCCGGAGCCGCGCGACGGGTCCGTACTCGGCGTGCAGCCACAGCTGGTAGGCGTGCAGGCCACCCGCCCGCGCGATGGCGCCCACCCCGCCGTCGGCGCACGGTTCGGGCCCCGGGATCTCCATCGCACCTCCTCGTGACGGCGTGGAAGTCGGCGGGGCCGACTTCCCACGCTCCGGTCCTGCTCCGGCGTCAGTTGACGAAGTAGCTGAACCCGACCGTCGCCGCGGACATCCCGGCGGCGATCTCCCGCGTCAGCGACCCCTGACAGTTCGCCGCGGAGTACACGTCGACCCTCGCGTCCGTGAGGTTCTGGACGAGTACGGGCGACAGGGTCGGGTAGCACCCCCGGGCCGGGTTCTGGTGCGCCACACCGTTCACCACCAGCACCCCCGTCGCCGCCTGTGCGGGCACGGCGAACGCGAGCACTCCGGCGGCGGCCAGCATCCCGACCGCGGCGATCCGACGACGCATGACTGTTCTCCCTTCCGAGGGCGCACAACCGGTCGCGGCGCCCTTCCGGGGCATGGATTCCCCCACCGCCCCGTCCACGCCGGAACCCCCGCCGCAATCCCCCGAACCGACGCGGGCGTACGGGCTCCTACCGGGGATACGGCCGCCCGCCCAGCGCGGCCCGCGCCGCACCCGCCAACCGCTCCGGCACCGCCGCCCCCGCTTCTCCTCGTCCCGGCCGTCCCTCTCGTCCCGGTCGGCGCACGCCTAGCGCCGCAGGTGGCGGCTCACCTCGCCGACCAGGGTGATCCGCACCCGCCGCTCCGCGAACCGCCACCGCCCGTCCTCCCCGCGAAGCGGTCGTGGTAGCGGCCGGCGGCTACCGGCCGGGCGCCGCGGCCAGCCGGGAGATCTCGGCGGCGACGGCCTCCGCTTCGGCGGCGACGGTGACGCGGGCGACGCCGTCCAGGCCCGGGTGGGCGCCGACCCGGACGGAGTGCCGGGCGTTGCGCAGCAGGTCGAGGTCGTTGATGTCGTTGCCGAAAGCGTTGTACGCGTCGATCCCCAGCGAGGTCAGCGCCTCCCACTTGTTCGTGGTGCCCGGGGCGAAGTCGATGATCGCCTCGTCGAGGTGGTGGTTGACGGTCATCCCGAGCGCGCGGCCGGCCTCCGCGAGGGCCGCCGGGTCGGTCGCGTCGACCACCAGGAACTTGACCACGGCGGGGAGTTCGGCGAGCTCCACCCGGCGGGCGAGGCCGCCCTGGTCGACCCGGCCGCGGATCGGGTGGTCGGCCGGTCCGGTGTAGGCGTAGTCCCACGGGCCGTCGGCGAGGTAGCCCGCCCGGAACCGCTCGACCTCGGTCAGCAGCCGGTCGAGGTCACCGGCCTCGAACGCGGCCCGCGCCCGCACCCGGCCGTCGACGGAGACCAGGCTGCCGTTGCCGCCGATCAGCGTGGCGGAGGGAAAGGCCCCGTCGAGGACGGGCAGGAGGTCGCGGACCGGCCGGGCGGAGGCGAAGACCAGCTGGTGCCCGGCCCGCTCGCAGTCCGCCAGCGCGGCGAGGATCCGGCGGTCGATCGTCCGCCCGTCGAAGCAGAGGGTGCCGTCGATGTCGAAGACCGTGGTGCGGGCGCTGGTGGTGATCATCGTGCGATCGTATCCAGGCGGTGCGGTGCAGGATCCCGCGGCCCTTCGGGTACGGCCGGAGCGGGAAGTCGGCGGGCCCGGCTTCTCGCTCCGGCCGAAGCCCTCCGACAGTTCCCCGCCGTCCGGGCGGGACGGTCACGCGCGGGCCGGGCCGGTCGCCGGTCGCGCCGCGCGGCGGTGGCGCACGGGTGGCGGGCGGCACTGGTGGTCGGCGGGGCGCTCCCGGCTGCGGATGCTCCGCGAGCCGGCCATGACGAGGATCCTGTTCTCCGGCCTGAGCCTGGTCTCGGTGCACAGCGGCATCGGCGTGCTCGGCGCGCTGTACCTCCACGACGTGACGGCCCTCGGCCCCGGTCCGAGCGCCGCCGTCCTGGTGGCGGTCCAGGTGGCGGGGGCGGCCGGCCGGATCGCGCTGGCGGCCTGGAGCGACCGCAGCCGTGCCGGGCGGTACCGGCCCGTCCTGGTCTGCCTGGGCGCGGTGGTGGCCGGGTTGACGGCCCTGACGACGCCGGCGGGCCACTCCCCCCTGGTGGCCGCCCTCCTGTTCACCTGGCTGGGCTTCTTCGGCATCGGCTGGTACGGCCCGTGGGTGGCCCACCTGGCGAAGTCGGCCCCACCGGGCCGGACCGGCTTCGCCCTCGGACTGGTCATGGCCGTCAACCAACCGGCCGTCGTCCTGGTCCCGCCCGCCCTCGGGCTGCTCCGCGACACCACCCACGGCTTCACCGCCGCCTGGGCCGCCTCGCCGCGGCCACGGCCGCGCCCCTCGTGCTGACCGCCCGCGGCGGTGGCGGCGGGCACGGCACCCCTGCCGCCACGGGCCGCACACCGGCGGGTACCGTACGGCCGTGAGCAACGAGACGCCTCCCGGGTGGTACCCGGTCCCCGGTCCGGACGGCGCCCCCGGCCACGAGCGCTGGTGGGACGGCAACGCCTGGACCAGCGACGTCCGGCCGGTCCAGGGCGGCTACGGCTACCCGGGCCACCCCGGCCCGCAGACGTACCCGGGCCTGCAGGCGTACCCGGCTGCGGGCTACGGCCAGCCCGGCCCCGGCTACCCGCCGATGGCCGCGGCCCCGCTCCCCGCCCCCAGGCGGGCCAAGCCGGGCGTGATCATCGCCGTCGCGGTCGGCGTCCTGGCGGTCGGCGGCAGCGTCGCCGGAGTCGCGCTCAGCCACGGCGGCGACCCGACGGCGGACCCGACCACCGACCCCACCGTTTCCGTCAGCCGCAGCGCCGGCCCGACCACGAGCCCCGGCCCCACCCCGAAGCCGGCCACGCCCAAGCCCGCCCCGGTCCTCAGGAGCACCGTCGCGGACCAGCAGCACTCGATCACCCTCCCGGTGTTCGAGGGCTGGGAGGTGACGACGACCGACACCCCGCAGTGGTCGGTCTACCTCGGCAGTGGCCGCTACACCTGCGCGAACGGCAAGGCCTGCATCCGCGGCCGGTTCTCGGTGGAGAAGAACACCATCCAGGGCGACAGCGCGAAGGCCGCCGCCGACGCCGCCATGCCGACCGTCGCCAAGCAGATCTTCAGCGGGATGACCTCGCAGACCGACTACGGCTCGGGCAGCCTCGCCGTCGCCGGCGTGGCCGGCTACGCGACCCGCTGGCACATCACCAACGCCGACGGCACCCAGGGCTACGTCCTGCTGGCCGCCCTCCCCGCGAAGGGCGGGGGCTACGTGGTCTTCGACGGCGGCGTGGACGACGACCCGGCCGCCCCGGACGTCTCGGTGCTGGACCAGATCCTCCTGGGCGTCAAGAAGGACGACACCCCCACCAGCGGCACCTGACGTCGTTCCGGCGGTGTCGCGACCGCCGTCGCCCTCGCGGCCGGCCGTAGCCGCCCCGCCTCCGGGCACGAGGCCGCGCGGCTACGCCGACCGGTCGTCCGGGAACCGCTCCGGGAAGGTGGGCGGCGGGAGCGGGAGCGGGCGTGCGGTGGGCCGGTCGCTGCGGCGCAGGACGAAGACCACCGGGAGGGCGATCAGGCTGGGCCCGGCGAGCAGGCCGGCCAGCCACTGGCGGCCGTCCAGGCCGACGATCACCGAGCCGGCGAGCATTCCGGCGGCGAGCACGAATCCGGCCGCCAGTCCGCCGGCGTAGAGCTGGTGGGCGCGCTGGTCCTTGCGGTCCTGAGCCGCGATCCGGGCGCGCTCGGTCACGTGCTCCTCCCGCATCCGGGCCGCTTCGAGCACCGAGGCCGACGCCGTCCGCTCGCGTTCCAGCGACGCCTGGTGGCGTTCCCGGGCACTCTCCCGGGCGTGTTCGCGCCGGAGTTCCAGTTCGAGGTGCTCCAGGGCCACCCGCAGGTGCTCGGGCGGAAGTCGGGCCCACTGGGTGGCGATCTCCAGGGCCGTCGGACGGCGGGTGCGGCTCTCCTCGGGGGTGGTCACCGGTCGTCACCTCGGGGCGTGGGGGCGGTGCGGTCGGGGCTGCGGGCGGCGCCCGGCGGCGGGCCGAGCCGGAGGAAGAGGCGTTCCAGGCCCTCGGTGACGGTCTCGGCGGCCACCGGGGTCAGCGGGTCGTCGGCGTACTCCAGCAGGGGCCGGTGCCCGGCCCCGGCGCCGCTCCCGGTGACCGCCGCGTCGCCGTCCGCCCAGGCGAGGACGCTGCCGGAGACGTCGGACCGGTAGACCGGCCCACTGCCCACCGGCCCAACCTCCGAAAGGCCCTCCGAGAGACCCGGCGGCAGGCCCGCGGGGACGGGGAACCCCAGGCCCATGGGTGCGGGCCCGGTCGGCAGCGGGCTCTGAACGCGCCTCCCGGGCCCGTCCGCCCGTGCGCCCGGTCGTGGCGGCGTCGGCAGCGCCAGCGCGGCCAGCACCGCCGCGGCCAGCGCCGGAACGGCCGCCCACCAGCCGATCCCGGTGGCGGCGTACAGGACCAGCGTCCCGGCCCAGACCAGGACGGCCGCGCCGCCGAGCACCGAACGTCTGCTCCCCACACCGCCCCCTATCCTCCGATCCGAGCCTACCCATGACGAGGGCCCCCCGGTCGGAGAACTCCGCCGAGGGGCCCGGAAGGTGGCGAGGGGTCAGCTGTGCTGCGGGGCGGGCAGTGTCGCCGAGCCCGCGAGCAGCGGCCACTCCCGGTGGAACGGCGGCAGGGGCAGCTTGCCCTCGATGATCGGGGTGCCGAAGACCTTCAGGTGGGCGAGCAGCGAGCCGTTCAGGTCGACGCCGCCGACCAGCGACCAACTGCCCTGCGCCTGCGGCGGGTTGCCGGAGGAGTCGGCGACCAGCGAGCCCTCCGCCTGGGCGCGCAGGTAGGGGGCGACGGTGGTCTCCACGCCGACGGTGTCGTACAGGCCGAGGCTGATCTCGGCGCCGAGCGCGGCCCGGACGCCCGCCTTGCCGTTGAGCCGCACGTGCACCGGGGTGACCTTGGTCTCGGCGCTGGTGGCCGGGGTCCAGCCCTTGCCGCCGGTGTAGTCGGCGCGCACCGCCCAGGTGCCGGTGGCGTCCTGTTCCGCCTCCAGGTGGACCTGGCCGTCGGCGCTGACCTCCAGGTAGCAGGTGAGGCCGAGGTTGACGACCACCGGCAGGCCGGCGACCGTCAGCACCGGGCTGGCCTGCAGCTTGGCGAAGGGCACCCGGACGGGGGCCGCGCCGGTGCTGCGGGCGGCGTCGCCGGTGACCTTCCACTGGGCGTGGGCGCCGAGGTCGAAGCCGATCGAGGCGGTACGCGGGCTGCCGGCCGCCGCGCCGTGGTAGGCGAAGTGGACGGCGGGGTGGAGCTGGAGCGAGCCGGAGGCGTCGAGGCTCGCGCCGTCGGGCAGCGGGACGGGGGCCCTGAGGTTCACCTCCAGGGTGCCGGAGGCGTCGGCCTGGACGCCGTTCCCGGTCAGGCCGGCGGTCGCCTTGAGGTCCTTGACCAACGGGGTCACGGTGATGCCGCGCGGGTCGACGGGGACGTTGCCGTCGGCCTCGGTGCCGCCGAGGAGTTCGGCCAGGGTGGCCGGACGGGTGGTCAGGGCGATGGTGCTGCCCGCGCCGGGCCGGACGCCGGTGACGGCGACCAGCGCGCCCTGCGGGGCGGCGGCGGTGGGCGGGCTGGCGATCAGCTGTCCGGGCTGGACGGCCGCGGCCGCGACTGCGGCCGGCGGGACGGCGCCCGGCGAGGTCGTGGCCGAGGTCGTGGCCGAGGCTGTGGGCGAAGCCGTGGGCGAAGCCGTGGCCGGGGCCGATGCCGGGGCGGCCGGCCCCGTCGCCGACAGCACGGCCGTGCCGCCCGCCGGGTCGTAGGCCGTCAGCTGGAGGTTCTTCGCCGCCGCCGTGACGGCGCCACCGTCCTTGCCCGGGCTGCCGATCGCGGCCTGGTGGTCCCCGGCGGGTGCGGCGGTGACGGTGGTTCTGCTCGGGGTCGGACGGCCGGCGGCGGGGCTGCCCGCCTTGGCGCGCGGGGTGCCGGCGGCGGGCGGGGCGGCGGCCGGGCTGCCCCCGGCGGCGGTCGCGGCCGGGTCGGCGACGGTGGCGGCGGCCGGTGCGGCACCGGCCTGGGAGGTACCGGGGCTGGTCGGCCCGCACGCGGCGGCCCCGGCGAGGACGAGGGTGAGGACGGCGGGGCCGGCGGCCCTGCCTATGGAACTCTTGAACACGCGGCGTCATGTTACTGACGAGGAATAAGTTTGTCGAAGACAGGCCAAAAAAGCCGGACCGATCAGGTTTAACCGCAGGTCATCCGAGGTTCGTCAGAGTGGAGGGATCAGCCGGGCGAACCGGGCCCCGCCCCAGCCGCGCCGCCGGCAGCGGCGACCCGTCCAGCGCACCGACCCCGCCCATGCCCCTGCCCGCGCCCCTGTCCGTGTCCTCGCCCTCGCCCTCGCCCGAGAGCTCGGCGAGGTACCGCGAGCGCGCCATCGGTTCCGCCCCGAGGCTCCGCACGTGCGGCCCGTCCCACTGCGCGTCGAGCAGCCGCCCGCCCGCCGCGCCGAACCTCGCCCCGAGGTCGGCGACGGCGACCCGGGCGGCGTCCGGACGGCGGTGGAACATCGAGTCCAGGCTCAGCACCGGGCCGACCACCACCCCGAACACGCCGCCGATCAGCTCCTCCCCCTCCCACACCTCGCCGCTGTGCGCCGCCCCCAGCCCGTGCAGCTTCATCAGCGCCGCCGCCAACTCCTCCGTGAGCCAGACCGGTTGACGCCCCTCGGCGCACGCCGCCAGCACCTGCCCGAAGGCCCGGTCCGCGCTCGTCCACCACGAGGACCGGTTGCGCAACCGCCGCTCCAGCCGCCTCCCGAGCCGGACGCCGTCGGGCACGATCACCGGCCTCGGGTCGGGCGACCACCAGGCCAGCGCGTACGGGTCCGTCCCGCCCGGCAGCAGCGCCACCTCGCCCGCCTCGACGGCGTCCCCGTACAGCGCCTCGCTGTACGCGCTCGCGTACACGTCCGCCGCCGGCAGCGGGAACAGCCCGCGCCGGTACGCCGCCAGCAGTTCTCCGGGCCCGAGCGACCCGCCGAAGGCCACCGGGCCCTCGCCGGAGCCGAGTCGCCCGCCCAGCGCGTCGAAGAGGCTCGCGTCGGAAAGGCTCCCCTCGGAACGGCTCACGGCGACGCCGCCCGCAGGAAGCCCTCCCGCTCCAGCCCCGCCAGGTAGTGGTCGATCAACCCGCCCTCCACCGGAGGCAGTTCGATCCCGCTCCCGGCCAGCGCCGCGTCCGCGTTGACCCGCTCGAACAGCGGGAACGTCGGCCGGAAGTACATCTCGCTGATCGACAGGTCCGTCCCCGGCGCGCGGTCCACGAACAGCGGGACGAACGGTGCGATCGGGTGCGTCGGGTTCCCGGCGGCGAACCGGACCAGCCGCCGCACCCAGTCCCCGTACGGCAGTGGGGCGATCCGGTGGCCGCGCGCCCGCAGCCGCTCGGCGAGGTCGGCGAGGACGCCCGGCCGCGGGGAGGTGAGGTGGTAGACCTCGCCGGCGGCCGGTGCGTGGGCGGCGATGTGGGCGACGGCCCGGGAGAAGCGGTCGGCGGGGACGAAGTCGAGCAGCAGCTGCACGTCCGGGCAGGTACCGCTGTCGGCCAGGTAGGCGATCAGCGCGCACAGTTCGGTGCCGGTGTTCATCGCCCCGTCCGCGAGGTCCCCGGTGACGTCGTTGGTGCGCAGCACGGTGACCGGCAGGCCGGCGGCGGCCGCGTTGTGCAGCAGCTGTTCGGCGACCCACTTGCTCTCGACGTAGCCGACGCCGAGCCGTTCCGGGTGGGCGAGCGGGGTCCGCTCGGTGACCTTCGGGACCCCGGCCGCGCCGAAGCCGGCCAGGACGGCGAGGGTGGAGAGGTAGTGCACGGGGATGCCCCGGCTGTGCCCGGCGAGCCGGACGACCTCCCGGGTGCCGCCGACGTTGGGGCGGCGCAGCTGGTGGTACGGGTAGAGGAAGTTGACCTGCCCGCCGAGGTGGTGGATCGCGTCGAGGTGCCCGGCCAGCCAGTCGAACCGGTGGTCCGTCAGCCCGAGTGCGGGCCGGGTGAGGTCGCCGACCAGCGGCACCACCCGCCGGTCGGCGAGGTCGTGCCGCAGGAAGCGCTGCTGCGCCGCCCGCAGCCGTTCCAGCGCGTGTTCCTCGTCGGGCGCGCGAACCAGGCAGTGGATGCGGGCCCGGGTGGTGGCGAGCAGCGTGTGCAGCAGGTGGGCGCCGCAGAAGCCGGTGGCGCCGGTGATCAGGATCTCGGCGGGCTCGGCCCGGGAGGGCGCCGGGCTCCAGGACTGCCGGAGGTCGTCGGTGAGCCGGGCCTCCGCGAACCAGTCGACGCCGGCGTCCCGTTCGGCGCCCGCGGGGCCCTCCGTGCGCGCCGCCCGCAGGACCCCCGCGAAGGCGTGCAGGACGGGTTCGCGCAGCAGTGCCCGGGTGAGCGCCCGCACCTGCCCGACGTCGATGCCGAACATGATCCGGGCCCGCGCCAGCATCTCCATCGCGAGCAGCGAGGTGCCGCCGAGCGCGAAGAAGTCGCCGTCCGGGCCGACGTGTTCGACGCCGAGCAGCTCCGCCCACAGCTGCCCGACGGCCGCCTCGACCGCGTCCGCCCCGGACGCACCGGACGCACCGGACGCACCGGACGCACCCGCTCCGGCCGGAACGGCCGGATCAGCCGGGCCGGCCGGGCCACCCGAACCGGCCGAACGCACCGGCGCGTGCGGCAGCCGCCGCCGGTCGATCTTCCCCGCCGCCGTCAGCGGCATCGCCGGCAGCGGCACGAAGTCGGCCGGCACCAGGTAGTCCGGCAGCCGCTCGGCCAGGAACGCCCGGATCCCCCGCGCCCCGCCGGCCGCCCCGGGAGCGAGCGTGTAGTACGCCGTGAGCGTGCGGCTGCCGTCCGCCGACTCCCCGTCGGCCGCGATCCGGGCCTGCCGAACGTCCGGGTGGGCGGCCAGGACGGCCTCGATCTCGGCCGGGTCCACCCGGTGCCCGCGCACCTTCAGCTGGTCGTCGAAGCGCCCGAGGATCTCCAGCTGCCCGTCGGCCCGCCACCGTCCGGCGTCGCCGGTGCGGTACATCCGCTCGCCGGGCAGCGGCGCGTACGGGTCGGGCAGGAAGGACTCGGCGGTGAGCCCGGCCTGCCGCCAGTAGCCGCGGGCGAGGCCGGGCCCGCCGAGGTGGATCTGCCCCTTCTCCCCGGGCCGGACGGGGCGCAGCCGGGCGTCGAGCACGTGCACCCGCACTCCGGGCAGTGGCCGGCCGATCGGTACGGGCGCGGCGGAGCCGCCCGGTCCCGTCGGGCCCGGGCCGGTGGCGCCCCCGCCGAGGAGGTCGGCCGTGACCTCGCAGAGCGTCGAGGTGACGGCCGCCTCGGTGACCCCGTACGCGTTGAGCAGCCGGGCGCCGGGCAGCCGTTCCAGGCAGCGGCGGCAGTCGTCGGCGTGCACGACGTCCCCGCCGACCACGACCAGCCGCAGCTCCCGGGGGCCGGGACCGCCGGGCGGGAGCAGGTCGAGCAGGTGGTGCCAGTAGGCGGGGGTGAGGTCGGCGACGGCCAGGCCCAGCCCGGGCAGCCGGCCGGCCAGTTCGGTGGGCGCCCAGGTGCCGCCCGCGTCCCCGCCGCCCAGCACGACGGTCGCGCCCGCGAGCAGGGCGCCGAACACCTGCTCCAGCGCGGTGTCGGAGCCGAGCGCGGCCAGTTGCAGGACGCGTTCGCCGGGGCGCAGCCGGTAGGCGTGGACGATCCGGTCGAGGGTGAACAGCAGCGCACGGTGGGTGACGGGCACGCCTTTGGGGCGGCCGGTCGTGCCGGAGGTGTAGATCAGGTAGGCGAGGTCGTCGGGGACGGCGCCGTCGTCTCCCAGGAACTCGCCGGAGCCGCCGCCCCCCGGCCCGAGCACGGGTACCCGGGAGGTCCCCGGGAAGCCGTCGCCGTCCGCGACCACCACCCGGGCCCCGCAGTCCTCGACGAGCCCGGCCAGCCGTCGCCGCGGGTGGGCCGGGTCCAGTGGCAGGAAGGCCCCGCCGGCCTTGAGCACGGCCAGCCAGGCGGTCACCAGCCCGGCCCCGCGTTCCAGGCAGACCGGCACGACCTGCTCGGGGCCGGCCCCGCGGGCCCGGAGCGCGGCGGCCAACCGGTCGCTGCGCAGGTCGAGTTCGCAGTAGCTCAGCGTGGCGTCGGCGGCGATGACGGCGACCGCCTCCGGGTCGTGCGCCACCCGCGCGCGGAACAGTCCGTGCACCGTGTCGGCGAATCCGGCCGCCGCGCGCCGTACGGGGGCGCCGTCGGGGAAGCCCAGTTCGGCGGGGCGCCACTCGCGTTCCACCCGGTCCCGGCAGTCGGCCCGCCCGGCCGGTCCGTGGACCTGCCGCCAGCCGGCCGGGACGGTCAAGTCCCCGGGCCAGATCGCATACTGACCGTTGTCGTTGCGGACCACGGCGTGACGGTCGGAGCTCACATCCGTCCGTACGCCCTGTGCGCTGTCTACTGCGTCGTCCACCGGCTTGACCTCGTGCTGTGGCGGCAGAATGCTGGGGAGTGCGACATTTCCGACTATACGCACTCCTGCCCCGTCGAGGCCGTCCGGTCGCACCCCCCACCGGACGCCTCGCTGCTGCGCGAAAGCGCCCACCCCCGTCCCGCCCCGGGCCGGCCCGTACGCCTCGCCCGCCCAGTCCTCGCCCGAACTCCCCCGCCCGACCGGCGGGGTGGTGTCGCGGAGGAGGTAGCCTCGTTGACTCGCCGGTGCCAACGCCTGATGGTCTGTTACCTGCTCTGGATGGTGCTGTTCACCGGCATCTACTACGCGAATCCGAGCCAGCGGATCATCTGGTGGACGGGTATCGGCCTCGGTGGCGTCGCCGCGATCGTGGTCGGCGTCCGTCTCAACCGGCCCGCGCACGCGCGCTTCTGGTACGTGCTGGCACTCGCCAACCTCAGCTTCACCGTGGGCGAGGTGATCCAGGCCGTCCAGCTGGACATCCTGCACCTGCCCAACCCGTTCCCGTCCGTCGCGGACGGCTTCTACCTCGCCGAGTACGTGCTGTACGCCGTCGGCGTGCTGGGCTTCATCCGCTGGCGCACGGCCCGTCAGGACCGCGCCGGGCTGCTCGACGCCCTCATCCCCACCATCGGACTGGCCCTGCTCGCCTGGATCTACCTGATCCTCCCGTACGCCCGGAACCCGGACCTCGACTGGTTCCAGAAGGCCGTCTCGATCGCCTACCCGCTCGGCGACGTGGTCGTGCTCGCCCTGCTGCTGCGCCTGCTGACCCCGCGCGGGGGCAACTCCCGCTCGCTGCAGCTGCTCGCCGTCGGCTCGCTCGGCCTCCTGGTCTCCGACGTGCTGTACGGGCTGATCCAGCTGCACGGCACCTGGCACATCGGCACGCCCGTCGAACTCGGCTGGGCCGCCTTCTACACCGCCTGGGGCGCGGCGGCGCTGCACCCGTCGATGGTCGAGCTGACCCGGCCGGTGCCCACCCAGCAGCCGGACCTGAGCACCGCCCGGCTGGTGCTGCTCACCCTCGCCTCGCTGATCGCCCCGGCGATCCTGATCATCGAGGCGCTGGCCGGCAACACCGGCAACGCGGGCGTGATCGGCGCGTTCTCCGCGCTGCTCTACCTGCTGGTGCTGGCCCGGCTGGCGGTGGTCGTCTCCGACCGCCGGCAGGCCGTCGCCCGCGAGCGGACGCTGCGCGAGGCGGGCGCCCGGCTGACCGCGGCCGTCACGGTGGAGGAGGTCGCGGACGCCGTCCAGTCCGCCGCGTCGACGCTGATGCCGGCCGAGGCCGGACACGTCGCCCTGCTCGCGGTGACCGAGGAGGGCGTGCTGCACGTGCGGCACGCCGGGAGCGGCTCCGCCCGGCAGGCGCCGCAGGACGCCGCGCCGTCCGAGCAGGTGCTGGAACTCGCCGCCGCCCGGGAGACCCTGCTGCTGCCCGTGGCCGCCCTGGGCCTGGACGCCGCCCCGCCCACCTCGACGAAGCCCGGCGCGTCCAAACCCGGCGTGTCCAAACCCGGCCCGTCCAAACCCGGCCCGTCCAAGCCCGGCCCCGCGCGGTCCGCCGACGCGAAGCTCTCCGCCAAGCCCGGCGCCAAGCCCGCCGCGAAGCCCGGCGGCGACCGGCGCACCCGCCTCGGCGGCGGCATGCCGTACGCCCTGGTCTGCCCGCTCACCCTCGCCGAGCGCCCCTCCGGCGATCCGCTGATCGGCGCGCTCATCGTCACCGGCACCGAGCAGGAGCTGACCAGCCTCTGGAGCTCGCTGGAGATCCTCGCCGCGCAGGCGGCCCTCGCGGTCGAGCGGTTGGTGCTGAGCCGGGAGGTCATCCGCCGCAACAGCGAGCTGTACTTCCGCACCCTGGTGCAGAACGCCAGCGACGTCATCCTGATCCTCGACGCCGACGACGGCGTGCGCTACGCCTCCCCGTCCGCCGAGACGGTGCTCGGCCACCCGAACCTGGCCGGCACCCTGCTGACCGACCTGGTCCCGCCCGAGGACAGCCGGGAGGTCGGCAAGGCGCTGGCCCGGATGCGCGGGACGGCCGACCAGCCCCGGGCGGAGCAGCCGCGCGAGCACTGGCGGCTGCTGCGCCAGGACCGCACCCCGATCGAGGCCGAGGTCCGCTTCAACGACCTGCGCGCGGACCCGACCGTGGGCGCCCTGGTGCTCACCCTGCGCGACGTGACCGAGCAGCGGCAGATGGAGCGCGAGCTGACCCACCGGGCCTTCCACGACTCGCTGACCGGCCTGGCCAACCGGGTGCTGTTCCTGGACCGGGTCGGCCACGCCCTCTCCCGGGGCGAGCGCAGCGGAGCCGTCACGGGGGTGCTGTTCATCGACCTGGACGACTTCAAGGTGGTCAACGACACCCAGGGCCACGCGATCGGCGACGAACTGCTGGTCGCGGTCTCGCTGCGGATCTCCACCGCGCTGCGCGCCTCGGACACCGCCGCCCGCCTCGGCGGCGACGAGTTCGCGGTGCTGGTGGAGGACGCGCGGCGGCCGGCCGACGTGGACACCATCGCGTCCGGGGTGCTGGCGGTGTTCGCCGAGCCGTTCAGGCTCAAGTCGGGCGCGGTGCGGGTGACGGCCAGCATCGGCGTGGCGACCACCGAGGACAGCGTGGACGCGACCGAGCTGCTCACCCACGCCGACCTCGCGCTCTACTCCGCCAAGGCGGCCGGCCGCCGTCAGTGGCGCCACTACCGGCCGGCCCTGCAGACCGGGATGGTGGAGCGGCACGAGCTGAACGAGCACCTCGACTCGGCGATCGCGGAATCGGCCTTCCAGCTGTACTACCAGCCGATCGTCGACCTGCGCTCGGGGGACCTGGTCGCCTTCGAGGCGCTGGTCCGCTGGCCGCACGACCGCCGCGGCATGGTGCTGCCCGACGAGTTCATCGCCCTGGCCGAGGAGAGCGGCCAGATCGTCCCGCTCGGCGCCTGGGTGCTGGAGCGCGCCGCCCAGGAGGTCGCGGCCTGGCACGCCGCCAGTTCGGAGGTCCGCTCCGCCGCCGGCCGGCCGCCGCTGCGGGTCAACGTCAACGTCTCGGCCCGGCAGTTCCGCGACGCCGGGTTCGTGGACGTGGTCCGCCGGGCCCTGGCCACCACCGGCATCGACCCGCACACCCTGGTCCTGGAGCTGACCGAGTCCGTGCTGATGCGCCGCGACGACCGCATCCACGCCGACATGGCCACCCTGTCCGGCCTCGGCGTCGGCATCGCCATCGACGACTTCGGCACCGGCTACTCCTCGCTGTCCTACCTGCGCGAGTTCCCGATCTCCCTGCTCAAGATCGACAAGTCCTTCATCGACGGCCTCGGCCACTCGCCCCAGCAGTACGCCCTGGTCGAGGGCATCACCCGGATCGCCGACACCCTCGGCGTCCAGGTGATCGCCGAGGGCATCGAGCACGCCGACCAGCGCGACCTGCTCGCCGCCATGGGCTGCCCGCTCGGCCAGGGGTACCTCTTCGCCCACCCCATGGACTCCCCGCAGGCCCGCGCCCTGGTCCGGCGGACCTCCTACGAACCCGCCTGAGCGGCGGCCCGCCCCCGCTACTCCTTGCGCAGCGCGTGCGACAGCACCGTGAGCAGCGCCAGCGTGGGCCTCGCGTGCCCGGCCTCGACGGCCCGGACGTCGGCCTCCGGGAGGCCCGCCCGGGCGGCGAGGTCGCCGAGGGTGAGGCCGAGGTCGCCGCGGCGGGCACGGACGGCGCGGGCCAGGGCCTCGGCCGGGTCGCCGTCCGGATGGGCGGGGAAGTCCTCGATCAGGGGGCGCGCCAGGTCCACCGAACTCTCCTCATCGGCCTGCGGGGCGCACAGTCTGGCACGCGATCAGCGGACGGGGACCCCAAGCGGAGGTCAAGGTTCCTTGACCTCCGCTTGGGGTCCCCGCGCCGCCACTCGCCTCCCCGCGGCCCGTCGCCGCCCGGCGACGGGCCGCGGGGGCGACTCCGGGGATCAGCCCAGCGGCAGCTCCAGGCGGGACTCGTTGCCGCTCGGCGAGCCGATGGTGACGGTGCCGCGCTCCGCGGCGTAGGAGTACAGCTGGTCACGGCTGTTGACGACCAGCGCCAGCCGGTGGCCGGTCGGCACGTCGTACGCGGCGGGTTGGAGCGCCCAGCTGACGGTGGTGTCCTTCCCGGGGGTCAGACCGCGCACGGTGTACGGCTCGTGGGTGACGATCCGCGCCGTACCGTCCGGGGCGACGTCGAACAGGTAGGCCACCAGGGTGGCGGCGTCCTCGGTGCTGCGCACCGTCAGCCGGACCTGCGCGGCGCCCCGGATCCGGCGGGCCGCCTCACCCTGCCCGGTCAGCGGGTCGGTCGACCAGACCAGCAGGTTCTCCCGCTCGAACTCGGACAGCACGTACTTCCGGGGGTTGCCCGTCCACTCCTTCTGGCCGGTGTCCATCACGCCGTCCACCGCCGTCGCCCTGGTCTCCACGCCCGCGGTGAAGCTCCGCGACCAGCCGTCGTTCTGCTTGTCGGCCAGCGCGCCGTCACCGTCGCCGTTGACGCCGGTGAGGTACCACGTCTCCTCGCCGGTCGTGACGTCCGCCCATGAGTCGCGCGACTCCCGGCGGGCGGCCTCGGTGATCCGGTTGCCGCCGCCCAGCACGGGCTTGGTCTTGTAGGTGAACATCACCTGGCTGGTCACCTGCTTGCGGTTCGGCGCCTCGTTGTCGGCGCGCAGCAGGTGGTGGTCCAGGAACTCGAAGGCCTCCCGAAGGGGATCCGCCAGGCCGGGGAACGGCAGGTGGGTCAGCAGGCCGGACATGCCGGCGCCCTCGGGCGCGCCGTGGTCGCCGATCCACAGGTTCAGCTGCTTGGGCACCGTCAGCCGGTTGTAGACGTCGATCACCGAGGAGGCCGGGAAGAGCGTCTCGTGCCAGGTGTTGGAGACGAAGGTCGGGATGCCCCGCCGGTTGGTCTCGCGGAGGTACGTCTCCGGGGAGCGCTCGTCGCCCCAGGCGATCACGTCGTCGAGGTCGCGGTTCTGGTCGAACTTGTCGAGGATGTCCAGGGTCTCCGCGTCGAACTTGTCCTGCTTCTCCCCGCCGGTGAAGCCGACCAGCAGTTCCACGGCCTTCACGTGCCGGGTGTCGTTGGCGTAGAGGCTGGTGGCCAGGTTGCCCCAGGTGCTCAGCGCGACCACGGCGGCCACCCGCTCGTCGGGGTCGTGCGCGGCGACCAGCTGGCTGATCCCGGAGCCGTAGGACAGGCCGAGGAAGCCGACCTTGCTCGGGCCGCTCCAGCCCTCCGCGTGGGTGATCACCTTCACCCCGTCGGCCCAGTCGTCGGGGCCGGCGACGTCGACGCGGCCGCCGGAGGTGGAGATCCAGCCCGGATAGCCGAGGCCTCGCGGGGTGTAGGCCAGGACGTGGTAGCCGCGCAGCGCCAGCTTGATGTAGCCGTAGACGAAGGGCAGCCAGCCGAGCGGGTTCCAGCCGGCCGGCACGATCACGACCGGGCGGGGTTCGTCGCCCTTCAGCCTGATGCGGAACGCCGACAGGCGGATGTCCTCCTCCACCTCGATCCCGGTGACGTCGACGTCGGCGATCTGCCGCACCTTGGCCACCAACTCGGCCAGTTCCGGCGGGAGCTGCACCGTCCCGTCGCCCTGGGCGGCCGCCTGCAGGGCGTTGCCGAGGTCGATGACGGCCTGGTTGACGGTGGTGCCGGGCCCCCGAAGTCCGTTGTCGGCGACGTCGGCGAGCGTGGCCTCGGTGATCGCCGGGATCGGCTCTCCACTGACGCTGGTCATGCGAACCACCCTTCCGTTACGGATACTGTTCGCATCCTGGATCACGGCGGGTGAAACGAAACTGATGTAACGTCAGATTCACTGAAATGGATGGAGTCCCGATCAACTTCTATCGATGACAATAGAGTTGTAGTATCCGCGCCCGACCACACAGCGGGCGGGCGACGACCCTCACCGCCACCCGCCCGCCGGCCCGGTCAGGGTCGCGAGTCGAGCACCAGTTGCCGGAGTTCGGCGGTGCACATCATGTAGCCGTCCGGAGTGGGCACGTGGGCGAGGTAGTGGGCGAGGTCCGTGCCCAGCGCGAACACCTTCACCGGGGTCCCCGCGGCGCGGGCCGACTCCACCACCCTGCGCAGCCCGTCCAGGACGGCCGGATGCCGGGTCTGGTAGGACTCCGCCACCAGGTGGTTGCCGCGGTCCGCGGCCAGGTAGAACTGCACCAGGTCCTTCACCCCGACGAACAGTTCGCTGGCGCCGGCGGCGCAGATCTCCGCCGTGGCGTGCACCGCCGCCGGTGTCTCGATGAACGCGGACAGGGGCACCTCGGCGGGCAGTTCGAGGTGCTTCCTGAGCTGGGCGAACTCCTCCGCGTCGTTGAGGAACGGCACGGAGAGGTGCACCCGGCCCGCGGCGTCGCCGAGCCGCTCGCGCAGCGAGCCGAGCATGGCGTGCAGCGCCTCCCGGTAGGCGGTCGACCCCAGCAGCCAGCGTGCGCCGTGCAGGCCCAGCTCGGGGTTGGGCTCGACCGCGACCGGGGCCAGCTCGGTGACGCTGGCGGCGTGGTCGGAGCGGAGGTCGAGCATCCTCAGGATCAGCCGCTGGCCGGGCAGCAGCGCCTCGGTGAAGGCGCACAGCCGGTCGGCGAGCGCCCGCCCGTAGACCGCCGCTTCGGCCGGGCCGCCCTCCAGGGAGTCGAGCGGACTCAGGCCCGCCGCCAGGCAGAGGAACTCCTCCCGGATGAAGAAGCAGTCGACCCGCTTCGCGTCCGGTCCGCAGGAGTTGATCGCGCTGATGTCCTGGAGGTCCGCGATGACCGCGCACGCCGCGCCGAGGTCGGCCGGCGAGGGGGCCCCGGCCCCGGCGTCCGCGTCGGTCCCGGCGCCCGCGCCGGACTCGACGACGATCGACTCGCCGTCGAGGTCCAGCACCGCCTCGCCGACCAGGTCGTCGAGGTCCGCCTCGTCGACGCGGAGCACGGGAATTCCCCTGCCCCGGCAGAGCGACTGCATGTGGCCGGTCAGCCCGCCCGAACCGCAGACCACCGCGCGCGCCGCCACGATCGCCTCGTACAGGCCGGCGTCGAGGGAAGGGGCGACGAGGATGGATCCCTCAAGCGGATGTCTCGTGCGATTGCAGGTGCCCCGCACTTCGCTCTGTGCACCACCGGTCAGCAGGGATCCCTGAATCCGTCGCCCGTCCACCTATTCCTCCTGTTCTTCGGCGGTCGCCATTCCCAGCTGTCGGCGCAGTTGTCGTGGTGTCACGGAGACATCGGTGAGTCGTTCGACCGCGGCCCGGTTGACGACCACCCTCATCAGGCGGTCGTACCGGGCGGCATCCACCGCAGCGGCCGGACGTTCACCCATGGACCGGATACAGGCGTCCAGTCGGGAATCGAGCAGGTTCCGTTCAATTCGACCGCGCGAGGCCAATCTCCTGGCCTCCAGTACCACAGCGTCCTCGAATTCCGCCCGGGCCGCTTCCTCCAGATTGCCGACACCCCCGCGGTGCCCGGCCGCCTTTCCGGCCACGCTTTCGGCCGTGCTTCGAGCCGGACTCCCCACCGAAGTCCACTCCGAAGTCCGAGCCGAACTCCGCTCCGCGATCCGAGCCGAAACGTCCTCTTCCACTTCCAGTTGCTCGATCACGTGCGCGGCTACCGCGATCGAATGGTTCTTGATGGCGGCGAGATTGAAGGTGAACGCACCGGTTCGGCCGTTCCGCACGATCTCGTCGCCCTCGCGCAGCGCGCCGACCGCGGACACCGGGCCCGCCACCCCGCCAGGGCTCAGCAGCACCCCCCGTCCGTCGACCTCCAGGCCGCGCCCGGTGCGCGCGTGGGGCTCCGCGATCCCCCGCCGCAGGAGGTTCCGCCAGAGCGGCCGGTCGACCCTGCTGTAGTCCGACTCCCGGCCGAAGTTGGACACCACCAGGTCGGCCTCGATGGTGTGCTCCTCCTGCGGGGAGGCGACCGACACGGCCAGCCGCCCCGACTCCGCCGGCCTGACCGCCTCCACCTTGCCGACGACCAGCCGCACCGCCCCGTCCGCCGCGTGCAGGGCGCGCTCGATGACCGCCATCGTGTACTCCAGCACCCCGACCCGCAGCGCGGCCAGCGCAGTGCCGAACTCGTCCAGCAGGCCCCGCAGTTCCGCGGTGGGGATGCGCTCGATGGCCTCGGGGAGGTGCGGCTCCCACGCCTTGACCACCCGCTCGGCGACCACCACCGGGGAGACGTCGGGATGCTCCCGGACGACCGTCGAGCACGCCGTGTCCCACTCGGCCCGGATCCGGACGAGGAACTCCTCACGGTTCCGGTACGGCTCCAGCAGCGTCTTCGGACAGGGGAGGCGCAGCACCCCGTGCTCGTGGCCGCCGGGGTACGTCCGGAACATCGTCCCGGTCCTGGAGATCAGATGGATCCTCCCGGTGTGGCCCTGGCGCAGCAGCAGGCCCGCCGAGTCGTAGGCGCTCAGCACGGAGCCGACGATGGCGACCGTCGACTCGGACGGGAGCGAGACGAGCTTGCGGATTCCGGCCGCGGAGTAGGGGTCGCGCACGAAGGAGGCGTGGGTGCGGACCTCGGAGGCGAAGACCGGCTCCCGGAGTTCGAGGCCGGTCGCGAGGACGACCTGGTCGGCGCGGAGCACGGTCACCGCCGGGCTCCGGTCGGCTCCGCCCCCGCGGCCCGACGGCTGCTCGATCGTCACGTCGGCGCCGGTGGGCCGGACTTCCAGGTCGACCGCCTCGCCCTCCGCTTCGACGAGCACGACACCGGGAGGGGCTTCGCGCCTCGCCTCGGCCAGCCGGTCGCTCAGGTAGTCCTGGAAGATCCGCCGGGGCGCCGGCCCCTGCTCGACGAACCGGAGCCCGGCCCAGGGCTCCGGCCAGCCGCTGCGGTCGGCCTCGTGGTTCGCCCAGCGGACGAAGTCGAGGACGTCCTCGCGGAACACCGACATCCGGCCCGCCTGGATGTTGAACACGTAGTCCCAGGGGTTGCCGTCCCGGTGGTAGGCGACGCCCGCCGAGCGGTAGTCGGAACGTCGTTCCAGCAGGACGATCTCCAGCGGTCTGCGCGCGAAGCAGAGCAGCCGGATGGCCGTGGCGGTGCCGGCCAGGCCCGCCCCGACTATGAGGACTCTTGGACGCGTACCCGTTCGACTCATGGTCAAGCCTCCGCATCGAAGGATGGGAACCCGGCTCTCCTGTCCCGAACGCCGGGCACGTGGTCTGCTGAGGACGTGCGGCTCGGACGGAGCGACGTGCTGTCCGAAGTGCCCCAGGATCCTAGAACAGGTGATCCGCCGACCATGACGACTTGTCACGAAATCCGATGGGCATGCTCCGAAACCGGGTCGCCGTCGACCGGTCCGGCAGGCCAGACTGCCGGGGTGGACACTCGCCGACCCTGCCCCTGCTGCGGCCGTCTCGTCTTCGATGTCCGGGAAGGGTGGCCCGGTTCGTTCGTCGTCTGCCCGCTCTGCTCCTGGGAGGACGACCCGGCGCAGCTCAGGTGGCCGCTGAGGCCGGACGGCGCCAACTCGGTCCCGCTGCTGCAGGCCCAGCGCAACGTCCGGGAGTTCGGGGCCTGCGACCAGCGCGGCCGGCGGTTCGTCCGGCCGGCGACGGCCGACGAGCCGCTCGACCCCGCCTGGCGCCCGATCGACCCGGCCGCGGACCTCTTCGAGGACTGGCAGGACGAGGAGCAGCGTCCCTGGCCCGAGGACCGGTCGGTCCTGTGCTGGTGGCTCCCGACCTTCTGGGACACCACCGAGGACCTGACGCCGGACCCGCCCCACCGCATCACCGTCGACGTCGGCTCCGTGCGCGGCGAGAACGACCTCCACACCGTCCTGAAGCGCGAACTGCGCTTCCCCGCGTTCTACGGCATGAACTGGGCCGCGTTCTGGGACTCGATCACCGGCCTGGTCGCGATGCCCGCCGAACTGCGCTTCGTCGGCTGGGCGGATCTGGAGCGCGAACTCCCGTGGGCGGCGCAGGCGCTCCGTGACGCGTTGGGCCGGTACGCCGCGCTCGGCCGGGACTTCACCGTCGTGTACGACTGACGGCGGCGCGGCCGTGGCCCGGCCCGACGCCGTTCGGCACCGTTCGGCACCGTTCGGCACCGTTCGGCACTGGGCCACGGCGGGGAACCCTCCGTCACTTCTGGTAGGGCGTCCACTCCTGGGCCGGGCTGTCGTCCAGCGGCTCCAGGGTGACCGGCTGGTTCAGACCGTTGGCCTGGAGGCCGGTGCGGCGGTCCTTGACGCTCTCGACGACGGTGCGCTCGGAGCCGATGTCGAAGATCCACCGCTGGGCGGGGTCGTTCGCGTTGCAGCCCTTCAGCGTCACGGGGTTCCCGACGCCGTTGTCGGTGACGCACCTGTCGTAGTGGGTGCCCTTGATGCGGAAGCTGCCGTCGTCGAGCTGGCCGATCACCCAGTCCTGGAACGTGAGTCGGGCGTCCCGGGTCCAGACCTCGCCGCCCTCGTACTCGTCGAGGTTGGTGCCGTCGCTCGACACCTGCAGGGACACGGCGACCGGGTCCCGCGGGGCGGCCGTGGCCGGGCCGCCGCCGAGGGCGGTGAGGCCGGCGAGGGCGACGGCGGCCGCGAGGACGACGGCGGGCTTCTGGGGGATTCGCACTGCTGCTCCTGGTTCGGGGGGTCGGGGGTTCACGGGCCGGCCGGGTCGGATCCGGTCCGCCGTGAAGTTAGGTGCAGGGCGGGCCGGTTGGGCCGGCGGCACGCGGGTCGCCCCGACTGGTTCCGGGGTTCACTGGGACGGCGCAAGCTTGTCGGCTCCGGGCCTGTCCGCCGTCGCTCCCGCCCGGCACAATCACCGGTATGACGATCACCACCGGTGCGCCGCCCACGCGCAACACGCCGGTCGCCCTCGCCCGCGGCTTCCTGACCGGAAGCGTGATCGGAGGATCGCTCGCCGCAATGGTCGTCGGCGTCGTCGTCGACAAGGTGGCACTGCTCATCGCCGGCATGGGCCTTCCCATCGTCTACGGCCTGCTGCTCCTCCTCGCCGGCGTGCCGCGGCGGGCCCGGGAGGCAGCCGTCGTCCCGCGGACGGCGCTCGCGATGATCGAGAGCCTGGACGTCCCGAAGGGCGAGGTGACCGACCTGGCGGTGCGGTTCGACCTCACCGTCGTGCCGGACGAAGGCCCCGCGTTCCGGGTGGAGTTCACCCAGGACATCCACGTCGCCGACCTCCCCGACTACCGGCCGCGCGGCGTCCTGGTGGTCCGCTACCCGCCGGACCGGCCGGCAGCCGTGCGCATCGTGAAGCGGCCGACCCCGGTGTGGGAGGAGCGGGCGGCCGGGGCGCTGCTCGACTCCGCGCCCGCCTCGACCAAGGTGAGCGAGCCGCCCGACAGCTGCGCCGTCCCCTTCCTCGGGTTCCTCGGTCTGCTGCTCGCCGCGGCGGCCGTCGTCCTCCTGTTCCGGGTGGACCTGTTCGAGGACGAGCCCGCCGGCCCGCCGTCCTCCTTCGCGAGCCCCTCGGCCTCCGCCTCCTCGTCGTGGTCGACCAAGGTGGTGACGGCCGGGTCCGGCACCGTCGTGCTCGGCCCCGGGCAGTCCTTCCTCGACGAGGGCGAGTTGGGGCGGGCCGTCAACTCGTTGACGCGCAACGGCGAAGCGGGCCCGGTGACGACCCTGCAGGTGACGGACAGCCTGCTGGCGCTGACGTTCTCCTCGACCGACTCGAAGGCCCGGGAGTTCGATCCGGTGTCACTGCCCTACGAGCGGTTCCCGGCCCTGGTCGACGAGGCCAGGACCACCCTCGGCGTCCACGCCCCGCAGGCCTGGAGCATCACCGTCCTCCGCACCAACGGCTCCGTCACCATCACGGTCACCGTGGCCGGGCCCGGGGGCGCCGCCGTGCTGGAGGCGGACGGACAGGGCCGGGTGCTGCGGCGCACCTCGGCGCACTGAACCACGGACAGGACGGACGGGAGCGGGGCACACATGAACTGGCACGGAATCCTGGCCCTGTGGTGCGGGGTGTTCGGCGCCGTGGCGCTGGTCGGGTACGGCCGGTCGCTGGCCGGCCTGACCAAGGCGCAGCGGGCCGTACGGGTGAAAGGGCGGATCGAACGGGTGGGGGAGCCGCGCGACGGGAGCTCCTCGAACGACGGGATAGCGGTGGTCGTCCGCTTCCAGGAACCCTCCACCGGCGAGGAGTTCGTCGTCACCAACGACAGCGGGACCGGCGACCGGATCAGCACGGCCTGGGTGGGCCGGGAGGTCGGAATCCGCTATCCGCGCGGGAGGCCGCACGCCTTCCGGTTCGTCAGCGACCTCCAGGCGGGGCGGCGGGGGCTCGCCTGGCCCCACACCGCGGTGTTCCTGATCTACGTCGGGCTGGTGGTCGTCCTCTCGATCGACCGGGGCTGGCCGTGGGCCCTGGTCGCGACCTGCGGTCCGGTCACCGTCCTCGGCGCGTTCTACCTGCCCGGGGAGAAGCAGACGATGAAGAAGCGGCTCGCCGAGCTGGCCGCCATGCTGTCCGTCCCGGGGCGGGTCGTCGCCGTCCTCAGGAACGTCGAGACCGACCAGGACGGCGACACCCGGACCAGCCGGACGCCGGTCGTCGCCTTCACCACCGAGGAAGGGACGGCCGTCACCGCCTACTACCCCTCGGGCCTGCCGGACTCCGCCGTCCCGGTCGGCGGGGACCTCACGATCCACTACTCCTCCGCCGACCCGGCCGACTTCACGCCGGACCTCGCGGCCACCCGCCGGTCCGTGGCGGGGAACGTCGGCTGCGCGGTGACGGTCCTGGTCGTCACCGCGGCGACGACCGTCACGGGCGTGGTCCTGCTCCGCCTGTAGCGCCCGACGGCACACGCCAACGGCCCGCCGCCGGGAAGGCGGTGGGCCGTTGAGGGGACTCCGCGTCCTTCCCGCCGTCCGCACCGCCAACGCCAGGACCGGTCCGGGCCGAACCCGAACGCGCCGCCCCCACCGCACGCCGAAGCACCGGGAGTGGGAAGTCGGCCCGGCCGACTTCCCACTCCTCCCCCGCGCGAGGGACGGACCGCCCTGCGGCCGGGCCCCGGGAAGGACGACCCGACTCCCCGGGCGCGGCACTGTGGAACCACCCGGCGGCAGCGGCCGACGCGGGTGATGCCCCAGGAGGAGACATGGTGCACGCACCGACACCGGCGGCAGCGCGAAGGGTCGTGGCCCTGGGTGCCGCCGCCACCGTCCCTTACATCGCCGTCAAGACCTACTGGGCGGCGGGCGGCCGGGCCGGACTCGCGGACGGCTTCGACATGGCGGACGAGTTCACCCGCAACGGCGCGCCCGGCGCCCTCGTCCTGCTCGAACGGCACGGCGTCGACTTCACGGCCGTCCTCGCCCTGACCGGGCTGCTCCTCGCCTGCGCCCTCGTCCGGCCCTGGGGACGGAAGCTCCCGCGAAGGCCGCTGCTCGCCCTGGCCTGCGCGGGAACGCTGCTCGTCCCGTACGGCCTGCTCACCGGGCTGCTCGCCCTCCCCGGGGAGGGCGGCGCCCCGGCCGCACCGATCACCGGGTGGATCGCGCCGGCCGGGGTCGGCGCGTTCCTCGGGATCGGGACGGCCCTGGGCGTCGGGGCCTGGTCGCACCGGCACCCGGAGCGCGGGCGGCCCACTTCTCCGTGACCCGCCGCGAGCGGTGTCGACCGTCACCGTGGTGGTCGGGATCCGGTCCGCCCCCGGCGCCGTGAACGCGTGGCCCGACCCGGCGCCCTCACGGGTGCGCGGCCGCCCGGTCGGAGTCGCTGCGCAGCACGCAGAACTCGTTGCCCTCGGGATCGGCGAGGACCGCCCAACCCGAACCGTCGGGGTTCCGGTGGTCGCCGACGAGGCCGGCGCCGAGGCCGAGCAGCCGCTCCACCTCCTGATCGCGCGAGGTCTCGGGCCGCAGGCACAGGTGGACCCGGTTCTTGACCGTCTTCGCCTCGGGCACCTGGTTGAAGTACAGCACCGGGCCCTCCGCCAGCAGCACCTGGGTCTCACGGTCCCCCGGCCGGCAGTCGGGGTCCAGCGGCCTGCCGGTCACACCGCTCCAGAAGCGCGCCAGCTCATAGGCGTCCGCGCAGTCGATCGCCACGTTCTGCAGTACCGAAACCATGCGCGCGAGTCTCCCCGATCCCCGCCCCGAACTCCACCGGGTTGCCCCGGTCTCCCGCCCGTGCGGCCCGGGCGGCGTGCGTCGGGAGGGGCGTCAGGCTCCGGTTCCGCCGACCCGCGACGGGGCACCGCTCGACCACCGCCCGACGTCGACCGCCCACCGCCCCTCCGACCTGCGGCATCACTGCCCGCGTGCAGGCCGTCACGGAGGCACCTACGGTGGAAGTAGTAGCCCAGAGCATCCGGGAGGTTACACCATGACTTCCGAGAAGAAGCCAGTCCAGCTCACGGCACGTACGGTCAGCGGCCACGTGGTCGCCCACGCTCCGATCAGCGGCGACTTCGAGGCCACGCTGACCGACATGGACGGCAAGCCGATCGTGGGGCGGCAGATCACCTTCTACAGCACGGCGAGCGGCCAGCGGGTCGGCTCCGCGACCACCGACCAGAGCGGGATCGCCGAGCTGAACTCCGGCTCCAAGATCCTCGACCCGGTCATCGTCGCCAGCACCCTCGCCACCGGCTGCGAAGCCCGGTTCGAGGGCGACGACGAGTACCAGGCGGCCTCCGCCCACGCCGGCACCGCGGTCGGTGTCTGACACGCACCGACCGGCCGTGCGCGCACCGGCCGGCCACGGCACCGCGCGGCGTGCACCACGCGGCGTGCACCGCGCACCGCGGCCGGCTGTTGCGGACCGTCGGCGGGAAGCAGCGGCCGGGGACCGTCAGCGGGCCGGAGGCCGTCAGCCCCGGAGGAGCAGGTCCGCGAATTCCCGCACGCGGCCGGTGGTGATCCCGTCGCGCTGCTCGACCGCGAGGGGATGATCGGTCGGTTCCAGTTCGATCAGCGGACGCTGGCCGACCGCGCGGGTGTGGACGTGGGTCTTGAGCAGGAGGGTCGAGTCCGGATAGACGGGCAGCTCGGTGGAGAGCCAGCCGAAGTACGGGGGCTCCTGCTCCCGTACCGGGTCGTCCCACAGGTCGTTTGTCCGGGCGAAGTTCTGCTCGCTCAAGGAGACCCACACGCCCCACGAGAACGTGTCGCCGCTGTCACGCACCGGTATCTCGATCAGGCCGTGGACGTAGAAGTGCCGTCCCTTGACCACGCACTGGTCGGCGGTCAGCTCGCTGTCCCGGCGCCGGGAGTAGCGCGGCTTCCAGCCCACCGGCGCCGGAGCCCCGTAGGACAGCGGCGGGCCGTCGTGGCGTTCCGCGCAGCACGCGCACGTGTGGTGGTGGTCGGCAGTCATGGAGCGAGCCTAACGGGCTGGTCCGAGGCGGTTCGGGGGTGGTCCGGCGGGCCGTTCGGACGGCGGTGCGGTGGGGGTCCCGTGGGCCGCGCTCCGCTCCGACACCCGCGCCACCGCGGCCCAGCCGAGCACCCGGTCGAACCCGTCGAGGGCGACCAGGCGGTGCTCGACCATGCGAGCCGCGTCGCACTCCTCCCAACTCGGCACACCGGTCTCGAAGGTGGCGTCGCCGCCGTCGATGCCCGACCGGTAGATCTCCAGGACCTGCGCGGCGTGCGCCGGGGTCATCGCGGCGACGTTCACCACCCCGCTCATGCGACGGCCTCGATGCCGAGTTCCGCCATCAGGGCGCGGACACGCTGCTCGATCCCGTCGCGGATCGGGCGGACGGCGTCGACGCCCTCGCCCGCCGGGTCCGCCAACTGCCAGTCCAGGTAGCGCTTTCCGGGGAAGTACGGGCAGGCGTCGCCGCAGCCCATGGTGATCACCACGTCCGAGGCCCGGACCGCCTCGACGGTGAGCACCTTGGGCGTCTCGGTGGAGAGGTCGATCCCCACCTCGGCCATCGCCCGGACCACGGCCGGATTGACGCCGTCGGCGGGCGCCGACCCGGCCGACCGGACCTCGACCCGGTCCCCGCCGAACCGGGTGAGGAAGGCGGCGGCCATCTGGGAGCGGCCGGCGTTGTGCACGCAGACGAACAGCACGGACGGCTTGGACTCAGACACGGGCGGAACCTTCGGGTTCGGGGGCGGGTTCGGGGGCTGTGGCGGGGGCGGTGGCGGTGGCGGGGGCAGGGACGGTGGCGGGGACAGTGGCGGGCCGGGGGAAGTACCGGCGGGCGGCGAGGGCCACGTGGACGAGGCCGATCAGGACGGGCACCTCGATCAGCGGGCCGACCACTCCGGCGAGGGCCTGGCCGCTCGCGGCGCCGAAGGTGGCGATGGCGACGGCGATGGCCAGTTCGAAGTTGTTGCCCGCCGCGGTGAACGCGAGGGTGGTGGCGCGCGGGTGGTCCAGTCCCACCGCGCGGCCCAGTGCCAGGGAACCGGCCCACATGACGGCGAAGTAGACCAGCAGCGGCAGCGCGATCCGGGCGACGTCCAGCGGCTGCGCGGTGATGGCACGGCCCTGGAGCGCGAACAGGACGACGATCGTGAACAGCAGCCCGTACAGCGCGAACGGGCCGATGCGCGGCAGCAGCGCCGTCTCGTACCAGGCGCGGCCGCGGACCTTCTCGCCCAGGCGGCGGGTGAGGTAGCCGGCGGCGAGCGGGATGCCGAGGAAGATCAGCACGCTGCGGGCGATCTCCCACACCGGGACGTCGAGCGCGGTCCGCTCCAGGCCGAGCCACCCGGGCAGCACGGACAGGTAGAACCAGCCCAGCGCGCCGAAGGCGACCACCTGGAAGAGCGAGTTCAGGGCGACGAGGACGGCGGCGGCTTCCCGGTCGCCGCCGGCCAGGTCGTTCCAGATGATCACCATGGCGATGCAGCGGGCGAGGCCGACGACGATCAGCCCGGTGCGGTACTCCGGCAGGTCGGGCAGCAGGAGCCAGGCGAGGGCGAACATCAGGGCGGGCCCGACGAGCCAGTTCAGCAGCAGGGAGGGGAGCAGCAGGCGGCGGTCGCGGGTGACGGTGTCGAGGCGGTCGTAGCGGACCTTCGCGAGCACCGGGTACATCATCACCAGCAGGCCGAACGCGATCGGCAGGGAGACGCCGGTGACGGTCACCTTCGCGAGCGCGTCGCCCAGGCCGGGGACGAGCCGGCCGAGGCCGATGCCGAGGACCATCGCGGCGAGGATCCACAGCGCGAGGTAGCGGTCGGTGAACGACAGCCGGCCGGCCACCGGGCCGGGCGCCCCGGCGTCGGCGCTCACTCGGCGGCGCCGAGGGACGCCCGGCGGGTGAGGATGCCCGCGAGGCGGTCGGTCGTCTCGGGGACCAGCCGGTAGTACACCCAGGTGCCGCGGCGCTCGGAGTCGATCAGCCCGGCCTGCCGGAGCAGCTTCAGGTGGTGGGAGATCGTCGGCTGGGACAGGTCGAACGCCGGCGTCAGGTCGCAGACGCACACCTCGCCGCCGGCGCCGGAGGCGATCATCGACAGCAGCCGCAGCCGCACCGGATCGCCCAGGGCCTTGAAGAGCGGCGCCAGTTCGGCGGCCTGGTCCGCGTCCAGCGGGGCGCTCAGCAGCCGGGGGCAGCAGCCGTCCGCGGCGTCGTCCCGATCGAGCAGCGGGAGTTCCTGTTTCGACATGCTTCTATGTTGACGAATATCGATCCAGAATGCAAGGCTGAATCGACAGACATCGATACAGGCTCGTTCAGTCCCTTTGCTCCCTTCCAGCCCTTCCAGCCCTTCGAGCCCTTCCTGCCCGTTGGAGGCCACCGTGTCCCGTGTCCAGCTCGCCCTGCGCGTCGCCGACCTCGAAGGCTCCATCGCCTTCTACTCCAAGCTCTTCGGCACCGAGCCCGCCAAGCGCCGCCCCGGCTACGCCAACTTCGCCGTCACCGAGCCCCCGCTGAAGCTCGTCCTCATCGAGGGCGAGCCCGGCGAGGACACCCGCCTCGACCACCTCGGCGTCGAGGTCGCCTCCACCGAGCAGGTCACCGCCGCCACCGCCCGCCTGCGCGAGGCCGGCCTCGCCACCTTCGAGGAGAACGACACCTCCTGCTGCTACGCCGTCCAGGACAAGGTCTGGGTGACCGCCCCCGGCAAGGAGCCCTGGGAGGTCTACGTCGTCAAGGCCGACGCCGACAGCCTCGGCAAGAGCGCCGCCGGCGCGCCGGAGGCCTGCTGCACGGGCACCGGCGAGGCGTCCCGCT
The DNA here is from genome assembly GCF_055589745.1 of Kitasatospora sp. NPDC041917. Taxonomy (NCBI): domain Bacteria; kingdom Bacillati; phylum Actinomycetota; class Actinomycetes; order Kitasatosporales; family Streptomycetaceae; genus Kitasatospora; species Kitasatospora sp. NPDC041917. Next base: position 78,970 of record NZ_JBVJBI010000003.1, on the reverse strand, counting down.
GAACCGCCCGGAGTGGGAAGTCGGCCCGGCCGACTTCCCACTCCGCCCCGCGGCTCACGTCGGCCCGGTCCCGTCCGCCGCCGAGCGCACTGCCGCTTCGTCGAGGTCGGCTTCGGTCGAGGCCGGGCCGGTCCGGTGCCACGGCCCAGGGTGGGCCTCCCGGCGCCACGCCTAGGGTGAGCCGCATGGGGAAAACGCAGATGGGCGGACTGGCCGGCCGGTGGACCCGGCTCCTGAACCGGGCACGGGGCAGCCGACGGGCCGCACCGCTCTCGCACGAGGCGCGGTTGCGGGAGGCCGCCAAGCGGATGCGCGGGCGGCTGCTCCGCTACCCGGTGGAGGGCCCGTGGCAGGAGCAGGCCTACTGGGACCCGCTGCCGACCGCCCGGGAGATGACCGGTTCCGTCGGCGACGGCCGCTGGGAGCAGCGCAGCCGGCTGAACGTGCCGGGCCCGTTCTACGCCGGCGAGACCGACAGCGGGCTGAACGGCCCGTACTACCTCCCCGAGCTCGTGCTCTCGGACGACGAGCACTGCGAGTTCGTCCACCGCCAGCCCGCCAACCCCCGCGAGGTGGCCGCCCTGGTGGAGATCGCCCACGGCGAACCGCAGGGCGGCTACGCCTGGGACGGTGACTGTCACTGGACCCCGCAGGCGGTGCGCGACTGGTGGTCGCGCCGGGACGAGGTGCGGGCCTGGATCACGAGCGAGCTGGAACTGGGCGACGACGGCCGGAACGAACCCGAGGCCCTGCGGCAGTACGCCGCCTACCTGGACGACGGACTGGAGGCCTACCTGCGCGGCTACCTGTTCCGGCTCACCGAGGGCCGCGAGCCGCAGGCCGGAGAGGCGCTCCCGGAGCTCTGACGGCCCACGCCCCCGGGCTACCGCGACTTCCCGTTCGGCGTGGGACGGGACGGCAGCACCGTCGCCATCGCCGAGCGGGAGAGCAACCGGACCCGGCCCGACGTCCCCGCCTTCGAGGAGACCGTCCGCGCCGCCGTGAACACCTTGCACCGATCCAGGAGGCCACGGTGGGGTGGTCACTGACGCAGCGTCACATTCCTTTAGGGTGACGGCCATGAGCGACCCGCACCCCACCTCGGCCTTCAACGCCGCCAACACCGACCCGGCCGTCACCGACCGGCTGATCGCCGTGCTGGACGCCCAGGCGGCCAATCCCGGGGTCCGGCGGCTGCGCGCGTGGGCGCACGCACAGCTCGCCGTACGCCCCGGGGAGCGCGCGCTGGACATCGGCGCCGGCACCGGGTCGGAGACCCAGGTGCTCGCGGCCGCGGTCGCCCCGGGGGCCGGGGCGACGGACCGCGCCACCGGCAGCGCGATCGGCCTCGAACCCAACCCCGGGCTCCGGGCCGTCGCCGAGCAGCGCGCCACCGACGCCGGCAGCGCGGCCCGCTTCCTGGACGGCGACGCGCGCGACCTGCCCTTGCCCGACGGCGAGTTGGACGTGGTCTGGTGCGAGCGCGTCCTCCAGCACCTCCCCGATCCGGCGAAGGCCGTCGCCGAGATGGCCCGGGTGCTGCGTCCGGGCGGCCGGGTCGCACTGCTGGACACCGACTGGGCCACCTTCGTGCTCCACCCGGCCGCCCCGGAGATCCGCCCCGCGCTGGCCGCCGTCGCCGAGGGCACCGCCGCCACCCCGGACGCCGGGCGCCGCCTCGCGGGCCTGCTGGCCGAGGCCGGACTGGCCGTCGATCAGCTCGGCGCCGACGTCCTGCTGCACGACTCCCGCACGGTCACCCGGCCGATCGTCCACGGGATCGGCGCGGCGGCCGTCGGCCGGGGCCTGATCACCGAGGAGCAGCGCGACCGGCTCTACGCCGACCTCGACGCGGCCGCCGAGCACGGGACGTTCCACCTGTCGGTGGCGATGTTCGCCGCGGTCGCCCACCGGCCCCGCTGAGCGAACCCGTCGGCCAGCCGCGCCGACCGGCCGCTGAGGAGGCCGACGCGCGGCTACGCCTGCGGCGGCCTGGCGGCCTCGTACCCGGCGGGCCTCACGGCGAGGCGGCGGCCGGCCTGGATCTACCGCCTGTCCGGCGAGCCGACCGAGGCGGGCCGCTGGGCGCACCTCGACACGGACCGGGACCCGGCCGGGACCGCGGCCTTCGAGGCCCACCACCCCGATCCGCTCGACCGGATGGCGGCCCTCGCCCGGCGCGGCCCCGAGCGGTCGGCGCGGACCGGGACCGCCCGCGCCAGGCCGGCCGGGCTCCGCGAGACGGCCTCCGCACGGGCGGGCCGCCCGGTCCACTGGCAGCGCGTGCACGACCGCGCCCGGCACCCCGCCCAGGAGGAGCCGGCCGGGCTGCCGGCCTGCGCCTCTCTGGTCCTCGCCGGTCTGGTGCTCGCCGGTCTGGTGCTCCCGGGCTTCGCGGTGCTCGGTGTCGTCACCTTCGTCCGCTGGTCACTCTGGCGCCGGCACTGCGGTACTCCGGCGCCCCCGGCCCCTCGCTTCAGAGCCGGTGCAGCGCCGCCTCGCAGAGCCGGCACCGCTGCTGCTCCAGCTCGGGCGGGTACCACGGCTCACCCGGCCGGGCGGGACGGTAGTGGGCGTGCTCCATCGGGGCGGTGTCCAGCCCGCAGAGGGTGCGCGCCTGCGGGTCCTCCGGGACGTCCGGATCCTGGCCGGCGGCGTGCACCGCGACCACGCCCGGGCCGACGCCCTCGGGGCCGAGGGCCTGTTCCGGGGCCATTTCGAAGAGGACGACGATCGCAGCCACGGTCCCACCGTGGCGGGCGGCGGCCGTCCGCGCATTTCGATCTTCACCCCGCCGAGGGGTCCGGTGGCGCGGGCCCCCGGGCCTGGGCCGATCCGCTAGCCGCGGTAACAGGAGCCGCCCGGCCCCGTGTCCGGGGAGCCCATCCCGAAGACGTACAGCAGGAACAGCAGCACGGCCGCCACCACCAGCACCACCCACTTCACCTCCGGTTCGGTGCCCTCGGGCAGCACGGCCACCAGGACGGCCTGCAGGAGGACCAGCAGCACGGTCATGCCGATCCAGCCGACCGGCAGGCTCAGCGCCATCGACGCCCGGGTCGGCATGTCCATCCCCCGCGGGCAGTCCGCCCACCTGCGCGCGACCAGCAGCGCCCCCAGGACGGTGACCGCCGCCGCGAGCAGCGGTCCGGCGGCGTACCACCCGCAGCCGTGCGATCTGTTGCGCTCCACCGATGCCGCCATCCCCGCCGGTCCCCCTCGCCCACGCCCACGCCCACGTTCCCGGACGCACACGCCTCCGGAGTCCCGCGCGGTTCCCGGGCACGAACACGCGTGGACCCGAACACGCGTGGGCCCGACGACACACAGCCCCGGATTTCGGCGTCACGGACCTGTCAAAGCTGTGCCCGCGTACTCCAGGATGACAACGCCCCCTCGCACGACCGACCGCACTTCGCCACACCGCACCGTATTGCACCGCACCGACCGGACCCCGAGGAGCCGCACCATGGGCATCGCACGTCGTGAACTTCTCAAGTGGGGCGCTGGATTGGGCGCCGCCACCGTCACGGGCCTCACCCTGCCTGGCACCGCGTGGGCGGCCACCGGCGCCACGACACCGCGCGGCCTGCCGACGGACAGCTGGATGAGCCGCCTGAGCGGCGACCTCTCCCTGCTCGACCTCACCATCCCCGGCACCCACGACTCCTGCTGCGAGAACCCCGCCTACGGCACCGAGTGGTCGCACACCCAGAACTGGGGAATCCCCCAGCAGTTGACCGAGGGAGTCCGCTTCCTCGACATCCGCTGCAACGGCCTCCAGGGCGCGCCCGACGAGCTCGGGATCTACCACTCCGACGCCTACCAGCACATCCGGCTCCAGGACGTGCTCGACCGGTGCCGAACCTTTCTCCAGTCGCACCCCGGCGAGACCGTCCTGATGCGCCTGCGCAACGAGCGCGCCGGCGGCCAGTCGCTCGACGACACCGAGTTCATGCGGCGGGTCAACCACTACTTCGACGACCTGGGCTACCGCGGCCTGTTCCACTTCTACGGGTGGCCGACCCTCGCCACCGCCCGCGGGAAGGTCGTCCTGATCGCCGACTTCGCCAACCCGTGGGGCCTGATCGACTGGTCCAGCGGCGAGAACGGCTGGTTCGACACCCAGGACCTCTGGCAGACCGGCGGCCTCGACCCGCTGGGGACGAAGGGCCGGCGCATCGTCGCCCAGTTCGACAAGGCCTTCCTCACCCCGGGCCACTCGAAGATGTTCGTCAACTTCCTCTCCTACGCCGGGGGTTACTGGCCGAAGAGCAGCTCGCAGGCCCTGATGGACCGCACGGTCTATCCATACCTGAACGCCCGCACCCAGCAGCGCGCCCGGTTCGGCATCGTGCCGATGGACTTCCCGGACTTCCACGTCAACGTCCTGCAGATGCTGATCGACAAGAACTTCATCTGATCACGGCCGGCAACGCGGCGTCGCCCCGGCGCTGCCGCGTTGCCGCCTGCCGAGTGCCGGTTGGTACTCATTGATGCCTGTTGGGGCTCGCTGGTGCCTGTTGGGGCCGTCCGCATCAGCCCGAGGATGTAAACCCGTGGGCCAATACGACGTGACGGAGGATCAATCGACGGGCTGATGTTGCCCACCCGGCCCGCATGACAGCGTTCCACGCATGGACACCACGCCGCTGGACACCACGCCGACCGCACGCCGTACCGGACCGACCCGCCGCCGCATGCTGGGCACCGCGCTCGCCCTCGGCGCCGTCGCGCCGCTGGGCCTCGCCCGCACCGCCTCGGCCGCTCCCGCCGCCGCCCCGGCCGCCGCTCCCGCCCCCTCCTCCGGCGCCGCGTCCCCCTCCCGCCTCACCCTGACCGCGCCCACCGGCCCCTTCCCGGTCGGCATGGTGCCGCTGCACCTGCGCGACGAGTCCCGGCTGGACCCGAACGCCCGGCCCGGCACGTTCCGCGAGCTGATGGCCACCGTCTGGTACCCCGCCCGGACCGCGGACGCCGCCGCCTACCCGCTCGCCCCCTGGATGACCGAGGGCGCCCTCAAGGCCTTCCTCGACGACGTCGGCTTCCCCCTCCCGCTCTCGCTCGCCCCGCTCACCGCCGGCCACCAGGGCGCACCCGTCCACCGGGCCGGCCGGCCGCTGCCGGTCATCCTGTACTCGCACGGCGCGGGCAGCCACCGCGGCGACCACACCATCGTGGTCCAGGAGTTGGCCAGCCACGGCTTCGCCGTCGTCACCGTCGACCACACCCACGACGGCATCACCGAATTCCCGGACGGGACCGTCGTCACCCGGGACGGCGTCGCCCCGGGCCTGTACCCGAGGGACTACGCGGCCGACCTGCTCTTCCTGCTCGACCGCGTCGTCGACCTCGCCAACGGCCGCAACCCCGACGTCGACGGCCGCACCCTGCCGAACGGCCTGCTCGGCGGCCTCGACGCCCGGAACATCGGCGCCTTCGGCTGGTCCAAGGGCGGCACCGCCGTCGGCCTCGCCATGGTCGCCGACCAGCGCATCCGCGCCGGGCTGACCCTGGACGGGCGGATGGAGTCGAACCCCGCCATCACCACCGACATCGACCGTCCGTTCATGATGATGACCGCCAACTACACCCGGGCGAACAGCCCCTACATCGCGACCTTCTGGGGCCACCTGCGCGGCTGGCGCCTCGACGTCCAGGCCACCGGCGCCGTGCACAACTCGTACGGCGACAACATGACGCTGATCCCGCAGGCGGGCCGGCTGATCGGCCTGACCGAGGAGCAGATCCAGTCCCAGGTCGGCACCCTCGACCCCGAGCGCGGCGTCCTCATCCAGCAGGCCTACCCGCGCGCCTTCTTCGACCTCCACCTGCGGGGCCGCCACTGCGGCAAGCTGCTCGACGGCCCGTCGAAGGCCTTCCCGGAGGTCGTCCACCACCCGTAGGACCTCGTGCACGGGCGGCCGCCACGGGGGTGCGGCCGCCCGACCCTAGCCGCGCCCCGCCAACGCCACGCCCGTCCGGTACAGCTCCACCAGTAGCGGCCGCAGCGCCTCCCCGGCAGGCGTCAACCGGTACGAGGTCCGCACCGGGAACCCGCGCCGCCGCTCCCGCACCACCAACTCCCGCTCCCCCAACGCCTGCAGGCGCTCCGCGAGCACCTTCGAGCTGATCTCCGGCAGCCGCTCCCGCAACTCCCCGTACGAGGCGGGCCCGTGCATCAGCTCGCGCAGCACCAGCGTCGTCCACCGGCCGGCCACCGCCGCGAGCGCCACCTCCACCGGACAGTCCGGCTCCGGACGGGCGGTGCGGCCGCGCCCGTCCGGCACCAGCTCCTCGTCCCAGCCCCGCTCACCCGACCCGTCACTTCCCGTTTGGTGACCCACGCCGGGCCGGTCTTCACTGCTCGCATGACTCACCCCACCACCCTCCCCCCGAGCACCGACCCGGCACAACACCCGGCCGTCTTCGCCGCCGCCTTCAACTCCGGCCGCCCGGAACTGCTCGCCCGGGTCTACGAGCCCGGCGCGGTCTTCGTCCCCGCCCCCGGCGCCACCGCCACGGGGCCCGAACTCCAGCGCGCCAACGCCGAGTTCCTCGCCCTCGGCCTGCCCATCACCGTCCGCCCCCGGCACACCTACGTCGCCGACGACATCGCCCTGCTCATCGTCGACTGGGAGATCACCGGCACCACCCCCGACGGCACCGACATCCACCTCACCGGCACCGCCACCGACGTCGCCCGCCGCGACCCGGCCGGCCACTGGCACTACGTGATCGACAACCCCTTCGGCACGGCCGCCCGGCCGTGACCGGGCGACCACTCAACCCTCGGTCCGCACGTTCGGGTTGACCGTGCAGAAGTAGACCCGGCTGGTCTGCTTGTCGAAGTAGAAGCTCCCCGAATACTGGGTCCGGGTGATCGACTTGTCGAAGGCCGTGCTGTGGAGCCATCCGGTCGTGCCACCCACCTCGGTGGCGATCTCCTCCGGGACACCGCACTCGATGACGGTCTCCTCCCACGTTCCGCCCGACGTGATCGCCGCCAGCGTCGCCGGCTCGACCTGCGCCACCCCCTCCAGGCTCACGTCAGTCGGTCCGGGAACCCCCCGCCCGGTGTTCTGCGTCAACACCCGGCTGACCCACGTGGCCCCAGACAGCGAACCCAACTGCGGAAAGCGGCGCGTCAGCGGGTCGAGGTCCGTCCGCACCGTCGGCGTCGGCACGGGCGCAGGTGCCGGAGGCTCCGCCGCCGTACAGGACGCCACCAGCGGCAGGCCGGTGATCAGCGCCAGAGCCGGAACGAACAGCGCGGCCCGAGGCCTTGAACGCTGCTTCACACGAGGGCGATCCATGAAGCCGATCATTCCACTCCCGAACTACTGTCGAACGAACGGTCCTTGGCGGGTGTCCACACCGGTCAGAATCAGCGCCTCCCCCCCCGCTTCTCCCTTGACATACTGGAAGTACCGCTCGCAGGTGAGGATTCCCTCCACAGAGGCCAGTCTGGCGACTGCGCCCGTCCCGGCATCCTCCTGCCTCCCGTACTCCCAGGTACCGGTGAACCTGACGGCCGTCGGCGACTCCTTTCCCCGACACATGGCGGGCGGCAGACTCACCTCGCCGAGCCTGCCGCCCTCCAGGAACTGGATCGAAGCGGCGCCCGCCTTCCAGGTCCCGATGACAGCCGGGTCAGGCGCCTTCCCCACCGTGCACGAAACCGCCAACGGGACCACACATGCCAGCACCATCGACACGCGCCGCCCCGCATGCCTCGCTCCGAACGAGCCCATCAACTCTGCATTCCCCGCTCCACCTCTCCGGAGCCACGGGAGCCGTTCAGGACTTCGTCATCAGTAAGCCCGGACTCTTCAGCCGCTAGAGATCCCTGCCCGCCGAGCAGCCTCCGCAGGATGATTCGTTGGTCCTTCACGCACCCCTCCATCGAAAGCTCTCCCATCCACCAACGAAGCCCAGAGCGCCCCATCCGACCTTCGGATGGGGCGCTCCCTGAGCCGGTCGTAATGCACCCTGACGGCTGGTGAACTACTGCCGGACGAAGGGATCATCGGCGATCGAGACTCCGGTCAGCTGCAACCGCTCCTGCCCCTCGTACGTGAAGTACTGGAAGTACCTCTCACACGTCGGATAGCCGGCGCCGGACGTCAGCGTGGCCCACGCTCCGGTCCCGGCGTCCTCCAACTTGCCATGCTTCCACGTGCCGGTGAACTGCACCGGCGTGGGCGACTTCTCCCCACGGCAGGCGGCAGGCAGCAGACTCACCTCGCCGAGCCTGCCGCCCTCCAGGAACTGGATCGAACCGATGCCCGACGTCCACGCCCCGACCACCGGGGGCCTCTCCTCGGGCCCGGCCGAACACCCAACCGCCACCGGCAAAACGGACGCCAGGGCGACCGCCGATCCGTACCGCCTGCTCCGACGAACTACGCCCTTGAGAAGCATCGCTGCTCACTCCCCCGAGGCTGGGCGGACATCGTGGTCACCGGTCCCTTGCCTTGTTCCTGCAGGAAGATCTGACAGTCCTGCCCGCGGTTGTAGTTCCGCAGGGTCACGAAGACCCCCGCCCCGTCGTCGTCCACGCTCCCCGCCTTCCAGGTCCCCTGGAACTCACCGAGCGGGCCGTCGCCCACCACGGGCTCCTTCAAGCAGAAGTAGCCGTCGAGCCGAACCTCCCCGAGCGCCCCGTTCTCCCGCAGCTCGATCACCTCGTCCCGCGCCGCCCACCGGCCCACGTAGTCCTTCGCCACCGGCCCACCCGGCCTGAGCTTCAGATAGCCGGTGGCTCCGGCGATCAGCACGAGCCCCACCACCAGGACCACCCCCTCCCGCGACCTCGGAAACCACCTTCCGACAGCCATGTCTCCCGCCCCTCCCTCAAAGGATCTCCCGCACACCCGCAAACACCGGGAGCGCCCTATCCGTTCGCCGGATGGGGCGCTCCCGAAGGCAGGGTTCAACACGATGTCACGATCACCGAACTACTGCCGGACGAACGGCTCCTGGCCGGCGTCCACACCGGTCGTCCCGAGCCAGTCGCCCGACTTGGCACTGTCGTACTGAAAGTGCCTCTCACACCTCAGGTTTCCCTCCACCGAGGACAGTTTCGCTACCGCCCGGTCCCCGCGTCCTCCACCTTCCCGTACTCCCACGCACCCGTGAACCTGACATTCCTCCCAAGGACCACGGTTCCCGGTGAACCGCGCCCCATGGTAGGAAGCGGGGTCCCGCATCCCGCACGGGGAGGCGGGACCGCGCAGACCGTCCGACCGGTCAGCACTGCACGCGGTCGCCGATCTTCCCCATGTCGAGCGTTACACGATCCTCGGCAACCGCGCCGTCGCGCTGGACTGCCACCCGGTACTCGCCTTGGAGGCTCTGCGGTACGGATACCGTGTCGACGGTGCGGAGCACCCCGTCGACGGTGATCGAGAACCCCTTCCGCGCCGGAAAGCTCCCTCCTTGGCAGGAGATCTGATCGATCGTCTCACCACTGGACATCAGCATGACCGACCACTGGCCGTTGTACATGCTGGCACCGATGAAGATTCCGACTCCGGGGAGCGGCCTGGCAGCGATGTCCGCGAGCGGAACGCATCCACGCGAAACCACCCTCGGCGACGCCGAGCGGATGGCGCCGGTAGTCTCGGCCTGCCAGATCAACTCCGGGCCGTAGCACCGTGTCCACCGGGCACCCCGGTGCAGGCGCAGACGCCGAACAGCAGACCTGCGAGAACGGTACGGAGTTTCACCGGAAAGCACCTCACGTCTTCTCCCCCCCTTCTCCGTGGCTCCTCGATCACCAGAGCCTCCGACGCGTGCAGCCGCCGCCCCCTTGGGCGGTGGACCACGGCGGCCCCTCGCCGAACGTACAGGACGTTCGGGAAGGGGCCGCGGTGCTGTGCGGAGCGTGCGGGGGCGGGTCAGGCGCGCTGGCCCTCGGTGGGGGCGGCGGTGGGGGTGGCGGTGCTGCCGGCCTGGGTGCCGAGGGTGCGTTCGACCTTGGCGACGGCGGTGCGGTACTGCATGGAGGCGGCCTGCTCGGAGGTGGCCTGGCGTTCGAAGAAGCCGAAGGCCATGGCGACCGTGCCGAAGCGCTCGATGCCGACGTAGCCGTTGAGTTGGACGCCGGCCAGGGTGCCGTCGAGGTGGACGGCGGGGGCGTCCTTGCGGTCGCCGAGGGTGACCGGGGTGACGGTGAAGGTCACCTCGTCGTCGGTGCCGCCGTTGAAGGTGATGCTGTGGCAGGTCTTCAGGGCGTCGGAGACGGTGTTGAAGTCGGCGGTGAGCCGGTCGGGAGCCTCGGCGGCGAGGACCTGGGTGGTCATCGGGTTGCCGTTCGGGCCGTCGAGTTCGACCGCGGCGTGCGCGACGTCGGTGCCGGTCTGGGTGGCGTGCATGTTGATCAGGGCGCTGAGCGCGGCGCAGCCCGTCATCGGCGTCGGGTTCGCGCCGGGGCTGGGGCTCTGCGTCACCGGGATCTCGGTGTGGCCGGCGCCGAGGTCGGCGGCGGTCAGCAGGGCCGACTTCAGCTGGTCGGCGGAGGGCAGTTGTTGGGCGTCCTGGGCGGGTGCGGCCGATGCCGGCAGGGCGGCCGGGCCCAGGGCGACCGCCACGGCTGCGGCCGCGGCGGCGAGGGCGTGGATGGGCCTGGGACGAGTCATACGGGCCCCCGGTCGAGGGTTCGGGCAGGGACAGCCACCAGTGTCCCACCGGGGGCCGGACGGGGCGCGCGGGCGGGTATCTCCGCTGGTCAGGACCCATTCGCGGGGTCGGCGGACGGAGCGGATGGGGCCGAGGGAGCGGAGGGGGCGGGCGGAAGGGCTTCGAGGGCCTCCAGGGCGTCGAGGGTCTCGGCGAGCCACTGCACCCAGAAGGTCTCCAGTCCGATGCCGGCCCGCAGCACCGCGTGCTGGAGCCGGTTCCCGGGGTCCGTCCGCTCGGCCGGGAAGTCGCGCCGTTCGATTTCCCGGTAGTCGGCCAACTGTTCGCGGTGCAGGGCGAGATGGCGCCCCAGCTCGGCCGTCAGCCCGTCCGTGCCGACCACCGCGGCCGCCCGCAGCCGCAGCAGCAGGGGCTCCCGGACGGCGCGGGGCGCGGCGCCCTCGGCGGTCCAGCGGGCGAGTTCGGCGCGGCCCTCGGGCAGGACCTCGTACTCCTTCTTCTGGCCGCGCACCGGCCCTTCCGGCTGGAGGGCCCGGATGTGTCCGGCGGCCTCCAGCCGGCCCAGTTCGCGGTAGATCTGCTGGTGGGTGGCGGGCCAGAAGAAGCCGATCGACTTGTCGAACCGCCTGGTCAGCTCCAGCCCCGAGGACGGTTTCTCCAGCAGGGCGGTGAGGATGGCGTGCGGCAGCGACATGGGGTCGATCGTACGGGGCCGACCGCGGGCGGCGGGCCCGGCTCGGCCCCGGGCGGGCACGGAGGGCGTGCAGGGGCGTGCCGGCCGGGTACGGACCGGGTCAGAGGGTGGCGGCCAGTTCGGTGCCCTGCTTGATGGCCCGCTTGGCGTCCAGTTCGGCGGCCACGTCGGCGCCGCCGATCAGGTGCGCCGGCAGGCCGCGCTCGCGCAGTGCCTCGTACAGGTCTCGGCGCGGCTCCTGGCCGGTGCAGAGCACGACGGTGTCCACGGGCAGCAGTTGGTGCTCGCCGTCGACGGTGAGGTGCAGGCCGGCGTCGTCGATCAGGTCGTAGGTGACGCCGGGGACCATCACCACGCCGCGGTGCTTGAGCTCGGTGCGGTGGATCCAGCCGGTGGTCCTGCCGAGGCCGGCGCCGACCTTGCCGGTCCTGCGCTGGAGCAGGTGGACGCTGCGCGGGGGCTTGGGCCGCTCCGGGGCGCGCAGGCCGCCGCGCTCGCGGTAGTCCGGGTCGATGCCCCACTTGGCCTGGAACGCGGGCGGGTTGAGGCTGGCCGCGTCGCCCGGGTCGGTGAGGAACTCGGCCACGTCGAAGCCGATGCCGCCCGCGCCGAGGATGGCGACCCGCTCGCCGACCGTCGCGCCGTCGCGCAGCACGTCGAGGTAGCCGAGCACGCTGGGGTGGTCGATTCCGGGGATGTCGGCGGGAGTTCGCGGGGTGACGCCGGTGGCGAGGACGATCTCGTCGTGGCCCTGTTCGGCCAGCTGTTCGGCGGTGACGGTCGCGCCGAGCCGCAGCGTGACGGCCAGCTCGGCCAGCCGGGTGCGGAAGTAGCGCAGTGTCTCGTCGAACTCCTCCTTGCCGGGGATGCGCCGGGCGATGTTCAGCTGTCCGCCGATCGTCTCGGCGGCGTCGTACAGGGTGACGTCGTGGCCGCGCTCGGCGGCGGAGACGGCGCAGGCGAGGCCGGCGGGGCCGGCTCCGACGACGCCGATCCGCTTGCGCGATCGGGTGGGGCCGAGGACGAGTTCGGTCTCGTGGCAGGCGCGCGGGTTGACCAGGCAGGAGGTGATCTGGAGGTTGAAGGTGTGGTCGAGGCAGGCCTGGTTGCAGCCGATGCAGGTGTTGATGGCCTCGGCGCGGTCGTCCCGGGCCTTGGCGACGAAGTCGGCGTCGGCGAGCAGCGGGCGGGCCATCGAGACCAGGTCGGCGCTGCCCTCGGCGAGCAGGCGCTCGGCGATCTCGGGGGTGTTGATGCGGTTGGTGGTGACCAGCGGGATGCCGACCCTGCCCATCACGTTCTTCGTGACCCAGGCGAAGGCGCCGCGCGGCACCGAGGTGGCGATGGTGGGGATGCGGGCCTCGTGCCAGCCGATGCCGCTGTTGATGATGGTCGCCCCGGCGGCCTCGACGGCCTGGGCGAGCTGCACGACCTCGTCCAGGGTGGAGCCGCCGGGCACCAGGTCGAGCATGGAGAGGCGGTAGACGATGATGAAGTCCTCGCCGACGCGCTCGCGGACCCGGCGGACGATCTCCACCGGGAAGCGCATCCGCCGCTCGTACGGGCCGCCCCACTCGTCCTCGCGGTGGTTGGTCGCGGCGACGACGAACTCGTTGATCAGATAGCCCTCGGAGCCCATGATCTCGACGCCGTCGTACCCGGCGCGGCGGGCGAGTTCGGCGCAGCGGGCGAAGTCCTCGATGGTCTGCTCGACCTGCTCGGCGGTGAGCGCGTTGGGGGTGAAGGGGCTGATCGGGGCCTGGATCGCACTGGGGGCGACGAGGTCGGGGTGGTAGGCGTAGCGGCCGAAGTGGAGGATCTGGAGGGCGATCCTGCCGCCGGCGGCGTGCACCGCGTCGGTGACGGTCCGGTGCTTGTCGGCCTCCTCCTCGGTGGTCAGCATCGCGCCGCCCTCCCAGGGGCGCCCGGCCTCGTTGGGGGCGATGCCGCCGGTGACGATCAGGCCGACGCCGCCGCGGGCCCGTTCGGCGTAGAAGGCGGCCATCCGCTCGTAGCCGCCGGGGGCCTCCTCCAGGCCGACGTGCATGGAGCCCATGATCACGCGGTTGGGCAGGGTGGTGAAGCCGAGGTCGAGCGGGCTGAGCAGGTGCGGGTAGCGGCTGCTGCCGGGGTGGGCGCTCATCGACGTCTCCTGGGGCGCGGGCTGGGGGGCGTTGTTACCGCAGGGTAGGGGACGGGCGGCGGGGTATGCAACTAGTTGCATAAGGCTGGACGGGGCTGCCGGACGGACCTCCGGACACCCCTCCGGACGACCCCCGGAGGCGCCCGACCGGACGCCCCGGGACCCCACCGGACGACCCTCCGGACGGCCCTCCGGATGGCTCGAACACGCCGCCGGAACCCGGTCGGCGGCGTATCGTCGTGCCCCGGACACCGCGGGGGCGACGCAACGGCGTCCCGGACATCGCCGCGGCGCCGCGGGGACGACACGAGCTCGGGAGAGGAGCGGCCGTGCGGGGTGGCTCGGTGGCCGTGGTCGGGGGCAGCATCGCCGGAAGCGCGTTCGCCGGCGCCGCCGCCCGGCTCGGCGCGGAACGCGTGGTGGTGCTGGAACGCAGCCCCGGCCGGCTGGAGGACCGCGGCGTGGGGCTGTGCACCCACAACGACCGCTTCGACGAACTGGTCCGGACCGGGCACCTCGACGCGGACACCCGCCGCCACCGCCTCACCGTCCGCCGCTGGGTCGCCCGGGGCGCGGCCGGCGAGGGCGACGGACCGGACGGCTGCGGTCGGCTGCTCTGGGCCCAGCCCTTCCCCTTCCACTCCCACCACTGGGGCGTGCTCTGGCAGGCGCTGCGCGAACGGACGCCCCGGCAGGTCGAGTTCCGGCTGGGCACCACCGTGACGGCCGTCGGCAACGGGCCCGACGGCGCCTGGGCCGAAGCGGGTGGCGGCCGCGAGACGTACGACCTGGTGATCGGCGCCGACGGCTACCGCTCGGTGGTCCGCGCGGCCGTCTGCCCCCGGGCCGAACCCGAGTACGCCGGGTACGTGTGCTGGCGCGGCAGCTACGACGCCGCCCTGCTCGCCGAGCTGCCCGGCGGCGCGGCGCCCTGGCCCGAGGAGCAGTGCATCACCGCCTGCTACCCCGGCGGCCAGGTGGTGATCTACCGCATCCCCGGGGTCGAACCCGGCCGCACCCAGGTGAACTGGGTCTTCTACGCCCCCACACCCGCCTGGCTGCGGCTGGACGGCCCGACCAGTATCCCGGCGGGCAGCCTCCTCGACGGGCAGCTGGACGAACTGCGGCAGCTCGCCGAGCGGCACCTGCCGCCGTACTGGGCCGGCCTGGTCACCCTGACCCCGCGCGAACGGACCTTCCTGCAGCCGATCTACGACCTGGCGGCCCCGCGCCGCACGGCCGGCCGGCTGCTCATCGGCGGGGACGCCGCCACCGTGGTGCGCCCGCACAACACCAGCGGCGCGGTCAAGGCGATGCAGGACGCCCACGCCTTCGAACTGGCGGGGCGGGAGGCCGGCTCCTGGTCGGCCCTGCTGGCCACCTACGACCGCGAACGGACGGAGTCCGGGCGGGAGTTGGTGGAGCTGGGCCGCACCCTCGGCCGGGCCCAGGTCACCGGGGCGCCGGACTGGACGGGGATGGACGAGCCGGGCATGGCCGCCTGGTGGCAGCACCAGTTCACCGGCGGCGGGGGTTTCGGCGGCCACGCGCTCGACCGTACCGGCCGAGCGCTCGCGGCGACCGCCGAAACCACGTCAACCCGCGCGGGGCGGACGGACGTCGACGACGTCGACGGTGGTGACGTCCACCATGGTGGCGCGGACGGCACCGGTGACGCCGCCGGCGGCGACGACAACGGTCAGACGTTCACGCCGTAGTCGGTCGCGATGCCGCGCAGGCCGGAGGCGTAGCCCTGGCCGATGGCACGGAACTTCCACTCCACGCCGTTGCGGTACAGCTCGCCGAAGACCATCGCGGTCTCGGTCGAGGCGTCCTCGGTCAGGTCGTAGCGCGCGATCTCCAGGCCGTTGGCCTGGTTGACGATCCGGATGAACGCGTTGCGCACCTGGCCGAAGTTCTGCAGCCGGGCGTCGGCGTCGTAGATCGACACCGGGAAGACCACCTTGGCCACGTCGACCGGGACGCGGTCCAGGTCGACCTTGATCTGCTCGTCGTCCCCGTCCCCGCCGCCGGTCAGGTTGTCGCCGCTGTGCTCGACCGAACCATCGGGGCTGCGGAGGTTGTTGAAGAAGACGAAGTGCTGGTCCGAGACCACCTTGCCCAGCGCGTTGCACAGCAGCGCGCTGGCGTCCAGGTCGTAGTCGGCCCCGGTGGTGGTGCGCACGTCCCAGCCGAGACCGACGATCACGGCGCTCAGACCGGGCGCCTCCTTGCTGAGCGAGACGTTGCCGCCCTTGGCCAGCGAAACTCCCACAATGCCCTCCTCGGATCTCTCCCTGTGGACGAATCTACAACACTGTAGAGATCACGAGAATCCGTCTGGAGGCGGGCCCGCCCCGGGATTTTCTCCGGGTCGCGCACGGGAACCGCGCGCGGGAGCCGCCGCAGCGCAGGTCACGGCGTCATTGCACGGCGTCACTGCACGGCGTCACTGCACGCCGTAAAGACACGCCGTCACTGCACGGCGTCGGTCTCGATCCGCAGCGCGCTGTGCTCCGCATGCCGAGCACCCTGACGACCTCCCGCCCTAGACTGGCAGTGGATTTCCCCTCGTCGGCTCGTCCCCCCGTTTCCCCTCGTCGCAGGCCCGGTCGCCGGAGGTCCCGATGCGCCAGCGGTACAGCTTCCACCTCGACCGGGGCGGGCACTCGGTGACCGTCAACGTCCGGTCCGGCTGGATCACCGAGACCGAGTTGCTGGTCGACGGCAAGGAGTGCGCCTTCCACCGCGTCCACGGGCACGGTGTCTACCCGCTGACCCTCGCCGCCCAGGTCGCCGAGGAGCCGCCGAAGCCGCTCGCGGTCCGGCTCGACCGCACCGGCCGGGCCGAGCACCCGCTCGCCTGCGTCCTGGAGCTGTCCGGCGCCGAGCACCCGATGCCCGAGCGCACGGCGCGCTGAAACACCCCGTTCGGGTGGTTTGCCCCTGAATATCGGAAAACCGTACGATCCAGGGTCGGCCCGGACGAGCCGCCTCCACGAGCCGGACGCCCACGAGCCGCGCCCCACGACCCCCACACAGACGACGAAGGCCTGCGCATGACCACCCCCGCGACCCCCGACGCCTTCGATGAGCTGCTGCGCGAGGTGATGGCCGACGCCGAGCGCTTCGGCCACCGCCAGCACGTCCGGCTCACCTGGCTCGCCGTACGCCGCCACGGCGCCACCGCCGCCCTCGACCTGATCGGCGAAGGCATCCTGCGCACCGCCACCAAGGCCGGCGCGCCGCAGAAGTTCCACGTCACCATGACCCGGGCCTGGGTCGAGCTGGTGGCCCTCCACGCGGACGACGACGCGACGGGCTTCGAGCAGTTCGCCGCCCTGCACCCGGACCTGCTCGACAAGGACCTGCTCGCCCGCCACTACCGTCCGGGGACGCTCGCGACCGAGCGGGCCCGGACCACCTGGGTGGAGCCGGACCTCGACCCCTTCCCCCGGGCCGCGGCCTGACACTCCCCCGGACCTCGGCCCGACACGCCGGTCGGACGGCCGCCGAGCGAATCGCCCGGCGCGCCGAGCGCCCCCTGCTCCGCCCGACGCACCGACCGCCGATACGCCGAGCACCCGACGCGTCAGCCCCCCTGAACCTCCGCGAGGCACTCCGCCACGATCTCCTCGACCGCCTTCCGGGCCCGGTCCGCGTCCTGCGCGACCAGCCCGATCCTGGTGCGGCGGTCGAGCACGTCGGCCGCGTCCAGCGCGCCCTCGTGGCTGACGGCGTGGGCGATCTCGGCGCGGGTCACGTCCAGACCCTCCGCGATCGGCGTCAACTCCCCCGCCGCCAGCACCTCGTGGGCCGCGCCGCCGTGGCGGGCGAGCAGCGAGGCGGGCACCTCGCCGACGGCCCCCGCGCCGGCCGGCAGCGGGCGGCTGTCCCCGTGACCGGGGGCGCCGATCAGCGGCAGCCGGGCCGTCCAGCAGGCGCGGGCGGGCAGGCCGCGCAGCCGGACGGCGGTGTCCACCGCGTCCTCGGCCATCCGGCGGTAGGTGGTGAGCTTGCCGCCGACCACGGTGATCACCCCGGACGGGCTCTCCAGTACCGCGTGCTCGCGGGAGATGTCGGCGGTGCTGCCGTCCCCGGTGTCGATCAGCGGACGCAGACCGGCGTACGCGCCGCGCACGTCCGCGCCGGTCAGGGCGGTGGCGAGGGCGGCGTTGACGGTGTCCAGGAGGAACGAGCGCTCGGCCTCGGTGGGCTGCGGCTCGTCCGGGATCGGACCCGGGGCGTCCTCGTCGGTCAGGCCGATCGCGACCCGGCCGAGCTGCTGCGGCAGGGCGAAGACGAACCGGCTGGTGGAGCCGGGCACCGGCACGGTGAGGGCCGCGGTCGGATGGCCGAGCGCCTCCGCGTCCACCAGCAGGTGGGTGCCCCGGCTGGGCCGGAGCTTGATCGAGGTGTCCACCTCGCCCGCCCAGACGCCGGTGGCGTTGACCACCGCGCCGGCCCGGACGGCCAGCTCCCGCCCGGTCAGGGTGTCGACCAGCCGGGCCGAGGTACCGTCGACCTGCTCGGCGCGCACCCTGGTCAGCACGGTCGCCCCGTACTGCGCGGCGGTCCGGGCCAGCGCGACCACCAGCCGGGCGTCGTCCACCAGTTGGCCGTCGTGGGCGACCAGCGAGCCGCGCAGCCCGTCCGTCCGCACACCCGGCACCAGCCGGCGGGTCCGGTCGGCGTCGATCCGGCGCACCCGGGGCAGCAGCGCGCCCGGGGTGCCGGCCGTCAGGCGCAGCGCGTCCCCGGCGTGGAAGCCCGTGCGGATCAGCGCGGCCTGGCCCGGGCGCAGCAGGTCGGGGAGCAGCGGCACCAGTTGGGGCAGCGCCCGGATCAGGTGCGGGGCGGTGCGGGTCATCAGCACGCCGCGCTCGACGGCGCTCTCCCGGGCCACCTTGATCTGCCCGGAGGCGAGGTAGCGCAGGCCGCCGTGCACCAGCTTGGAGCTCCAGCGGCTCGTTCCGAAGGCGAGGTCGCGGGCCTCGACGAGCACCGTGCGCAGGCCGCGCGAGGCCGCGTCCAGGGCCACTCCGGCGCCGGTGACGCCGCCTCCGACGACCAGGAGGTCGATCCGGGGGTCGTCGCCGAGCGCTTGGAGTTCCAGCGTGCGGCGGGCGGCGTCGAGCCGGCCGGTGCCCGCGTACGGGCCCGCGTGCGGGCCTGCGGTGGGGGTCATGGCGCGAGGTATCCGTTCAGTGCTCTGGCCAGTTCGCGCCGCCAGGCCGCCTCGGGCAGCAGGGAGGCGACCATGCGGTGCGACTGGACGGTGGACTGGGCGATCAGCAGGACCATGGCGGCCAGTTCGAGCGGCTCGCCGGCCCGGATCGAGCCGTGCGCCTGGCCGTGTTCGATGCCGGCGCGCAGCGCCTCCAGCAGGCCGCGCTGGCTGGCGCCGAGCCGCTCGACGACGTACTGGAGCAGCAGGTCGGAGTCGTCGGAGTGCAGCAGCGCGCCGAGCACCGGGTGGTCGCGCAGCCGGACGGCGATCTCCACGACCCGCTCGACGAGGGTCTCCCGGTCGTGGACGTCCAGCCCGGCGCCCTCCAGGGTGGTCAGGATCTCCCGGGTGAGCAGCGCGCCGATCACCGCCCGGACGTCCGGCCAGCGGCGGTAGACGGTCGGGCGGCTGACCCCGGCGCGGCGGGCGATCTCGGACAACTGGGTCCGGCGCACGCCGAGATGGACGATCAGGTCGGCGGCGGCGTCCAGGATCGCGTCGTCGGTGCTGCGCTCCCCGGGGGTCGGGGGCGGCGTCTGAGGCTCAGCGTTACTACTTGACATGATGTGTGAAACTGTAACGCATGGCACCTGAGACGCAAGCGGGACCGGCCGGCGCCGCACTTCCGCTCCCCCCGATGAAGTGGGACGCCTGGGGCGACCCGGCCCTCGCCAAGGAACTGTCCGCCGACATCAAGGGACTGCTCGCCGCCGCCCTCGGCGTCACCGGCGACGCCGCCCCCGGGCCCGGCGCCGACGAGGTCGTCCTGCGCCCGTCCCGGATCTCCGCCGAGGACCTCAAGGCGCTCGCCGCCGCCGTCGGCGAGGCCCACGTCAGCGCCGCCGACGCCGACCGGCTGCCGCGCGCCGGCGGCAAGTCCACCCCCGACCTGCTGCGCCGCCGCAGCCGCGAGGCACAGGACGCCCCCGACGCCGTCGTGCTGCCCGGCAGCGAGCAGGAGGTCGCCGCCGTCCTCGCGGTGTGCGCCGAACGACGCATCGCCGTCGTCCCGTTCGGCGGCGGCACCAGCGTGGTCGGCGGCCTCGACCCCGAGCGCGGAGCCTTCGACGCCGTCGTCTCCCTCGACCTGCGCCGCTTCGACCAGCTGCTCGACCTCGACGAGACCTCCGGCGAAGCCGTCCTCGGCGCCGGCCTCACCGGCCCGGCCGCGGAGGCACTGCTCGCCGAACGCGGCTGGGAACTCGGCCACTACCCGCAGAGCTTCCGCTACGCGACCATCGGCGGCTTCGCGGCCACCCGCTCCTCCGGCCAGGACTCCGCCGGGTACGGACGCTTCGACGAGATGGTGCGCGGACTGCGCGTCGTCACCCCCGCCGGGATCCTCGACCTCGGCCGCGCCCCCGCCTCCGCCGCCGGCCCCGACCTGCGCCAGCTCTTCCTCGGCTCCGAAGGCACCCTCGGCGTGATCACCGCCGTCCGGCTGCGCGTCCACCCGCTGCCCGCCGTCAAGGCGTACGAGGCGTGGAGCTTCCCCGACTTCGCCACCGGCACCGCCGCGCTGCGCGCCGTCGAGCAGCAGGGCACCGGCCCGACCGTGATCCGGCTCTCCGACGAGGCCGAGACCATGATCAACCTGGCGATGACCGAGCAGATCGGCGGTGCCCCGGCGGTCACCGGCTGCCTGGCCGTCACCGTCTTCGAGGGCACCGCCGCCCAGGTCGCCGCCCGCCTGCAGCTCACCCGCGACACCCTGCTCGCCACCGGCGGCACCTCGCTCGGCGAGGTCCCCGCCCGGGCCTGGGAGCACGGCCGGTTCAACGCCCCCTACCTGCGCGACTCGCTGCTCAGCGCGGGCGCGCTGTGCGAGACCCTGGAGACCGCGACGAGCTGGAGCCGCCTGCCGGCCCTGCGCACCGCCGTCACCGAGGCGCTCACCGGCGCCCTGCCCGGCTCCCTCGTGCTCTGCCACGTCTCGCACGTCTACCCGACCGGTGCCTCGCTCTACTTCACCGTCGTCGCCGCCCTCGGCGAGGAGCCGCTCACCCGCTGGGGCGCCGCCAAGCGCGCCGCCGGGGACGCCATCCTCGGCGCCGGCGGCACCATCAGCCACCACCACGCCGTCGGCGCCGACCACCGGCCCTGGATGACCGAGGAGATCGGCGACCTCGGCGTGCGCATCCTGCGCGCCGTCAAGGCCGAACTCGACCCGGCGGGCATCCTCAACCCGGGCAAGTTGATCCCGTGAACGAGGTGAGAACCGTCCGCAGGGTCGCCGTTCTCACCAACCCGGCGGCGGGCGCCGGCCATGCCGAACCCGCCGCCCACCGGGCCACCGCCCGGCTGCGGGCCCTCGGCGTCCAGGTCGAACCGCACGCCGGGCGCTCCCCCGAGGACGCCGTCCGCCTCGCCCGCGAGGCGGTGGCCGGCGGGGTGGACGCGGTGGCCGTCGTCGGCGGCGACGGCATGATCAACCTCGCCCTCCAGGCCCTGGCCGGCACCCCCGTCCCGCTCGGCGTGATACCCGCCGGCACCGGCAACGACCACGCCCGCGAGTACGGCCTGCCGCTCGGTGCCCCCGAAGCCGCCGCCGACGTCATCGCCGCCGGACGCACCCGCGGCATCGACCTCGGCCGGATCACCGGCCCGGACGGCGCCGTCCGCTGGTACGGCTCCGTCCTCGCCACCGGCTTCGACTCCCTGGTCAGCGACCGCGCCAACCGGCTGCGCTGGCCGCGCGGCCGGATGCGCTACAACCTCGCCATCCTCGCCGAGTTCGCCAACCTGCGCCCGCTGCCGTTCCGCATCACCCTCGCCGACGGCACCGTCATCGAGCGCGACCTCACCCTGGCCGCCGTCGGCAACACCCGCAGCTACGGCGGCGGCATGCTGATGTGCCCCGCCGCCCTCCCCGACGACGGGCTGCTCGACCTCACCCTCGTCGACGCCATGCCCCGGCTGCGCATCGCCCGCTTCTTCCCGACCCTCTTCAAGGGCACCCACGTCACCTACCCGGAGGTCACCACGCTGCGCACCGAGTCCCTGCGGATCGAGTCCCCCGGCATCACCGCCTACGCCGACGGGGAGTTCATCGCCCCGCTCCCGGTGGACGTCGCGGTCGCCAAGGACGCCCTGCGGGTGCTGGTGCCGTGACAGGCTGATGCCGCGGTCCGGTCCCACGGGCCGGACCGCGGCATCAGTCACCGGTCACCGGCGGGAGGGCGGTCGTCGAGTACGCGGCCGTCGCCACCCTGTGGCTCCCCCTCATCCCCGTCGGCGCCGTCCTCCTCGGCGCCGGCCTCGGCCTCACCAACTACTGGCGCTGGACCCGCCGGCGCACCTGACCACCCGCCGGCTGCCGCCCCCCGGTCTCACGCGCCCAGGCGGCGGCGCCACAGCAGCGGGCGTATCTCGATCGCGTGGGACGGGTCGCCGTTCCAGACCGTCGGCAGGCCGGCCTCCGCCAGGGCGGCGACCACCTCCTTCCCGACCGCGACGGTGGTCGCCCGGGAACCGTCGAAGCCGCCGTACAGCAGGGACAGGCCGTGGCCGGCGGCGGCGGACTCGGTGCACTGGGCGTGGAAGTAGACGAAGCCGCGCGCTTCGGGGGCGCCGGCCTCGGCGATCTCGGCGTCGGCACAGGAGCGGCAGCAGCCGAAGTCCTCCCGGGCCGTGAGGCCGCCCGCCTCCAGGGCGGCGAAGGCCCTGGTCAGGCGCTCCGGATCCGTCTCGCCGATCCAGCCGCTCTGCTCGCCGACCCGCTCCAGCCAGAGCCGGTCGGCGAGTTGCTCGGCCTGCGGGCGCGAGAGCGGGCGGCGGTCGCGCGCGACCAGGTGCTCCTCGGCCTGTTCGGCGAGCCCGGCACGGTCGGTGTAGCCGCAGGCCAGCGTCAGCCGCAACCGCTCCTCCAACTCCCTCCGCTCGCCCGCCTCCAGGTCTATCGGCGGCACCGGCTCCGGCGCCGGGCCCAGGTCGAGCGGCCGCCAGTCCAGGCCCTCGTCCCAGCCCGCCGCACCGCGCGCCCAGCCCGTCATCGCCTCGACCACCGGCTCGGGCCCGTCCAGCCGCACCTCGAAGTGCCGCTCGGCGGAACCGTCCCGGTGCTCCAGCGTGTACTCCTCGCCGTCGGCGTGCCACACCTGCACGTACACGTCCGGCAGGTCCGGTATCCGCTCCACGACGAGGAAGCGGTCGTCCGGCGCACCGATGCGCCGGACCATCCCCGCCAGTTCGTCCGCGGACACCCTCAGGTGCCGCGTCTCGTTCGTCTGCACCGCGATCGCCAGCATGACGTCACCCTTGCACACGCCACTGACAATCCCCGCGGACGATCCCGCAGTTCAGACCCGGTGCGCCCGCACCCGGCCGGCCACGAAGGCCACGGCCGCCGCCACGGCCGCCGTCTCCAGCAGCACGCGGCAGGGACTGCCACGGGCACAGCACCCGCAGCACCGGCTCCTCGGCGGCGAACGCCCCCGTCGTCCGGGCTCAGGCCCTCTGGACGAGGGACTTCAGCTCGCCGACGCTCTCGGTGAGGGTCGGTTCGCCGGAGCCCGGGTCGACGGTGAGGACGTGCCAGCGGCGGGCCGAGAGGCCGGTGCCGGTCTCCAGTGCGATGTGGAAGGTGTTGCTCTCCTGCTCCGAGTAGCCGCGGTCGACCACGGTCAGGACGTGGTCCGTCCGGCCCGGGGAGCTCGTGCGGATGTCCGAGCGGACCGGCTCCTGGAACGAGCCGAGGACGGACGCGCCCACCGCGGACAGCAGCCCGAGGACCCCGACCGCCGTCGCCACCCCGCCGACCGTGTCCCGACGGCCGCGGACCAGGCGCGCGGCCAGGAGCAGGACGGCGGCCGCGCCGACCAGCAGCACCGGCCGGTTCAGGGCGTCGGCCACCACGGCCCGTCCGCCACTGCGGGACTCCAACCGCCCCACCGCACCCACGGCCAGCGGCAACAGGGCCGTCGCGGCCAGGACCCCGCCGATTCTCACACGATTCATCGAACCCCCTTGCGGGGCACCTTGGACGGCGTGACGATCCCGGCGCAGGCGGACGACCGCGGACCGGGCCCGTCCACCTGGAAAACCGGGTGCTCCGACGGCGGAGGGTCGGGTAGCGTGCCGGGCATGTCGAGCCCTGAGGCATCCAGGGTGGGGGCTTTCGGTCACGCGCCGTCAGCCCCCTGAAACCCGGAAGCACTGAACCACCGAGGTCCGAGCGAGCGCCACGTCCGCGCCGCCCGGGGGTTGAGCGTGCGGTGACGAGACGTCCGTCCTTCTCGTTCCCATCGCCCCGCTTCGGAGCCTCTCGATGCCCTTTCCGCTCTATCTGCTCGCCCTGGCCGTGTTCGCCATGGGCACTTCGGAGTTCATGCTCGCCGGGCTGCTGCCCGGCCTCGCCGCCGACCTCGGCGTCCCCGTCGGGACGGCCGGCGGGCTCACCTCGGCCTTCGCGGTCGGGATGGCGGTCGGTGCGCCGCTCATGGCCGTTCTCGTCCGCGACCGGCCGGGGCGCGGCAGCCTGCTCGGGTTCGTGCTGACGTTCGCGGCGGCGCACGCCGTCGGGGCGCTCACCGCGAGCTTCCCGCTGCTGTTGGCCACCCGGGTGGTGGCCGCGCTCGCCAATGCCGGGTTCCTGGCCGTGGCGCTGACCACCGCTGCCGCGCTGGTCCCGGCGGACCGCAAGGGGCGGGCGCTCGCCGTGCTGCTCTCGGGGACGACGGTCGCGACGGTGGCCGGTGTCCCGGGCGGGGCGGTGCTGGGCGCGGCGTTCGGGTGGCGTGCCGCGTTCTGGGCCGTCACGCTGCTCTGCCTGCCGGCCGCCGTCGGCATCGCCAAAGGCCTGTCACCCCAAGCCGGTTCGGCCGACCGCACCCTCTCCGCCGCCCCGGCGCTGCGCGCGGAGCTCGCCGAGCTGCGTAGCCCCCGGCTGCTCCGCGCGATGCTGCTCGCCGCGCTGGTGAACGCGGCGACCTTCGGCGCCTTCACCTTCCTCGCCCCCGTGGTGACCGGACCCGCCGGGTTGGGCGAACTGTGGGTGCCGGTCGCGCTGGTCCTGTTCGGCGCCGGCTCGTTCGCCGGGGTCACCGTCGCGGGGCGGCTCGCGGACCGGCGTCCCGGTCCGGTCCTCGCGGTCGGCGGCCCGCTGCTGCTGGCGGGCTGGCCGGCGCTCGCCGTTCTGGCGGACGCGCCGGACGCGCTGCTGCCGCTGGTGTTCCTGCTGGGCGCGCTGTCCTTCGCGGTCGGCGGCACGCTGATCACCCGGGTGCTGTACGAGGCGGCCGGGGCCCCCTCCCTGGCCGGCGCCTGTGCGACCGCCGCCCTCAACCTCGGCGCCACCGCCGGCCCGCTGCTGGCCGCCTCCTCCCTCGGCACGGCGGCCGGCGAGCTCGGCCCGTTCTACGCGGGCGGCCTGCTGGTCGCCGCCGCGCTGCTGGTCGCGGCGGTGCGACCGCGGCTCGGCTGAGCCGGGCCGCCCCCGGCCTCGGTTCACACCCCCGGGGTCGCCGCCACCCGCCCGGCGGCGATCGCCGCGACCAGCTCGCCGTGGTCGGCCACCGTCCGGTCCGCGTAGCGCAGCGCGAAGTCGGCGACGGCCTCGGCGAAAGTGTCCGCGCTGCCGAGGTAGCCGGCGATGGCGAGGCGGTCGCCGGTGCGGGCGTGGGCGCGGGCGAGGGTGCGGCCGCAGAGCTCGGCGTAGGCGCGCAGGCCGGAGGGGGTGAGGTCGGCGATCTCCGTCGAGCCCTTCATGTCGCGCAGTTGGCGGCCGTAGTAGTGGCGCCCGGCGGGGCCGGTGGTCCAGCCGAGGAAGATGTCGCTGGCGGCCTGCATCAGGTGCTGCCCGGTGACGACCCGGCGGCCGCCGTGGTGGACGGCGACCTCGGCGTCCACCCGCAGCGGCGGCAGGTGGTCCTCCAGCACCGACCGGCCGGCCTCCTTGAGCTGGAGGAACAGCGGGTCGCGCCCGTTCCCGCCCTCCAGCAGCAGGATGTAGCACCGGGTGCCGACGCTGCCCACGCCGACCACCTTGGTCGCCGCGTCGACGAAGCGGAAGCGGTCCAGCAGCACCCGGCGGGACTCCGGGAGGGTCGACCGGTAGTCGCTGAACACCTGGCCGACGGCGCGCAGTTCGGTCCGTTTCAGTGGTTCGATCAGCGGCGGTGCGCTGATGATCCGGCGCCGCCCGTCCCGTTCCTCGGTGAGTTTGCCGAAGGCCTGCAGGCTGGTGCGGCTGCGGGCGTGGGCGAGGCCGGACTCCAGTTGCTTACGCTGTCCCGGCTTGCCCAGCAGTGCCGGGAGGTCGGCGGTGTCCACCCGGGCGTACCAGACGTCGAGTTCGCCCTTCCCGGCCAGTCGCCGCATGGCGTCCGCGTACCCCTGGACGGCGGTGAGCGCGGCCCGGCGCGCCCGCTGCTCGTCCTGGCCGTTGTCGCGGGCGGCGACGGCGACGCTGGCGGCGAGCCGTTTGACGTCCCATTCGAAGGGGCCGGGGTGGGTCTCGTCGAAGTCGTTGACGTCGAAGAGCAGTGCGCGTTCCGGTGAGGCGTACAGGCCGAAGTTCAACAGGTGGGCGTCGCCGCAGAGCTGGACGGTGAGGCCGGTCTCGGGGAGGGCGCCGAGGTCGGCCGCCAGGACGGCGGCGGCGCCGCGCAGGTAGGCGAAGGGGCTCGCCGCCATCCGGCCGCGGCGGATCGGCAGCAGCCGGGTGATCCGGTCCTCGCACTGCCGTTCCAGCACGTCGAGCGGGTCGGGCCGGTCGGCGGCGGGGATCCACCGGCCGTGGGCGGAGCGGGAGATCCGCTCCCGGGCGGCCCGGCCGCGGCGGCGGCGTTCGGCGGGGGTGGTCATGGCGGCGGCTCCGTCCGTCGGCGGGTCCTCTTCCCGCGACGCTAGGGCAGGAGTGCCGGAGGGCGCAGCGCACGCCCCCCCGGCACTGCGCCGTCCGGGTGGCCCGCTCCTCAGCGCACCGTGAAGTCCGCCATCATCGCCATGTCCTCGTGCTCCAGGTTGTGGCAGTGCAGCATGTACGCCCCCGCGTAGTCGGTGAAGCGCACGAGCACCTCCACCGCCTCGGCCGGACGCAGGTCCACGGTGTCCTTCCACCCCGCGTCGTACGGGCCCGGGTCCGCGCCGTTGCGGCCGATCACCTGGAAGTGGTCCAGGTGGACGTGCACCGGGTGGTGCAGGTCGGTGGAGAAGCGCCAGAGCTCGACCGCGCCGAGGGCGGGCGTGGCGATGCTCCGGCCGGGGGTGTACGGGCGGCCGTTGACGGTCCAGCCGTCGCCGCGGCTGCGCCGGAAGGTGAAGTCGCGGGTGGTGACGGCCGCGGAGGCGTCCAGGGCCTCGACGGTGGCGAGCCGGTCGGGCACCGTCGCGTCGTCGGCAGGCTGCTTCGCGGTGACGTCGAAGCACATCACCTCGGCCGTCCGGCCGCTGCCGAAGCGGTTGACCAGCCGGACCCGGGTGCCGGGCGCGTAGCGGGAGAAGTCGACCACGACGTCGAAGCGTTCGGCGGGGGCGATCTCGATGCCGTCGTGCCGGACCGGGGCGGCGAGCAGGCCGCCGTCGGAGCCGATCTGGACCAGGGCGCCGCCGCCCTCGGGCTGCGGGTCGAGTTCGAGCCGGTAGAGCCGGGCGTTGGAGGCGTTGAGCAGCCGCAGCCGGTAGTGCGCCCGGTCGACGTCCAGCCGGGGCCAGGGCGCGCCGTTGACCAGGATGACGTCGCCGAGCACGCCGTTGGCGTAGGCGTCGGTGACGCCCGGCTCGGCGAGCTCGGGGTCGACGGCGGGGTAGCGGAAGGAGCCGTCGGCGGCGAAGGAGCGGTCGGCGATCATCAGCGGCAGGTCCCGTTCGCCGCGCGGCAGCGGCAGCGCGGCCTCCTCGTCGTCGTGCACGAGGTGGAAGCCGGCCAGTCCGCGCCAGACGCCGGGGCCGGTGAAGCCCATCCGGTGGTCGTGGTACCAGAGGGTGGCGGCGCGCTGCTTGCCGGGATAGGTGTACGCGCGCTCGCCGACGGCGGTGCGGGCCGCCGGGTGGTCCGTCCCGGACATGCCCGCCATGCCCGCCATGCCCGCCATGCCGGACGTGCCGGACGTGCCGGACGTGGCGTCCGCCGAGGACCCGACCGGCAGCAGCAGGTCGACCGGGTAGCCGTCGCTGTCCGCCGGGGTGTGTCCGCCGTGCAGGTGGGTCACCGAGGGCACCGGCAGCTCGTTGCGGTGCTTGACCACCGCCGCCCGCCCGGCGCGGGTGACCACGGTCGGCCCGGGAAAGCCGCCCCCGTACGTCCAGGCCTCGGTCCGTACCCCGGGCAGGATCTCCAGCCGGGCGACCTGCTGGGTGATCTCGTAGTAGTCGCTCGTCGCGTCGCTGCGCACCGGCTGCAGCACGGGCGGCACCGGCAGCGCGACCCGGAAGGCCTCCGGCAGGTCGAGTTCGCTGCTCAGCAGTTGCCCGGGGCGGCCCTCGGCGAGCAGCCGGGCGGCGGAGGGGACGGCGACGGCGGCCAGGGCGCCCGCGCCGAGGACGGAGGCGCCGACGCCCAGGAACCGGCGCCGGTTCACCGGGACACCTCCACCGGTCCGCCGGGGCGCGGCAGCCGTCCGGTGCCGTCGGGACCGCCGACGGCCGGGGCGTGCCTGGCGGGCAGCGGCAGCCGCCAGGCGCCGACCAGGCCGAACAGCACGCCGCTGACCAGCAGGACGCCGAGCGTGACGTGCACACCGAGCGCCCGGGCGTAGCCGGCCGTGATCTGGCCGACGACGGCGACGGTGAGCAGGAGGGTGGTCCACAGCGGCCAGAGCGGGCCCCGGCCGGGCCACCGGACGGCGACGGCCACCGCGAGCTGGATCACCACCACGGTGGCCAGCATCATCGCGTTGCCCTCGTGGTCCTTCAGGGAGTCGTAGGTGCCGTTCAGGAAGCTGCCGGCCAGCATGACCTGGAGCAGTGACAGCAGGGCCAGCAGGGTGGTGGAGGCGCGCAGCAGGATCAGCGGCCAGCGGGGCGCGGGGGCCGCGGGAGGACTGCTCATGTCGGGCTACTCTCTGCGTCGACGGTCTGGCGGGGCGGGCGCGAGCGTAGCCGATACGACATCACGATCAGCTCTTGTCAAGGTCATTGGACGGTCATGCGGTTCCCATGAACCCCCCGCTCGGGCCGTCGTTCTCACCCGAAGGAAGGGGATGCCCTTGAGTCGTCCTCAAGTGCACCCCCTTCCCCCACGGCCCGCCCCGGCCCCGTTACTGGCGCACCGCGCCCAGCGCCGCCGGCCGGGTCCGCAGCAGCGCCCGGACCGGCATCCCGGTCGCCGCGAGGCAGAGCAGCACGGCTCCGGCGGCCAGCGGCAGGGCGAGCATCGGCGGCACGTACGGGGCGGAGCCCGCCACGCCCCGGGCGACCGGCACCAGGGTGATCCCGGCGATGGCCGCGCCGACCGCCAGCCCGGTCGAGGCCACCAGCAGCGCCTCCCAGCGCATCATGCCGCGCACCTGGCGCCGGGTGGTGCCGGCCAGGCGCAGCAGCGCGACCTCGCGGCGCCGGTCCAGCACCGTCATCACCAGGGTGTTGGCGGCGCTGACGGCGGCGAACCCGCCGAGCACGACGGCCATCACGGTGTTGGCCCAGCCACTGAGCTCCAGGTCCTTGTCGGACTGGGCGACGAACCCGGCCCGGTCGGTCACCGCGGCCCCGTCCAGCGCGCCCAGCCCGGCGGCCACCGCCGCGGGGTCGGCACCCGGCGCGTCGGCGACCAGCACCTGGCTGTCGTACCCGGCGGTGACGTGCGCGGCCACCGCGGCCCGGGGCAGCAGCGCCTGGCCGACGCCGAGCCCGCGGTCGTACACCGCGACCACGGCGGGCCGGACGGCGGTGCCGTCGCCGAGCCGGAGCGGGACCCGGTCGCCGACCCCGGCGCCGAGCGCGTCGGCCAGGGTGGCGCTCAGCGCGATGGTGTCGGGGGCGCGGCCGAGGTCGGCGAGCGTACCGCTGCGCACGCCCAGGTCGAGCACCTTCGGCAGCCGCGCCGGGTCGCCGTCGACGCCGAGCACGGGGGCGGAGCCCAGCTGGCCGCCGGTCTCGTAGACGACGCCGGTGCGCAGCACGCCGACGGCGGTGTCCACGCCGGGCACCCGGGCCGCCCGCTCGGCCGTCCCGGCGGGCAGGCCGGGGCCGGTGGCGCCGACCACGTGGTCGGCGGTGACGCCGGCCCGGACGTTCTCGCCGGCGGTGTGGCGCACGGTGCTCTGCAGGATCAGCAGGGTGCCGCAGAAGGCGGTGACCAGGACGATCGGGGTGATCGCGGAGGCCAGCCGGCGGGCGTTGGCACGGGTGTTGTCGGCGGCCAGCGAGCCGGGGGCGCCGCCGGCCCGCAGCGGGGCGCCGAGGATCACGGCGGCGGCCCGGGCCAGCCAGGGGCCGAGCAGGGCGACGGCCATCATCAGGCACATCACCACGCCGAGCGCGGTCTGGGCGGCCTGGGCGCCGTCCAGGGAGTTGGCGACGGCGGCGGCCGCGGCGCCGCCGGCGGCGAAGACCAGCCCGAGGACGGTGCGCACCCGGCCCGGGCGGGGCGGTTCGACGGAGGCCTCGCCGAGCGCCTGGGCGGCCCGCATCCGGGACGGCCTGCGGGAGGCCAGGAAGCCCGCGGTCAGCGCGGCGAGGGTGCAGGCGAGGACGGCGACGAGCATCGGCAGCGGGCCGACGTCCAGGCGGACGTCCGCGGGGACGGCGCCGCGCTCGACCAGCTGGCCGAACCACCAGCGGGCGAGGGCGAGTCCGGGCAGGATGCCGAGCGCCGCGGCGAGCGGCGCGACCAGCATCGCCTCGGCGGCGATGGTGCGGCGGATCTGGCGCGGGGTGGCGCCGACGGCGCGCAGCAGGGCGAACTCGCGGGCGCGCTGGCCGGTGGCGAGGGCGACGGTGCTCATCACCACGAAGACCGCGGTCATGGTGGCGTAGCCGCCGAAGGTGCCGCCGAGAGCCATCAGCAGACTGCGGGCGCCGCCGAGGGCGGGGTGCTCGACGGCGCCCCGGTCGTCGCCGGTGAAGGTCCTGGCGTCGCCGCCGACGGCCTGGCGGACCTGTGCGGCGAGCGCGGCGGTGCTCACGCCCGCGCGGGACTGGACGGCGACGGCGTCGATCCGGCCGGGGTGGCCGGAGAGGCGGTCGGCGGTGGCGTCGGCGAACCAGGCGGTGGGCCCGGCCTGCTGGGCGGCGGCCAGGCCGGAGACCCGGTAGTCCGCGGTGCCGCCGGGCGCGGTGAGCGTGAGGCGCGCGCCGGGGGCGAGGTGGGCGGCGCGCGCCGTGTCGGCGTCCAGCACCACCTCGTTCGCGCCGGGCGCGCGGCCCTCGACCAGGGTGTCGCCCGGCCCGGCGATGCCGAGCGCGGCGAAGCCCCGGCCGGTCAGGGCCGGCGCCGGGCCGGTGGCGGGCAACGGGAAGGCGGTGTCCGGGCGGGCGGCCGCGACCCCGGGCAGCGCGGCCAGCCGGCCGACCATCGCGGCGTCCGTCCGGGCCCGCTCCGGGGTGGCCTGCTCCGAGGTCTCGGTGCCCTCGCCGACCTTCTTCTGGATCTTCACCGCCTGCTCGGCCGCGACCACCACCGGGGTGTTCGCGTACCGGGCGGGCTTCAGGCTCGCGGTCAGACCGGTCTGCAGCAGCACGCCGCAGGCCACCACTACGACGGCGCCCAGCAGCAGGGCGACCAGGGTGCCCGCGAAGGACGCGGGCCGAAAGCGCACCGAGGAGCGCGCGAGTCCGTTGGTCATGCCGCCGCTCCCACCGGGCGGGCGGTCAGCGCGACCATCCGGTCCGCGACGGTCTGCGGGCTCGGGTGCGGCAGGTCGTCCACGATGTCGCCGCCGGCCAGGAACAGCACCCGGTCGGCGAAGGAGGCGGCCACCGGGTCGTGGGTCACCATCACCACGGTCGCGCCGAGCGAGTCCACGGCCTGGCGCAGCAGGGCGAGCACCTCGTGCGCGGTCCGGGTGTCCAGGGCGCCGGTCGGCTCGTCGGCGAACACCACGTCCGGGCGGGTGATCAGCGCGCGGGCGATCGCCACCCGCTGCTGCTGGCCGCCGGAGAGCTGGCCGGGCCGGCGCCGGGCGTGCTCGCCGAGACCCACCCGGCCCAGCAGCTCCCGCGCCCGGGCGCGGTCCTGGCGCTCCCCGGCGAGCCGCTGCGGGAGCAGCACGTTCTGCTCGACGGTCAGCGAGGGCAGCAGGTTGAAGGACTGGAAGACGAAGCCGATCCGGCTGCGGCGCAGCTTGGTGAGCCGGTTCTCGCTCAGCGCGGTGATGTCCTCGCCGCCGAGCCGGACCTGCCCGGAGTCCGGGCGGTCCAGGCCCGCCGCGCACTGGAGGAAGGTGGACTTGCCGGAGCCGGACGGGCCCATCACCGCGGTGAAGCTGCCGTGGGCCAGCGCCAGGTCGATCCCGCGCAGCGCCTGCACCGTCGCCTCGCCGCGCCCGTAGGTGCGGCTCACCCCGCGCAGCTCGATCGCGGGGGCCGCCTGCGGGGCGGTGCCGTAGGGGGTGCCGTACACGGGGGTGCCGTACACGGGGGCGGCGGGGGCGGCGTGGGCGGCGGGGGCGTACCCATCGGTGCCGTACTGGTCCGTCCCGAACTCGTCGGTCCTGCGGCGGTCTTGGCGGCGTGCCATGGGTGGGCCTTCCTTCGGTTCCGCGTCGTAGCGTCGCTCGTCGTCAACGTGCTCCAACCTAGGGAGGACGGACTCCGCGAACCATGCAGGCCACCGGCGGACCGGAGGTGGGGTTATCCCCCCACCGGTTCGGCGGGAACCCCCAGGTAGACGGCGCGCAGCTCGGCGAGCACCGGGTGGGCGGGGTCGAAGGCGGTGCCGTCCACGGCCGCCAGCGGACACACCCCGACACCCGCGTTCACCGCGAAGGCGGCGGTGAAGCGGTCCAGCCCGCCGGCGGCCAGCGGCTCGCGGGACTGCGGACCCCGGTAGGCGCCGGACAGCAGGGCCTCGGTCACGCCCGGCAGGCTCGGCCCCTGCGGCCAGACCAGCTTCTCCTCGGCCAGGAAACCCACGTTCCAGGTCGCGCCCTCGACCACCAGGCCGTCCTCGTCGACCAGCAACACGTCGTCGAAGCCCGCCAGTTGGGCCAGGCGGCGGTGGTGCACCAAACCGAACAGGCCGACGTGCTTCACCTCCGGCAGCTCCCGCCGGTACGCCGCGGTGCGGACCCGCAGCGGGGCGGGCGCGGCCGCCGTGGCCGGGCGGGTGGTCACCAGCAGGGCGGGTGCGGCCGGGGCCGCGGGGCGCTCCAGGCCGAGCTCCGGGTCGTACACGGTGACCCGGACGGTCACCGGCGCGCCGTCGGCGGGCAGCACCGCGCCGATCCGCTCCCGCACCGCCGCCCGGTCCAGCTCGGCGCCGAACAGCACCCGGCAGTCCCGGACCAGCCGGTCCAGGTGCAGCGCCAGACCGCGCACCCGGCCCTCCTCCGCCCGCAGGGTGGTGAAGTGCCCGTAGTTGAGCAGCCCCAGCGCGGCCAGCCGCGCCGGGTCGGCAGGGGCGCCGTCGATCTCGATCTCAGCCATCCCCCGAGTCTGCCAGCTGCGGGAATGCCGACGGAGCCTGCTCCGGCAGCCCCGACCGAGGCGGCCCCGACCGAGGCGATTCGGAGCGCGGCGGCCCGGAGCGCGGCGGCCCGGAGCGCGACGGTCCGGAGCGCGACGGTCCGGACTGCGGCGGCTCGGACTGCGGCGGCGACGCCGGGCGGTACGGGCTCACCATCGGCCGGCCCGCCTTCCGGGCCGCCCGCTCGAACTCCTCGATCCGGTACGCCAGGCCCTCCGGCTCCCCCGCGTCCGACCAGCGCCACGCCTCCGCCCACCACTGCGGGCCGCGCACCAGCGGGCGGCCGGCCAGCGCCAGGCACAGGGCCAGCGTGGAGCGGGCGTACTCGTGCACCCAGCCGTCGCAGCCCCGGTAGTCCGCCGTCTCGTCCAGCCGCAGCCAGCGGCCCTCCTGCCCGGCGGCCAGTATCGGCACCCAGCCGCGCAGCCGGTCGGCGACCAGCAGGAGCAGCCGGCCGTCCTCCTCCCGCACCCGGTGCACGGGGAGCTGGGGCATCCGGGCGAAGGACAGCGCATGCTTCCAGCCCACCACCCACAGCCCCCGGCGCAGGTAGTAGCGGACCGCCGGCTGCCAGGTCCAGTGCGCCTCCAGCCGGAACCCCGGCAGGCCCTCGGCGGTGGCCGCCGCGTACACCTCGTCCAGAGCGGCGGCAGCCAGGCCCCGGCCGCGCGCGGCCGGCGTCACGTAGAGGGAGGAGACGGCGAGCTGGCTCGGGCCCTTGGTCCAGTTGTCCACCGCGACGGTGCCCGCCACCGCGCCCGCGTCGTCCCGGATCCAGTAGCGCCGCCGGTACAGCTCCCCGCCCGGCCAGTCCCGCCCGCTCTCCCCCAGCCGCTCCCGCCACCCGCGCTCCGCCGACGGCGCCAGCCCGTCCGGGTCCACCAGCTCGCCCAGCTCGCCCTCCACCAGGGACGCCAAGTCCCAGAGGGCGAACCGCCGTTCCTCCCCCGGACCGGCCGCCCGCAGCCGCGGCCCCGCCGCCAGCCGGTCCTGTGCCCGCTCCACCGCCGCATCCCACGACCTCACCACAGGGCGAGGATAGCGGTGGGCCGGGGACGATCAGTAATCCACCGGCCACCGAACGTCAGCGCGAGGAGCGGGCCCGTCCCCGCCGCGCCCCGAGGCCCCTCCGCGGCCCTCCCCGGCCCTCGCCACCGCCACCGCCACCGCCACCGTGGCCACGGCCGCGGCCGTCCTGGCGGAGGTGGGGGAAACCCGACCACAGGACTCGACCTGGCCGTGATGACCCCGCCGAGCTGCGGCGATGCAATGAAGGGGTGACGAAACGGGCGTGGTGGTGGTGCGGCGGGTGGCTGGTCGCGGCCGGGTGGGCGGGGGCGTTTCCGGTGCTGTCCGGGCTCGGGCCGCACCGGAGTTGGGGGACCTTCGCGGCCTGCGGGTACCTGTCGGCGGCACTCGCCGTGGCGCTGGTACGGCGGCGCGGGCGTGAGGTGTCGGTGGCGCTCGCCGCCGTCGGGGCGGTGCTGGTGCCGCTGCTCGTGCTGGTGCTGGACGGGCGGGGGCAGAGCGAGGTCGGGGTGATCGAGCGCTCCGGGTCGCTGCTGCTGCACACCGGCACGCCGTACCTGGCCGAGCCGGCGTCCGTCGCCCAGTACACCCCGTACCTCCCCGGCATGGCCCTGCTGGGCCTGCCCCAGGCGCTGCTGGGCAACACGCCGCTGGGCGGGTCACCGCTGGGTGACGCCCGGCTCTGGTGTGCGGCGGTGTTCCTGGTCTGCGTGCTGCGGACGGTGCCCGCCGGGCGCCGGCTCGGCGCCGCCGCGCTCACCGTCTCGCCGGTGGTCGCGCTGCCGCTCTGCGTCAGCGGAGTCGACCTGCCGCTCATCGGCCTCTGCTGGCTCGCCCTGGTCCGCGCCGCCGAACGGCGGCCGGTGGCGGCCGGGTTGGCGCTGGCCGCCGCCTGCTCGCTGAAGTGGACGGCCTGGCCCGCACTCGCCGTGGTGACCGCCCTGCTGGCGGCCACGGCCGGACGGCGCGCGGCGCTGCGCGGGGCGGCCGTCACGGTGGGCGCGGCGGCGGTGGCCGTACTCCCGGTGGCGCTGCGCGCGCCCGGGCCGCTGGCGGAGCAGGTCTTCGCCTTCCCCACCGGGCGCGGCCGGCTGCCCACCCCGGCCGCCAGCCCGCTGCCCGGACGGCTGCTCGCCGATCTCGGCCCGCCCGGCTGGTACGCCGCCGTCTGCCTGCTGCTGCTCGCCGGGCTCGCCGTCGGGGCGTCCCTGCTCCTCCGACCGCCCCGCACCGCGGCCGCGGCGGCGCACCGGCTGGCCCTCGGGCTGACCGCGGCCTTCCTGCTGGCACCCGCCGGGCGGTTCGGCTACCTCGCGCTGCCGCTCGTCCTCGTTCTGCTCCCCCTCTCGTCCTCCGTTCCGGTCTCCGTTCCGCTCTCCGTTCCGAAAGGCCTGCCATGGGCACCACCCTCGTCGTCACCAACGACTTCCCACCGCGCCAGGGCGGCATCGAAACCTTCGTCCGGGCCATGGCCGACCGCGTCCCCGACCACGACGTCGTGGTCTACACCTCGGCCGAACCCGGCGCGGAGCGCCACGACGCCGCTCTCCCCTACCCGGTGATCCGCGACCGCGCCCGCACCCTGCTGCCGACCCCGCGGGCCACCCGCCGGGCCGCCGCGATAGCCCGCGCGCACGGCTGCGACCGGGTCTGGTTCGGCGCCGCCGCCCCGCTCGCCGCGATGACGCCCGGCCTGCGGCGGCTGGCGCCCGGCATCCGCCGCACGGTCGCCACCACGCACGGACACGAGATCTGGTGGGCCCGCACCCCGGGCGCCCGCGGCCTGCTGCGCCGGATCGGCCGCAGCACGGACGCGGTGACCTTCCTCGGGGCCTACACCCGCGCCCGGATCGCCCCCGCGCTCGGGCCGGACGCCCGGCTGGTGCGCCTGGTACCGGGGGTCGACCCGTCGGTCTTCCGGCCGGCCGGCACCACCGGGGTGCCGGCCACCGCCCCGGTGGTCCTCTGCGTGGCGCGGCTGGTCCCGCGCAAGGGGCAGGACACGCTGATCCGCGCGCTGCCCGCGATCCGCCGGGCCGTGCCCGGGACCACCCTGGTGCTGGTCGGCCGGGGCCCGGACGAGGACCGCCTGCGGGGCCTCGCCGGCCGGCTGACCGAGCCGGGCAGCGTGGTGTTCACCGGCGGCCTGGACCACGCCGGGACGGCCGTCCACTACGTCGGCGCGGACGTCTTCGCGATGCCGTGCCGCACCCGGCGGCTGGGCCTGGAGGCCGAGGGCCTGGGCATCGTCTTCCTGGAGGCGGCCGCGGCCGGCCTCCCGGTGGTGGCCGGCCGCTCCGGCGGCGCCCCGGACACCGTCCTGGACGGCGTCACCGGCACGGTCGTCGACGGCCGCGACCCCGCCGAGGTGGCCGCCGCCCTGACCCGCCTCCTGCTGGCCCCGCCCGCCGAGCGGGCCCGGATGGGGGCGGCGGGGCGGCGCTGGGTCGAGGAGCACTGGACCTGGGAGGCCTCGGCGCGGCGGCTCACGGAGTTGCTGGACCCCGCTTCGCCGCTGCCGGGCCCGGGCGCCCCGGCTGTTCCGGCTGTTCCGGCTGTTCCGGCTGTTCCCCGTCCCCCGGGCGCCCCGGCTGTTCCCCGTCCCCCGGCCTCCCTGGTCCTTCCAGTCGCTCCGGCTGTGCCCGGGCCTCCGTCCGCCCAGGAGGCTCCGGCCGGACCGGTCACTCCGCCTGCCCCCGCAGGTGCCTGACCAGTCGGGCGATGGCGGGCGCCCCGCCGTTGGCGCGGACCGCCGCCACCCAGTTCCTCGCCTGGCCCGGCAGGTCGTCGCGGCTCGGGCAGGAGAAGCTGAACAGCCAGACGTGGGCGGACAGATCACGCTCCGGCATGGCCCTCCACTCCTCACCCCCGGCCGCCATCAGCGTGTCCTGACAGGCCGCCAGCGCCCGGTCGCCGTCCCCGGCCCACTCCTGCCGCAGCCACAGCAGGAAGTTGGTCTGCGCCGCCGTGGTGTCCTCCCTGGTCGCCTCGCCCTTGAGCAGCCGGTTGACGATTGCGCTCTGCGGTTCCCGTGTCCTCTCCATGACGCCATCGTTCCGGCCGCACAACCCCGGTGACAAGTGGGTGAATTGCCGTCGGACGGGCGGACCGGTCACTCGCCGCGCAGGTGCGCCAGCACCGCGAGCACCCGCCGGTTGCCCTCGGTCGGGTCCAGGTCCAGCTTCATGAAGATGTTCCCGCAGTGCTTCACCACCGAGGCCTCGGTGATGCTCAACCGGGCCGCCACGGCCTGGTTGTTGAGGCCCTCGGCCAGCAGCGCGAGCACCTCGCGCTCGCGCGGGGTGAGGCGGGCCAGCGGGCGGTCGCCCGACCGGCCGCGCAGCAGCACCCGGACCACGTCGGGGTCGATCACCGTCTCCCCGTCCGCAACCCTCCGCAGCGCGTCCAGGAAGTCCGCGACGTCACCGACCCGGTCCTTCAACAGGTAGCCCAGACCGGCCGGTTGAGCACCGGCGGCGGCCAGCAGCCGGGTCGCGTACGGAGTGGCCACGTACTGGGACAGGACCAGGACGGGCAGGCCGGGGTGGCGCTCGCGCAGGGCGAGGGCGGCACGCAGGCCCTCGTCGGTGTGGTCGGGGGGCATCCGGACGTCGGTGACCACGATGTCCGGCCGCTCGGCATCGACGGCCGCGGCCAGCGCCTCGGCGTCGCCGACGGCGGCGGTCACCCGGTGGCCGCCGAGGGCGAGGAGTTCGACCAGTCCGGCGCGCAGCAGCACCGCGTCCTCGGCGATCACGACCCGGAGCACGGGACCTCCAGCCGCAGCGTCGTCGGGCCGCCCGTCGGGCTCGTCACCATCAGCCGTCCTCTCAGCAGTGCCACCCGGTCGGCGAGTCCCGCCAGTCCGGCCCCGGCGGCCGGGTCCGCCCCGCCGCGGCCGTCGTCGGTCACCTGGACGACCAGCCGGCCCCCCGCGACCCGCCCGTGGACGGTGATCGCGGTGGCGCCGCTGTGCTTGGCGGCGTTGGTGAGCGCCTCGGTGACGGTGAAGTAGGCGGTGGTCTCCACGGCCGGGTGCAGCCGCTCCGGGAGCTCGATGTCGGCGTCCACCGGGATCGGGTGACGCAGCGCGACCTCGGCGACGGCGGCGGCGAGCCCGTGGTCGGTGAGCACCTGCGGGTGGATGCCGCGCACCAGCCCGCGCAGCTGCTCCAACGCCTGCCGGGCCTCGCCGCGCGCCCGGGTGACGAGGTCCGCCGCCCGGCCCTGCCGGTCGCGCAGCTCGTACTCGGCGAGCCCGAGGGTCATGCTGAGCGCGACCAGCTGCTGCTGCGCCCCGTCGTGCAGGTCGCGCTCGATCCGGCGCCGCTCGGCCTCGAAGGCGTCGGCCAACCTGGCCCGGGAACGGGTGAGTTCGAGCACCTGGCGGCCGAGGTCGTCCTCCCGGGGGGCGAGCAGGAAGCGGGCCAGCGCGACCTCGGCGGCGGTCAGCAGCGCCCCGGCGTACGCGCAGAGCAGCAGGCCCGCCAGCCCGGCGGCGGTGAACGGCAGGGCGGCGAGCGGCCCGGGGACGGCGCGCCCGGGGATCAGCATCACGGTCTCCGGCGCGAGCGCCCAGACCACCAGCGGGGAGAGCACGTACAGGCCGGAGAGCACCAGCAGCGCGGTGAAGCCGAGCGCGGCGGCGGCCAGCACCGTCGAGGCGAGCGCGGCATGGGCGAGTTCGCGCCAGGTGGCCCGCTCGCGCAGCCGGGTGCGGATGCGGGCCCGGCGGCCCGCCCCGGGCAGGCTGCGGTGCGGGTCGGGCAGTGGGACCGGCTCCACCAGCCGCAGCCGCCA
Source organism: Kitasatospora sp. NPDC041917 (assembly GCF_055589745.1). Lineage (NCBI taxonomy): Bacteria > Bacillati > Actinomycetota > Actinomycetes > Kitasatosporales > Streptomycetaceae > Kitasatospora > Kitasatospora sp. NPDC041917. The sequence goes on along the minus strand of NZ_JBVJBI010000003.1, from coordinate 39,867 downwards.
CCGGGCCGCGGTGGCGGTCGGAATGCCGATGAGCGCCAGGGCGACCAGCAGCGGGATCCCGACGCCGATCGCCCCCAGGCCCAGGCCGAGCACCAGCAGCACCACGAGGACCGCCAGCAGCACCGGCCCGAGCAGCGCACTGCCCAGCAGGTACGCCCAGCAGCGCGGCACCCAGCGGGTGAACGGGAAGCGCAGCGGGTGCGCCCACAGCGCCTCGCCCACGGCCGTCGGCCGCGGATCCGCCTCGCGGCCCCCTTCGCCGCCCCCGCCGCCCTCGCCGTCGCTGACCTCGCTCACCCGGTCCACCCTAACCGACGGGCTGACGGCCCTTCGGGTCCTCCGCCGGGGCCCCGCCCTCGGCCGCCACCGGGGCCGGGCGCGGCCGGGCCAGCGCGACGGCCGCGATCACCAGCGCACCGCCGACCAGCGCGTTCCAGCCCACCGGCTCGTGCAGGAAGGCCACGCCCAGCGCCGTCGACCAGAGCGGCATCACGTACGTGACGGCGGAGGCCACCGTCGTCCCCGCGCCGCGGACCAGGGCCAGATTGAGCAGGTACGCCAGGCCGGTGCCGACCACGCCGAGCACCAGCAGGGCGAGCGCCGGGCCCGCCCCGGGCCAGTGCGGAGCGCCTGCGGCGAGCGGCGCTACCAGCGCCAACTCGGCGGAGGCGCAGGCGATCTGGAGCGCGGAGAGGGTGGTCACCGACTCCGGGCGGCCGGACAGGAAGCGGCGCAGATAGGCGAAGCCGGCGCCGTAGCAGCAGGCGGCGGCCAGGCAGGCCAGCGCGCCGGCGGTCGCCCCGGCGCCGAGGCCGCGCCAGACCCCGAGCACGGTGAGCACGCCGAGGAAGCCGAGCCCGAGGCCGGCCAGTCGGCGGGCGCCCGGGCGGCGCTCCCCGGGGACGGCCAGCACCGCGAACAGCAGGGTGAACAGCGGGGTGGTCGCGTTCATCACCCCGGCGAGCACCGAGCCGACCCTGGTCTCGCCGAACGGGAAGAGGGTGAACGGCACCGCGTTGAGCAGCACCGCCACCACCGCCGAGTGGCCCCACAGCACCCGGTCGCGCGGGGCCCGCTCGCCGCGCACCACGAGGATCGCCCACAGCGCGGCCGCGCCCAGCAGACAGCGCCACAGCGCCACCCAGAGCGGCGGCACCCCCGCGTCGACCGCGACCTTGATCAGGGCGAAGCTCGCACCCCAGATCGCCGACAGGGCCACGAAGCCCGGCAGCCAGCGCCGCACCCCCACCACCTCCTTGTCCGTGTCCGTGGCCGCGCCCGTTTCCGCTTCCGTCTCCGTGGCTGCGTCCGTGGCTGCGTCCGTGGCCGTGCCATCAACTGGACAGAGCGTGGCCCGGCACCGGACCATGAGTCCAACAAGTGGCAGCACACCCGCGATGAGGAAGTCTCATGACCTCGGACGTCAACCTGGCCCAGCTCAGGGCACTGGTCGCGGTCGCCGACACCGGCGGCTTCGGAGCGGCCGCCGACGAGCTGGGCATCAGCCAGTCCGCCGTCTCGCACGCCGTCGCCGCGCTGGAACGCAACCTCGGCGCGCCCGTGCTGCGGCGCGGCAGCCCGTGCCGCCCCACCCCGCTCGGCGAGCAGATCCTCCCGCACGCCCGGACGGCCGTCGCCTCGGCCGCCGCCGTCCGCGCGATCGCCACCCGGCACTGCGGCGGCCTGACCGGCACCGTACGGCTGGCGGCGCCCACCACCGTCTGCCAGGCGCTGCTGCCCGGGCTGCTGAAGGACTGGCGGGCGGCCCATCCACAGCTGACCGTCCGGGTCTTCGAGGGCGAGGACGAGGAGCTGGCGGCCTGGCTGGAGGCGGGCACGGTCGACGCCGCCGTGCTGGTGGACGCCGGTCCGCTGCCACCCGGGGCGGTCGCGCTCGGCGCCGACTCGATGCACGCGCTGCTGCGCCGCGACCATCCGCTCGCCGACCAGCCGACCGTCCACGTGGCGGAGTTGGAGGACGACGACTTCCTGCTCTCGGAGGGCGGCTGCGAGCGTCACATCCGCGAGGCCTACCGGCGGGCCGGTACCCGCTTCACGCCCCGGCACCGCATCCGCGACCTGAACACCCTGATCGGCATGGTGCACGCGGGCGTCGGGGTCTCGGTGATGCCCGCGCTGGCGCTGACCATGCTCCCGGCCGACTGCGTGCTGGTCCCGATCCGGCCCGCCGTCCACCGGACGCTGTCGCTGACCGGGCCGACCGGCCGCCCGTGGGCCCCTGCGGTCAGCGGACTGCTGGCGGGGGTGGGCGCGGACACCGCCGTCGGGGCCTGAGCCCCCGGCGCCGGGCGCTCAGCTCCATCCGTCCGGCGGCAGCCAGGGCGGTACGGGCAGGTCCCACCGGACGTCGAACCGGGCGACGACGGCGCGCAGTTGACGGGCGTGCCGGGGCGACAGCGCGAGCATCACCGCCTCCAGCAGGTCCCGGCCGTCCCACGGGCAACCGCAGCAGAACCAGTACAGGTCGCGCTCCGCGTAGTCCTCCCACAGCCGGCGCTCGGGACGGTGGACGTACGCCCGCCACCGACGCAGTGCGGCCGCCGTGTCCCCGGGCCGCAGGTGGTTCCGCGTACGTTCGAGCCGCGCGATCTCGGCGAGGGCCCGCGCGGACACCCCGTCGATCGCCGGCTGCGCTCCTCGGACCCGGCGGCGCGGAAGCTCTGCGCGGATCCGTCCCGGCCGACTACGCGGCACGGTCCTTTCGGTCGGTCGTCATGGGCGCCATGCTGCCACGGGCCCGCCCGGCGATCCACGGCATTTCCGCCTGTCCGCGCACCCGCCGGACTCCTCGCGCGCTGTCGTGCCCGTGACGGACGGGCGGGCTTGACCCTTGTGGGGTTGACCCCCCTTCCCCATAGGTCTATACCAGTGAGGACCTTCGGCAACCACCCGCCGCCGACGGTCCGTTCGGCCGCCGCGCCACCCCCACACCCGGCGCGACCAGGCCGGCCTCCCCCACCGCCGTTTCCTGGAAAGGCTTCCGATGGAACGCGCTCTTCCCCCGCATTCCCACCGGCACACCGCACCTCGCCCCGCCCGTCGCCCCGCCCTCGGGCGCCGCGCCGCGCTCGCCGTGGCCGCCGCGCTCGGCCTGGTCGCCGGCGGCGTCGCCGCCCTGGCCGGCACCGGCTCCGCCTCCGCGGACACCACCGGCACTACCGGCACTACCGGCACCACCGGCACCACCGGCACCACCGGCACCACCGGAGGGCTCGGCAGCAACTGGTACGCCTCGGCGCCGTACCTGATGCCCGAGGACAACAGCCCGCCGGACGCCGCCGCCGTCATGGACGCCACCGGCCAGAAGGCCTTCCAGCTGGCGTTCATCCTGGCCCAGGGCAACAGCTGTTCGCCCGCCTGGGGCGGCACCTCCTCGATCGACACCGACACCACCATGCCGAGCGTCATCCAGACCGTGCGCGGCAAGGGCGGGGACGTCTCGGTGTCGGTCGGCGGGTACGGCGGCACCAAGCTGGGCCAGGTCTGCGGCACCCCCGAGGCGACCGCCGCCGGCTACCAGAAGGTGATCACCAAGTACGGCCTCAAGGCGATCGACTTCGACCTGGAGGAGCCGGAGTACGAGAACACCGCGGCCATCCACAACGAGATCGGCGCGGCCCGGATCCTCCAGCAGAACAACCCCGGCCTGTACGTCTCGATCACCACCGCGGGCACCAACGCGGGCACCGGCTGGTTCGGCACCCAGATGCTCAACGAGGCCAAGTCGCAGGGCTTCACGCCGGACAACTACTCGATCATGCCGTTCGACGGCGGCTTCGGCGGCGCCGCGGCGCAGACCGACGCACTGGTGAAGTTCAACCAGATCCTGCAGGGCACCTTCGGCTGGAACGAGGCCACCGCGTACGCCCACGAGGGCGTGTCGATGATGAACGGCCGCACCGACGCCGCCGAGTACTTCCACCAGTCCGACTTCCAGACCGTGCTGGACTTCGCCACCGCACACGGCCTGGCCCGGTACACCTACTGGTCGGTCAACCGGGACCGCCAGTGCGCGGGCAACGTCGACCCGGGGCTGTCCGGCTCCTGCTCCAGCGTGGCGCAGAACGACTGGGACTTCACCAAGTACACGGTGAAGTTCGCCGGGGCGACCCCGCCCACCACGCCGCCCACCACCCCGCCCACCACCCCGCCCACGACTCCCCCGACGACTCCTCCGACCACCCCCGGCAGTTGCACCGCCCCGGCGTGGAGCGCGAGCACCACGTACACCGGCGGCGCCAAGGTCTCGTACAACGGGCACAACTACCACGCCAAGTGGTGGACGCTGAACGAGGTGCCGAGCGCCGGCGGCCAGTGGGGTGTCTGGGCCGACGACGGGCCCTGCTGAGCGCGGCTTGCCGGTGCCCCGGGTCGGCCCGCACCCCGCCGCTGACGGCTGGGTGCGGGCCGACCCTGCGGGGCACCGCGCAGGTCACTCCCCGGCGAACCGCTCCCGCAGCTCCACCAGCACCTCCGCCGCCTCCGACAGCCCGGCCGCCTCGCAGCGCGCGATGCCGGCGGTCAGCCGGTCCACCGCCGCCTCGGTGCGACCGAGGTCGCTGCCCTCGATCAGCGCGGCCAGCCGGACCGACTCCGCCCGCGGCGACTCGGCCCGCTCGCCGCCCGCCTCGTACTCCGGGACGGCCCGCTCGGCCTCGGCCAGCGCCTCCTCGTACCGCCCGGCGACGGCCAGCGAGCGCGCCCGCTCGTAGTGCGAACCACCGCGCAGGTACCAGGAGTTGTACTCCTCGCCGCCCTGTTCGGCCGCCTCTCCGACCGCGTCCGCCTCGGCCAGCAGGGCGAGCGCCGCCGCCAGCCCCTCCGCACCCTTCTCCCGCATCGTCATCCGAGCCAACTCCCGCAGGGTGGAGGCCAGTTGGTCCACCTGCGGGGCCTTGCCGTGCGCCTCGCGGGCGCGGGCCAGCGCCGCCTCGGCGGCGTCCGGGCGCTCCGCCCGGGCGAGCGCCAGGGTGGCCTCGCAGGCGACCATGGTGTGGGTCTCCTGGTCCTCCCAGCCGGCCACCAGGTCGGCCAGCCGCAGGTACTCCTCGGCGGCGTCCCGGTGCTCCTCCAGCTCGGACAGCCCCCGGGCGAGGTCCAGCCGGGCCTGGGCGAGCATCCGCACGTCCAGCCGGGCCGCCGACGCGTCCAGCAGCACCGACTCCAGCACGGCCACCGCGTCCGCCGCCCGCCCGGTGTCGCGCAGCACGTCGGCCAGCTGCATGCGCACCCGGGTGGCCTCCTCGACCGCCTCGGCGCCCTTGCGGTCGTAGCGCGCGGCCGCCTCCGACAGCGCGCGGACGGCGCCGCCGAGGTCCCCCACCTGGAGGCAGCCGTGGCCGAGCATCATGTACGTCGGCGCGTACGGGTAGGAGTCGTCGCCCCAGCGCACGGCCTCGGCCAGCGCCCGGTGGAACACCTCGACCGCCTGGCCCGGCTCGCGGCTCTGCAACAGCACCTGGCCCAGCAGGCCGAGCACCCGCGGGGTGTGCCAGGGCAGCTCGGCGGCGTCCAACTGGGCCAGCACCTCGCGCAGTTCGGCCTCCGCCTCGGCCAGCAGGCCCTTCCGGGCGGCGGCGTCGGCGGTGTACTGCCGGGAGGTGGCGGCCCGCCGCTCGGAGCCGAGCTCCACGGCCGTGCGCCGGTAGGCCCCGACCACCGCCTCGAAGCGCTCGGCGACCTCGTCGGCGGGCTCGGGCAGCGTCTCGACCAGGTCGTGGTGGGCGGCGTAGGCGCGGGTCTGCAGCACGATCAGGTAGTCGTCGTCGGTCAGTTCGCCGCCGGCGCGCAGCTCCTCGGCCCGCGCCAGCGCCGCGTCGAGCGCCGCCCAGTCGGCCCGCCGGCCGCTGTGCCCGGTGTCCGCGTCCGCATCCGCGTCCGCGCTGCGACCCGAGCCGCCGTCGCTCTCGTGCCCGGCGCTCTCGTTCCGGGCGCTCTCGTTCCGGGTGCTCTCGCCCCCGTCGCTCTCGTCATCCAGGTCCGCGATGAGGGTCCGGGCACGGCACATCAGCGCCGACCCGGCCAGCCCCGCCTGCTCGAACAGCTCGGCGGCGGCCAGCAGCCCGGCCTTGCCCTCCGCGTACGCGTCCCGCTGGAGCGCCTCGTGGGCACGCTGCTCGGCGAGTTCGGCGCGCAGCCGCTCGGGGCCGCCCAGCTCGGCGCTCCGCGGGTGGACGAAGTCCGCGGCCCCGGCGCGCTCGGCGACCCGCTTCCACAGCCGGTCGGCGTCCGGGTGGCCGAGCACCTCCAGCTCGCGGGCCCGCAGCACCAGGGCGGTGAAGTCCTCCGGCTCCGGCTCGACCGTCCGGCGCGGCGCGGGAGCGACGGCCGGGGCGTCGGACAGCCCCGGCGCGGCGACGGCCCGCACACCCAGTGCCAGCGGCTCGGCGAGCAGCGGCTCGACGGCCAGCCGGGCGCGCCGCTCGGCGCCGACCGCGCCGGTGCCGTTGCGGGCGTCGAAGCGCGCGGCCAGCGCGTCGGCCTCGGTGCGCACGTGGGCCAGCAGGGAATCCACCGTCCAGGTGGTGCCCGCCGGGCCGCTGACCGCGAGTCCGCCGTGGCCGGCCCGGGCGAGCAGGGCGAGCAGCACCTCGACGCCGGTCAGGAAGCCCAGCCGGGCCGCGGGTTCGCCGGTGACCGCGAACAGGTCCCGGTTCTCGGCGAGCAGTTCCAGGCCGCGCGGCTCGTTGCCGGACAGCGCGCAGAACTCGATGTGCAGGCCGACGGCGTTCAGCATCGAGGCCTTGCCCCGGGCGTAGCGGTAGCCGGAGAGGTGGCCGGAGCGGGCCTCGTCCAACCGGCCCCGGCGCAGCTGCGCGAGCAGGGCGGTGGCCTGGCTGAGGTAGGGCTCCTGCTCGCAGCCGCTGCGGCCGTCCAGCACCGGGGCGATCACCTCCAGCGCCCGGGCGTCGTCCCCGGCGGCGATGAAGTGCCGGGCGCGGGCGCGGGTCTCGCAGGCGTGGCAGTCGCTCAGCTCGGAGCGCGGGCGGGCCGCCCACAGCTCGTAGGCGTCCTGCGCGTCGAGGCCGGTCTGCACGGCCAGGTGGTAGCGCTGGGCGTAGTACGGCTGGAGGTCGTGGCCGGCCGTGCGGTAGCGGTCGCGCAGCTCGGTGTGCCAGCGCCGGATCGCCGCGAGCGGGACGTCCGGGGTGTCCTTGAGCGCGTCGGCGACCCACTTGAAGCGCCAGAGCACCTGGTGCCGGGCCCATTCGCCGAAGCCGTCCGGGTCGGTGTCCCAGAGCTTGAGGATGCGGGCGAAGACGACCGGGCTCTTGCTGCGCTCGCCGTCGTACTCGTAGGCCTCCATCAGTTCCAGCAGGGCCATCGAGCGGATCCCGGTGTCCTCGAACTGCTCGGCGGCGTCGACGAGTTCCTCGGCCGTGACGGTCCTGGTCCGGCCGTACGGGCGGGCGTCGTTCTCGCGCAGCGCGGCCATCACCGCGTCGGGGGTGTCCAGCATCACGCCTCCTTGTCGCCTTCGGGGGTTCCCGCCGCCTCGTGGCCGAGCATGGCGTGGTCCAGCAGGCTGATGAACGAGCGGTTGAGCAGGGCGGACTCGCTGGCCTTGAGCGGGCGGCGGGTCATCAGCACGGCCTGCCCGTACAGCGCCTCGACGGCGGTGACGGCCAGCTCGCGGCTGGTGACGGTGGCGGCGCGGCGCACCAGCGGGTTGAGGTGGTTGAGCACCAGTTGGGCGCGGGGCACCTCGGCGCGCAGCGAGCCGAGGATGTCCGCCCACAGCCCGTCGGCCTCGTCGGCGAGCTGGGCCCTGGTGCGCTCGTGCCGGGCCTCCCGGTTGTCGAGCAGCAGGGCGGGCGCGTTGGTCGGGTGGAAGCTGCGCAGCGCGACGTCGCAGTCGAACCGGCCGACGACCTCGCGGGCGATCGCCAGGAAGGCGTTGGCGGCCAGCTCGACGGCCGGGTCCACGGTGTCCAGGTGCGCGGTGACGGTGCCCGGGTCGAGGTCGGAGACCGAGACGCCGGGCCGGATCTCGGGCAGCCGGTGGACCAGGTCGTGGTCGTAGGTGTAGCCGCCGTTGACCACGCCGAGCCCGGCCGCGGCGGCGATCGGGGCGACCTGGCGGAACTCCTCGACCGTACGGGTCACCAGCACCGTCGGGTGGCTGCGGGCGAACTCGTCCAGGGTGACGTTGCCGTCGGTGGTCTCGAACGGCAGCCAGGGCAGCATCATCCGCAGCAACTCGTCGTCGTAGCGGGCGAGTTCCTTGACGGCCAGGTGGTGGACGGAAAGGAAGCGGTGCAGCAGCGCCGGGTCGCTCGCGGACAGGCCGGTCAGCCAGTCGCGGATCCGGGCGCCGAGCGCGTCCCGGACGGCGGCCAGCGTCTCGTCGGCGTACAGGCCCTCGCGGGAGGCGGTCGGGCGCAGCCCGTCGGTGTCGACGACGCAGCGGACGAAGAAGGCCCAGTCCGGCAGCAGTTCGTCGGCCTGGTCGGAGAGCAGCATGCCCTTGAGGTGCACCCGGTGGCCGTTGCGGCGCGAGGGCGGGGCGGCGTCCGGCAGCACGTACGCGACGCCGCGCAGGCCGACCAGCGGCAGGTCCAGCTCGATGGTGTCGAGCGGGGTGAAGTCGAAGGCGGCGCGGCAGTACTCGGTGAGCGCGTCGCGCCTGGCCAGCGGGGAGGCGTGGCGCTCGGCCCACGGCGGGGTGCGGTTGACCCGGTGCTCGGTGCCGGCGGCGTCGATCACCGTGACGTCGTGGCGCAGCAGGCTGCCGAAGTCCCGGGCGAGGGTGAGGACCCGGCCGGGGCGGGTCCACTCGGCGGCGTCGGCGCGCGGGGCCAGCGTGACGGTGGTGCCCGGCTCGGGCTTGGCCGAGGCGGGCAGCGTGCGGATGGTGTAGCTGCCGTCGGAGCTGCCGCGCCACTCGATCACCGGGGCGTCCGGGGCGGCGGCGGAGCGGGTGACCACGGTGATCTCGTCGGCGACCACGAAGCAGGCGAGCAGGCCGATGCCGAACTGGCCGATGAAGTCGCCGCGGGCCTTGGCGAGCCCGGCGCCGTCGAGCCGGCCGTCGGCGTCGCGCTTGGAGCTGCGGCCGATGGTGGCGAGGAAGGTGTGGACGTCCTTCTCCGTCAGGCCGATGCCGGTGTCGGTGACGGACAGCTCGTCGTCGGCGCGGACGGTGATCCTGGCCGGCGCCTCCGGGTCGAGGGCGCGGCGGGCGGAGATCGCGTCCACCGCGTTCTGCAGCAGCTCGCGCAGGTAGACCCGCGGGCTGGAGTAGAGGTGGTGGGAGAGCAGGTCCACCAGACCGCGCAGGTCCACCTGGAAGGTGTGCGCACTCGTCGGGTTGTCGGTAGGGGACACCGGAGGCTCTTTCGATCGCGGGGTGGATGGCGGTGGTGGGGTGCGGGTGCGGGTGCGGGTCGGTACCGGCACCGGCACCGGCACGCCTCAGCGCCAGTACGAGGTGCAGCGGTCGCGGTGGGCGCGGAAGGCCTTGACCGGATTGCCCGACAGGTAGTGCCAGGGCGATTCGGTCACGAAGCCGTCCAACGCCTCGAACAGCAGGCGCGCGGTCTTGGGCTGGTCGGCGAGGGAGAAGGCCATCGCGAAGGTGTTGAAGGCGCCCTGCCAGCCGCGCGCCGGCACGAAGGCCGGGTGCAGGACGGACCGGAAGGCCGCTTCCTGCAGCCCGGCCACCACGGCCGGACTGGTCAGGTAGGCGCGGTCCTCGCCGTCCGGGAGGGCCAGCCAGTGCTCCAGGTGCGCGACCGCGACCAGCTCACCGAGGCGGCTGCCCTCCGGGGCCGCGAGCATCACGGAGCGGGCGAACTCGTGCATCTCCTCGTGCGAACCGCCCCACTTGGCGCTCAGCTGCTGCAGCCTGACCCAGTGCGAGGCGGAGTTCCCGGGCGCCCGGCGCACCGCGGCCTCGAAGCGACTGGTGGCGACCTCCGGGCCGAGCGAGGCCCCGAGGGCGCTGGTCTGCAGGAACCGCCAGGGGGCGTGCCAGGACGGCTCGCGCTCGGCGACCTCCAGCAGTTGCTCCTCGGCGACCTCCAGCCGCTCGTGGAACACCTTCCACCGCTCCTCGGTGACGTCCTTGGCCCGGGCACCCGTCCGGGCCTCCCAGCCCCAGTCGATGTGCCGGGCACCGGACAGCAACAGCAGCAGCGTGTCGTCCGGGGTGTCGGCCAGCGCGCGGGACGTCCACTGCTCGACCCGGGGCACGTCGGCTATCGCGCCGACCAGGAAGGTCAGGTCCTCGCCCTCGGCGGCGGCGAGCGCGGGGCGCAGCGCGGCCCAGTCCCCGTCGGCGGCCTGGCGGAGCGCCAGACGCACCGACTCGTCCCCGTACGCCGGGTCGAGCCGCGGCTCGGCAGCACCGGCCGGCGCGGCCGATCCGGCTCCCCGTCGGCCGAAGCCGAACCCGAACCCGCGCCGCTCGGCCCGGTCCTCCCCGCCCTCCCCGCCGGAGCGGCGTCGGAACAGCGGCATGTCTGGCCCCCTCGAACGTCATCGGTATCTTTCGCATGGCCGCACAGTGGCCACGAGATAGGTACATATCACGGTCGACTGACATCCGTTTCCCCAGCCCAGCGCCCCGCCCGTGCGGGGAGGGGCCCCTCAGCCCACGCCCGGCCCGGCGTCCGGCGCCTTCCCGGCCTGGGCCTGCTCGATCCGATTGACCAGCATCACCGCGAACTTCCGCGTCGCGGCCACGTCCACCGGACCGCCCTCGCTGGTCACGCTCGCCACCACGGTGCCCGAGCGCACCACGATGCCGACGCCCTCGCCCTCGGCCAGCGGCCCCTGGAAGGCCTGGCTCTCGCTGCCCAGCACCGGGGTGTCGATCTTCTTGAACGGCCCGGCGGCGTACGAGGCGTAGCTCTCCTTCAGCCGCTGCGCCGCCGCGTCCCGGCTGGGCAGGGTGTCCACCAGGAAGCGGACGACCACGTCCCCCGAGGAGAACCGGACCGACCCGCTGAGCGGCTTTCCGGCGCACGAGGCGGCGGCGGCACCGGCGCAGGTGACCTTGTGGTCGGCCGTGTCGACCTTCCGCTTCTCCTCCTCCCAGCCGGCCATCGCCTTGGCGTCCGGCAGCACCTGCCCGACCACCTTGTCGTCCAGCAGCGCCACCTCCAGGTCCCCGTGCGGCGCCTCCACCGCGGCCGGGGCCGGCGCGGAGGCGGGCGCCGAACCCGCCCCGGGCGCCCCGGCGTCCGACCCGCTCGGCGCGGGCGCGGGCGCAGCCGCGGACGCGGACGCCCCGGCCGTACCCGTCGACGTCGCCGCCGGACCCGACGCGGACGAACCCGCGGCCGCCGCCCCGCCGACCCCCTTCGACCCCCCGGAGGAGCACCCGGCCAGCACGCCCGTCAGCACCCCCGCCGCCGCCACCGCGGCAAGCACCCGCCGACCACCCATCCCCGTCGCCCTCCCTAGACCTGTCAGTGACCCCTCAAGATAGCGACCGCCCCGCCCGCGAACGCCGACGGGGCGGCGACCTGTCGGTCACCGCCCCGCCGTGCTGCTCGTCGTACCGCTGTGTCGTCCTGCCCTACCGGTGGATCAGACCGCCGGAACCGGGAAGGTCGGGTACTCGACGCCCGAGATGTACTGGACGACCCGGATCACCTGGCACGAGTAGCCGAACTCGTTGTCGTACCACAGGTAGAGGATCGCGTTGTCGCCCTCGACCTTGGTCGCGCCAGCGTCCACGATCGAGGCGTGGCGCGAGCCGATGAAGTCGCTGGAGACGGCGTCGGGCGAGTCGGTGAAGTCGATCTGGCGCTTCAGCGGCGAGGTCAGCGAGACGTTCCGCAGGTACTCCAGGACGTCCTCGCGGTTGGTCTCCCGCTTGAGCTGGAGGTTGAGGATCGCGATGGAGACGTCCGGCACCGGGACGCGGATCGAGCTGCCGGTGATCTTCGCCTGGAGGTCCGGCAGGGCCTTGGCGACGGCCGAGGCGGCACCGGTCTCGGTGATGACCATGTTCAGCGGCGCCGAGCGGCCGCGGCGGTCGGCCTTGTGGTAGTTGTCCAGCAGGTTCTGGTCGTTGGTGAACGAGTGGACGGTCTCCACGTGGCCGCGGACCACGCCGTACTCGTCCTCCATCGCCTTCAGCGGCGGGACGATGGCGTTGGTGGTGCAGGAGGCGCAGGAGAGGATCTGCTCGTCCGGCTTGATCGTGTCGTGGTTCACGCCGTGCACGATGTTCGGGACGTCGCCCTTGCCCGGCGCGGTCAGCACGACCTTGGCGATACCGGGGCGCAGGTGCTTCGACAGGCCCTCGCGGTCGCGCCAGCGGCCGGTGTTGTCGATCAGGATCGCGTCCTTGATCCCGTACTCCGTGTAGTCGACCTTGGTCGGGTCGTCGGAGTAGATCACCGTGATCTCGTTGCCGTTGGCGATGATCTTGTTGTTCGCCTCGTCGACGGTGATCGTGCCCTGGAACTGGCCGTGGATGGAGTCACGGCGCAGCAGCGAGGCGCGCTTGACCAGGTCGTCGCCGCCGCTGTTGCGCACGACGATGGCCTTCAGCCGCAGGCCGTTGCCCGAGGCCTTCTCGACCAGCAGGCGGGCGACCAGCCGGCCGATGCGGCCGAACCCGTACAGCACGACGTCCTGCCCGGACCGGCGCTCCAGCTTGTTCTCGCCGGTGGCACCGACGACGGCCCGGGCGGTGAACTCCGCCACCGACAGGCCGCGGTCGTCCGCCTTGTACGTCGCGGCGAGCATGCCGAGGTCGATCTGCGAGGGGCCGAGGTCCAGGGCGGTCAGTGCCTCCAGGAACGGCATCGTCTCGGTGACCGAGAGCTCCTCGCCGGCTATCTGCCGGGCGAAGCGATGCGTCTTGAGGATGCTGACCACCGACTTGTTCACCAGGGAACGGCTGTGGAGCAGAACGGTGACGTCCCTCTCCCGGTGCAGCCGCCCGATGATCGGGATCATCGACTCCGCGATCTCCTCGCGGTTCTTCCAGTCCGTGAACACGTCGTCGTTGACAGTCACAAGTCCATCTTTCGAGCTGAGGGTGTTGCCCACATGGTAGCTTCGCCCGCCCGCGCCCCGACCGCCGGTCCCTCCCCCGCCCGCCCCACCCGAGCCCCCGACCTGCGCGTTCACCCCCGCCCCACCCCAGAAGGTGATCACCGCCACCCCCGACCGGCCCGCCGCCGGGCGGCCCGCCGCGAGTGATCACCGGGGCCAGTACAGTGAGGCGCACTGCCCGGCCGCGCGGACGGGCCGGGGCGCGCGAGGGGGCCGGGGTGGCGACGCTGGGTATGCACCGGGACTTTCTGCTGGAGTTCGCGGCACTGGAGAAATCCGTGCAGCGCAGGGTCTTCGACGTGTTCGAGAAGTTCACCGGAGCGACGCACACCGGCGCGCATCTGGAGAAGCTCACCCACCAGCGGGACCCCCGGATCCGGACCATCCGGATCACCGACTTCTGGCGCGGGGTGGTCCTCAAGGCCGACCGGGGCGACGGGTACATGCTGTTGAAGGTGCTCCCCCACGACAAGGCGAACGACTGGGCGTACAAGCACCGGGCCTCGGTGAACGCCGCCACCCAGGGCGTCGAGATCCGCAACGACGTCGCCCTGGAACGCGCCACCGAGTCGCTGAGGGCCCTGGCCCCCGACGAACCCCGGAGGCTCTTCGCCGACCGCTCCGACAAGGTCCTGCGCAGCCTGGGCATCGAGGAGGAGATCCTGCCGATCATCCGGCTGCTTCCGGACGAGGCCCATCTGGAGGCGCTCCACCGGGTCCTGCCGGAGCAGCAGTTCGACGTTCTGATCGGCCTCGCGAGCGGGATGGAGCCGGCCGACATCGACCGTGAGATCGTCCAGGCGTACGCGCGGGCGGCGGCTCCGGTGAACGCCGCGCAGCCCGAGGACGGGCTGGTCTCGGCGATGGCCCACGCGCGCGGCCGGGTCGCTCTGGTGTCCGGCCCCGAGGAACTGCGGGAGATCCTGGAGCGCCCGTTCGACGTGTGGCGGATCTTCCTGCACCCGGCCCAGTACCGGATCGCCTACCGGGAGTCGTACAACGGGCCGGCCCGGGTGACCGGCGGCCCCGGGACCGGGAAGACGGTGGTGGCCCTGCACCGGGCCTATCACCTGGCGCGCCGGCTGCCGCCGGACGCACCTGACGGATCGATTCTGCTGACCACCTTCACCAAGGACCTCGCCGGCGAGCTCGAACGCTGCCTCACGCTGCTCATCACGGACGAGCGGATCAGGGCGAAGGTCCGGGTGGTCACCGTCGACGCGCTGGCGAACGAGGTGCTCCGCCGCTCGCGGGGCGGCGCCCCACTGAAGACCGTCTTCAACCGGCGCGCGGTCCTCGCCCGCTGGGGCCGGATCGTCCGCCGGCTCGGGATCGACTTCACCGACGTCTTCCTGGACCAGGAGTGGCGGCAGGTCGTCCTGGCTCAGGCGATCGAGAGCCCGGAGCAGTACCTGAAGGCACAGCGGTCCGGCCGCGGTACGGCCCTCGGTCCGCTGCAGAAGGCCCAAGTGTGGCGTGCGGTCGCCGCGTTCGAGGACGAGCTGCGACAGGCCGGGGAGTTGACGTTCCTGCAGGTCTGCGCGCAGGCCGCGCGGGCGCTCGACGAACAGGACGACCGCCCGTTCCGGCACGTGGTGATCGACGAGGCGCAGGACCTCCACCCCGCGCAGTGGAGGTTCCTCCGCGCGATCGTCGCGTCCGGACCGGACGACCTGTTCCTCGCCGGCGACCCGCACCAGCGGATCTACGGGAACAAGGTCTCGCTGCGCTCACTCGGAATCCAGGTCGTCGGACGGTCCTCCCGACTGCGGGTCAACTACCGGACCACGCACGAGATCATCAGCTGGTCCGCGTCCCTGCTGACCGGCGAGCGGCCCGACGACATGGACGGCGGCGAGGACTCCCTCGTCGGCTACCACTCGACCCTGCACGGCGCGCACCCCGAGGTGCACGGCCACGTCGACAAGGCCGACGAGATCCAGGACCTCGTCGCCCGGATCGCGGAGTGGACCGCGTCCGGCGTCGCCCCGGAGGACATCGGCGTCGCCGCCCGGACCGCCCAGCTCGGCCGCGAGGTCGCCCAGGCCCTGGAGCAGGCCGGGACGCCCGCCTACGTGCTCGGCAACGCGCCGTCCCCCGGCGTCCGGGTCGGGACCATGCACCGGATGAAGGGCCTGGAGTTCCGCTGCGTCGCCGTGGTGGGCGTGAGCGACGGCCTGGTGCCCATGCGCAGCGCGATCACCCCGGTGGACACCGACCCGCTGCAGCACCAGGAGGACCTCAGCGGCGAGTTGAGCCTGCTCTTCGTGGCGTGCACGCGTGCACGCGAGGCCCTCAGCGTGTCCTGGCACGGCACACCGAGCGTCTTCCTCGAACCGGTCGTCCCGGCGCAGCTGCTCGCACGGTGACCCGCGGCGCCCCGGGCGACGCGTCCTCGACGAATCGTTCCGGGTGGTCGATCGGCCCGGAAGTTGCCCGGGGCCCGGAGGGGTGGGGTAATGGGAGGCGGCCGGTGTTCGAGCGTGTGACGAGCAGCCCCGGGAGCGTGGGATGAGCGGTGGGCCGGAACCGATCAGTGCCGAGGGCCTGCGTGCGGTGCAGGCGGACCTGGCGCAGTTGCGGGAGGAACGGGAGAAGGTGGCCGCGACGCTGCGCGGGCTGGAGCCGGTGGGGGACCGGGCGGATGCGGCGGACGAGTTGCAGCGGGCGTCGGAGGTGACCCGGCTGGACCGGCGGATCACCGAGCTGGAGGCGCGGCTGCGGGAGGCCGAGGTGGCCGGGAAGCCGTCCGCGCGGGTGGTGGGGGTGGGATCGACGGTCACCGTGCGGTTCGACGACGGCACGGAGGAGACGGTCGAGATCTCCGAGCTGGCGGAGGAGCGGGACCTCACCCTGGTGACCTTCGACAGCCCGCTCGGGAAGGCGCTGCTCGGGCGGCACGCCGGGGAGACGGTGAACTACGAGACGCCGGCCGGCGCGGCCAGCGCGGTGGTGCTGTCGGTGGGCGGCACGGAATAGCCGGCACGCAGTAGCCGGGGCGGAATAATCCGAACGGAATGATCGGAGCGGAATTCCCGATCGTTCTTTCGGAATGTCCGGCAGGTTTTCCGGACACCCGGCAAAGGGATATCCGTCGAATCTCCGATAGGCGCCGCTTATCGGCTCACAGGATTCACTTCTTTGACGCCCCGCGGCGACGGACCGCACACTGGACTGCGGAAATCCAGGAATGGCCGGAAAGCCGGAATCGGGGCAGGACAGCGCATGGGCGGTACCGACGGAATGCCCGTGCCCCGCACCGCCCGCTGGCTCCCGGCGGCCGCCGCCGTCGCCGTCGCCGCCTGGGGCGCCAACCAGTTCACCGCGCTGGCCACCGTGTACCGGGCGCGCACCGACTGGTCGGCGCTCTCGCTGGCCGCGATGTTCTCGGTCTACCTGCTCGGCCTGCTGCCCGGTCTGCTGCTGGGCGGGCCCGCCGCGGACCGGTACGGCCGGCGGCGGACGGTGCGCGGCGCGCTGGGCCTGTCCGCCGCCGCCAGCGTGGTGCTGGCGCTGCCGGACGAGCCCTCGGTGTACGCCGCCCGGCTGGCCACCGGCTTCGCGGCCGGGCTGGTCTTCCTGGCCGGGACGGCCTGGCTGCGCGAGCTCTCCGGGCCCGCCGTCCCGCCCGAGCGGAGCGCCCGCCGGGCGATGTACGCCACCGGTACGGGCTTCGCGGCGGGCGCGCTGGCCTCCGGGGTGATCGCCGAGTGGCTGCCCGGCCCGACGGTGCTGCCCGCCCTCGCCCATGCGCTGGGCTGCCTGCTGGTGCTGCGGGCCACCCGCGGACTCCCGGAGACCGCCCGGAGCCACGGCCGCGGCGGCGGCAACGGCAACGGCAACGGCGGAAGCAACAACGGCAACGGACCGGCGGCCGTCCGCCACCCCCGGTTCCGCTACGTGGTCCTGCCCGCCAGCCCGGCCGTGCTCGGCGCCGCCACGGTGGCGTACGTGGTACTGCCGCCGCTGGTCGCCGACCGGGTGCCCGGCTACGCGCCGCTGTTCAGCGGCCTGGTCGCGGCGCTGACCCTGGCCACGGGCGTGGTCGCCCAGCCCTTCGCCGCCCGGCTGGACGACGCGGACAGTGCCCGGGCCACCCTCACCGCGATGGCCACGGTGATCGCCGGGCTGCTGCTCGGCGCCCTCGCCGCCGCCCTCGACTCGGTGGGCCTGGTGGTGGCCGCCGCCCTCGTCCTCGGCACCGGGTACGGGCTGACGCTCGGCGCGGGGCTGCACGAGGTGGAGCGGCTGACCCCGCGCGCCTCCGGGCCGACCTCCGCCTCCCTCTACCAGAGCATCACCTCCAGCGGCTTCCTCACCCCGCTGCTGCTCGCCGGCACCGCCGGCCACGCCTCCTATCCGGCGCTGCTGGCGGGCATGGCGGCCGTCGGTCTGCTCTGCCTGGCGGTCACCGCCGCGCACAGCCGCCGCCACCTGCCCGACCCGCCGGACCCGTACGCCGCCGCCAGGGGGGAGGATTCATCCGTACAGACCTGACGGAGACCATCGAGGAGCCGACGACCATGGGCCGAGTGACCGTCCCCCGCAGAGTGCTGCGCCTGCGCCAGGGCGCGCCCTCGTACCGTCCCGACACCCTGGCCGCCGAGGAGCCGATGGAGATCCGGGTCGGCGGGCGCGCGCTGACGGTGACCATGCGCACCCCGGGCAGCGACTTCGACCTGGCGGCCGGGTTCCTGGTCAGCGAGGGCGTGGCGCACGCCGCCGAGCAGGTGGCGGGCATCCGCTACTGCGCCGGTGCCACCGCCGACGGGGGCAACACCTACAACGTGGTGGACGTCCTGCTCGCCCCCGGTGTGCCGGCGCCCGACGCCTCGCTGGAGCGCAACTTCTACACCACCTCCTCCTGCGGCCTGTGCGGCAAGGCCAGCCTGGACGCGGTGCGCACCACCGCGCCGTGGAGCGTCGCCGGGGACGGGCTGCGCGTGACCCCCGCGCTGCTCTCCGCGCTGCCCGACCGGCTGCGCGCCGCCCAGAAGGTCTTCGACAGCACCGGCGGCCTGCACGCGGCCGGGCTGTTCGACGCCGACGGGCGGCTGCTCTGCCTGCGCGAGGACGTGGGCCGGCACAACGCGGTGGACAAGGTGGTCGGCCACGCGCTGCGCGAGGGCCTGCTGCCGGCCCGCGGCACGGTGCTGATGGTCAGCGGGCGGGCCTCCTTCGAGCTGGTGCAGAAAGCGGTGATGGCGGGCATCCCGGTGCTCGCGGCGGTCTCCGCGCCGTCCTCGCTGGCCGTGGACCTCGCGGAGGAGAGCGGGCTGACCCTGGTCGGCTTCCTGCGCGG
Source organism: Kitasatospora sp. NPDC041917 (assembly GCF_055589745.1). Lineage (NCBI taxonomy): Bacteria > Bacillati > Actinomycetota > Actinomycetes > Kitasatosporales > Streptomycetaceae > Kitasatospora > Kitasatospora sp. NPDC041917. Next base: position 21,527 of record NZ_JBVJBI010000003.1, on the reverse strand, counting down.
CGACTCGATGAACGTCTACACCCGCACCGACCGCGTCGACACCTCCACGCCGGCCACCACCACCGCCCCCGCCACCGCCACCGCCACCGGAGTCGAGTAGGCGATGCTGTTCCGCCAGCTCGAATACCTCGTCGCGCTCGCCCGGGAGCGCCACTTCGCCCGCGCCGCCCAGGCCTGCCACGTCTCCCAGCCCGCCCTCTCCGAGGCGCTGCGCAAGCTGGAGGACGAGCTGAAGGTGCTGCTGGTGCGGCGCGGCCGCGCCTACGAGGGCCTGACCCCCGAGGGCGAGCGGATCGTGCTGTGGGCGCAGCGCATCCTGGCCGACCGGGACGCCCTCCGGGACGAGGTGGACGCGCTGCGCACCGGCCTGAGCGGACGGCTGCGGATCGGCTCGGTGCCGACCGCCTCGGGCGCCGTGTCGCTGCTCACCGGGCCGTTCTGCACCGCCCACCCGCTGGCCGCCGTGGAGCTGTCCACCGACCTTCGATCCGATGAACTCCTGCGCCAGGTACGGAACTTCGAGATCGACGCGGGCGTCACCTACCTGCCCGGACCGGGCGAGGACGACCTGCGCGCACTCCCGCTGTACGAGGAGCGGTACGTCCTGCTGACCGGTCTGGCCGACGAGCCGGCCCAGCACCCGCGGGCGACCTGGGAGCAGGCCTCCCGACTGCCGCTGTGCCTGCTGCACCCGGGCATGCAGGGCCGCCGGGTGCTGGACGAGGTGTTCGCGGGGCTCGGGCTGGCGCCGACGCCCCGGGTCGAGACCGACTCGGTGGCCTCGCTCTTCGCCCACGTCCGCACCGGGCACTGGGCGAGCGTCGTGCCGTACGCGTGGCTGCACGTGTTCGGCGTGCCGCGCGGGATGCGGGCGGTCCCGCTGACGGAGCCGGCGCACAGCGCGCCGATCGGACTGGTGATCGCCGCCCGGGAGCCCGGCTCGGTGATGGCCCGCGCCCTGCTGGAGGTCGCCCGGCTCACCGAGGTGGCCACCGTGCTCGGCAGCCTGCCGGCGGCGTGATCGCCCGGGCCCGAGACCGGGGACCGGGGACCGGGGACCGGGGCATGACCGTCCGGGACGGGACCGGGGCATGACCGTGCGGGCCGGGACCGGGACACGACCGCCCGAGCCACGACCGCTCGACGCGCGGGGTCCGGCCTCCGGACGTAGCGTCGACTGCAACGCCGGGTGTCCGACCCCCGTGCGACGGAAGGCGAGGCCCGTGACCACCTCCGACGACGCCGTCACCACTCCCCCGCAGGAGCCCCCGGGGCAGGAGGAGGTCGGCCCCTCCCCCGCCGGCCCGCCCCACGTCCAGCCGTACCACCACCCGGCCGCCGGCTGGGGCGCCGCCAAGAGCGTCACCCGCTTCATGGTGCGCGAGGGCGCGTACCTGGACGGGCCGCGGGCGGTGATGCGGATGAACCACGAGAACAGCGGCTTCGACTGCCCCGGCTGCGCCTGGCCCGACGACACCAAGGGCCTGCACCTGGACATCTGCGAGAACGGCATCAAGCACGTCACCTGGGAGATGACCCGCAAGCGGGTCGGCCGGGAGTTCTTCGCCGCCCACACGGTGACCGAGCTGTCCGGGTGGAGCGACTTCGCGCTGGAGGACCAGGGCCGGCTCACCGAGCCGATGGTCTACGACCCGGACACCGACCACTACGTCCCGATCGGCTGGAAGGACGCGTTCGCCCTGGTCGGCCGCACCCTGCGCGGGCTGGACGACCCCAACCGGGCCGCCTTCTACACCTCCGGCCGACTCGGCAACGAGGCGACGTTCCTCTACCAGCTGATGGCCCGCGAGCTGGGCACCAACAACCTGCCCGACTGCTCCAACATGTGCCACGAGGCCAGCGGCCGGGCCCTGCAGGCCTCGCTCGGCACCGGGAAGGGGACGGTCGACCTCAAGGACTGGGAGGTCACCGACGCCCTGTTCATCCTGGGCGTCAACGCGGCCTCCAACGCGCCCCGGATGCTCACCTCGCTGGCCGAGGCGTACAAGCGGGGCGCGCAGATCGTGCACGTCAACCCGCTGGTCGAGGCGGCGGCGACCCGGACGATCATCCCGCACGACTTCACCGACATGGCGCTGAACCGGGCCACCCGCACCAGCACCCTGAACCTCCAGCCGCGGATCGGCGGCGACATGGCGCTGCTGCGCGGCATGGCGAAGGCGATCCTGGAGCAGTCCGCGGCCGACGACCGGGCGCTGGACCGACTGTTCATCGACCGCCACACCAGCGGGTTCGAGGCGTACCGCGAGGTCTGCCTGGCCACGCCCTGGGAGGAGATCGAGCGGCAGAGCGGGCTGGACCGGGCCGAGATCCTCAAGGCGGCGCGGGTCTACCGGGAGGCCGACCGCTCGATCTTCAGCTGGTGCCTGGGCGTCACCCAGCACGAGCACGGGGTGGACACCGTCCGGGAGATCGTCAACCTCCTGCTGCTGCGCGGCAATCTGGGCCGGGAGGGGGCCGGCCCCTCCCCGGTGCGCGGGCACAGCAACGTCCAGGGCAACCGCACCTGCGGCATCGACCACCGGCCCGCCGGCGCGTTCCTGGACCGGCTCGCCGAGGTGTGCGGGATCGAGCCGCCACGCGAGCACGGGCTGGACACCGTCGGCACGATCGAGGCGATGCGGCGCGGCGACATCACGGTGTTCGTCGGCATGGGCGGCAACTTCGCGCTCGCCGCGCCGGACACCCCGTACACCTACCAGGCCCTGGAGTCCTGCGAGTTGACCGTCCAGGTGAGCACCAAGCTGAACCGCAGCCACCTGGTGCACGGGCGGGCCGCGCTGATCCTGCCGTGCCTGGGCCGGACCGAGAAGGACCACCAGCGGGCCGGGGTGCAGTCCACCTCGGTCGAGGACTCGATGAGCATGGTGCACCTGTCGGTCGGCATGAAGCGCCCGGCCTCGCCGCACCTGCTCTCCGAGCCCGCGATCGTCGCCGGGATGGCCCGTGCGGCGCTGCCGGACAGTTCCACCCCCTGGGAGTGGTACATCGAGGACTACGACCGCATCCGCGACACCATGGCCCAGGTCCTCGACGGCTTCGAGGACTTCAACCGCCGGGTGCGGCTGCCGCTGGGCTTCCGGATCAAGCAGCCGGCCCGCGAGCTGGTCTTCGACACCCGCTCCGGCAAGGCCGAGTTCTCCGCCGCCCCGCTGCCCGACGTCGTCCCCGAGCCGGGCACCCTGGCGCTGGGCACGATGCGCTCGCACGACCAGTGGAACACCACCATCTACTCGGACAACGACCGCTACCGGGGCGTGCGGAACCTGCGCACCCTGGTGTTCCTGAACCGGGACGACATGCGCGAGCGCGGCCTGGACGAGTTCGACCGGGTGGACGTCACCAGCACCGCCCGGGACGGGTCCACCCGCTCGGTGCACGGCTACCTGGCCGTCCCGTACGACATCCCGCGCGGCTGCGCGGCCGGGTACATGCCGGAGCTGAACGTGCTGTGCGCGATCGGCGACTACAGCACCCAGAGCGACCAGCCGATCATGAAGCACCTCAAGGTGACCGTCACCAAGGCGTCCTGACCGGCCAGGACACCTGACCGCCCCGGCCGCCCGGCCCCGGCGGTCAGGTGTCCTGGCCGGAGGGCTGGGGCGTCCAGCGGTGCAGGCCCTTGCGGTCGTAGTAGCGGGTCATCCCGAAGCCGAACAGCAGGGCCAGCGCCGCGCCGATTCCGATCATGACCCAGCCGCGGGTGAGCCCGGCGTCGGCCCTGGCGTCGAAGAAGAGGATCGCCCGGATGCCGTCGCTGAGCTGACGCATCGGCTCGAAGAGGCTCAGGAAGCGGTAGAAGCCGGGGACCGCCTGGAGCGGGACGGTGGCGCCGGAGGAGGGCAGTGCCAGCGCGATGAAGACGAACATCGACACCAGCTGCCCGATCCCGCCGAACGCGGCGTTGATCGCCTGCACCCCGAGGCCCACGGCGAGGCTGGCGCAGTAGGCGAAGATCCACAGCTGTGCCAGGTGGGGGGCGTCCATGCCCAGGACGCCGACCGAGCAGAGCACCACGAGCGAGGTGGTGAGCAGCATGATCCCGGCCGTCATGACCATCTTGAGCAGCAGGGTCTGGGTGCGGTTGATCGGGACGGTCGGGCGGCGGGTGTGCCAGGGGCCGATCTCGCTGTCGCTGTAGCCGAGCGCGCCGTCGACGCCGTTGTGGACGATGTTGCCGCCGATGAAGCCGGTCAGCACGGCCAGCAGGGTGAAGTAGAAGGCGCTCAGGCCGAGCCCGCTGTGGCCGCCGATCGGGTGGCCGACCTGGGTGGTGACGGCGATCGGGTCGGCGAGCAGCAGCCGGGCGGTGGCTCCGGTGTCCGGGCCCGGGGCGCCGGAGGCCGGTACGGCGGCCAGCAGCTGCCCGCCGAGCGCCGTCGAGGCCTGGTGGGCGGCGTTCTGGGCGATCTGCGCGGCGATCGAGGAGCCGAGGCTGCCCATGCCGGGGTTGGTCAGCACGGTGACGGTCGGCCGCTCGACGGCGCCGCCGGTGACCAGCGAGGTGACGGCGGCGCTGAAGTCCTTCGGCACGACCAGCGCGCCGTAGACCTTGCCGGCGGCGAGCTGTTCACTCAGTCCGGCCGCGTCCACCTGCCGCCACTGGACGGTGCTGTCGGGAGTGCCGGCCACCACGGCCGCGGCCAGCCGGGCACCGAGGGGCTCCGCCTGCCCGGGCTGCGGCGGGCCCTGGTCCTCGTTCACCAGGGCGATCGGCAGCCGGTGCAGGTGCCCGCTCGGGTTGAGGATGCCCCCCATGTAGAGCAGGGAGAGGAGGACGGCCAGCAGGCAGCACAGGACGCCGGGGAAGAGCCACAGTTTCGGGTTCCGTGCGAGCGCCAGTGCCCGCGCCTGCCGGGGAGGCCCCTGGGAGTCTGCGGTCGCCATGCCACCCCTCGGGTTCGGGCACGACCTGGTGCCGGTGCCGGTACGGCGGGAAGTCGTTCCGTGGCGGCCCGGCGGCCAAACCCCCGTCACCCGGCCGGCCGCCGCCCGCCCCGGGGCGTGGAAGGGCAGCAGCGGACAGCGGCGGGCGCGGACGGGCAGCGACGGCAGGCACCGGCGTACGCCGACAGAAAGGTAAAGGTTTTACCAAGTGTGCAAGTATCGCTCCCGGGCGGGACTAAGCTCTGACGAGTTGGGGTGAACCGGCGGTCGCGTCGCGCGGGCCGGTGAGCTCCTTGCCGCGTCGATGACACGCACCACGGGGTGCGCCGGCCGGGAGGAGGCGAGAGACATGGATTGCAGTAGTCCGGGCCACAGTTGCCCCCATCCCCGCCTGCCCTCGCACACCTCCGGCATGCGGTAACACCTTTCCCCGCAGCACGTCCTGACGATCCGTCACCATTCTTCGGCAGTCATCAGCGACGACGGCACGCCATGTCCGCACGCGGCTCCGCCGTGCCCGCACGCCACCGTACGGGCCGCGCAGCCGCGCGCCGATGCGCCGTGCCCGCCCGCGGGGAGAGCCGCCGCCTGCCTCCGAACCGCCCCCCGGGGCCCAGGGAGGAAACCCATGACCACCCACGCCACGCTCAACTCCGCTCCGCCCGAGCCGCGTTCGGCCGTCCTCGACGACGCGCACGTCGGCGACATCAAGGGCGCGCTCGGCACCATCCGGCTCGACGACACCACGCCCCGGCACGGCCTGTCGGCGAGATTGAAGACCCTGCTCGCGATCGTCGGGCCCGGCCTGATCGTGATGGTCGGCGACAACGACGCCGGCGCCTTCTCCACCTACGGCCAGGCCGGGCAGAACTACGGCACCCAGCTGCTGTGGACGCTGCTGATGCTGGTCCCGGTGCTGTACGTCAACCAGGAGATGGTGCTGCGGCTGGGCGCCGTCACCGGCGTCGGCCACGCCCGGCTGATCCTGGAGCGCTTCGGGAAGTTCTGGGGCGCGTTCAGCGTGATCGACCTGTTCCTGCTGAACGCGCTGACGCTGGTCACCGAGTTCATCGGGGTCACGCTCGCGGCCGGGTACCTGGGCCTGCCGAAGGCGGCCTCGGTGGTGCTCGCCGCCGGGATCATCATCGCCTCGGCCTTCACCGGCTCGTTCCAGCGCTTCGAGCGGGTCGCCGTGACGCTGTGCCTGGGCTCGCTGCTGCTGGTGCCGATCTACTTCATGGTCCACCCGAGGACCTCGCGGATGGCGCACGACTTCGTGGTGCCCGCCATGCCCGGCGGGTCGGGCGGACCGGCGGCCGTGATGCTGGTGATCATCTCCATCGTCGGCACCACCGTGGCGCCCTGGCAGCTGTTCTTCCAGCAGTCGTACGTCATCGACAAGCGGATCACCCCGCGCTTCATGACGTACGAGAAGGCCGACCTCTGGATCGGCATCGTGATCGTGATCGTCGGCGCCGCCGCCATGATGGGCCTCACCGCCGCCGCCTTCGCGGGCACCGACGGCTTCGGGCACTTCTCCGACGCGGCCGCCGTCGCCCGGGGCATCGAGGACAAGGCCGGGCACCTGGCCGGCGTGCTGTTCGCCATCGCGCTGCTGGACGCCTCGATCATCGGCGCCTTCGCGGTGTCCCTGTCCACCGCGTACGCTATCGGCGACGTCTTCGGCATCAAGCACTCGCTGCACCGCGGGGTGAAGGGCGCCAAGGGCTTCTACGGGATCTACGCGGGCCTGGTGGTCGCGGCGGCGGCGATCACGCTGCTCTCCACCGACTACACCCAGGGCCTGATGACCCAGTTCGTCCAGGTGCTGGCCGGGGTGCTGCTGCCCTCCGCGACCGTCTTCCTGCTGCTGCTCTGCAACGACCGCGCGGTGCTGGGCCCCTGGACGAACGGGCCGCGGACCAACGCCTTCACCTCGCTGGTGGTCGGCGTCCTGGTGATGCTCTCCCTGATCCTCACCGCCGCCGTGGTCTGGCCCGACATCGGCTCCGGGGCGATCCTCCGGATCATGGCCGGCTGCGGCGTGGCGGGCGTGCTCGTCGCCGGGTACTCCTTCACCTTCGGGCGCCGCGGCACCAAGGAGGACCCCGTCGACCGCACCGGCCGGGAGAACTGGCGGATGCCGCCGCTGGAGACCCTCGACAAGCCGGTGCTGTCCACCGCCCGCAAGGTCGGCATGGGCGCGCTGCGCGCCTACCTGCTGATCGCGACGGCCATGGTCGTCGTCAAGATCGTCCAGACCGCGCTGAACCACTGAGCCGACCACGAAGGAGCCCCCGCGCCATGGTCCCGCACCGCCCCAGGCTCGACGCCGTCTTCTCGCACCACCCCGCCCCGGGCCGGCGCCCGGCCCCTCGACCCGCGCCCGCGCCCGTGCCCGCGCCCGGCCTGGTGGTGGACACCGACCAGCGCACCGTCACCGTCGAGGGCCGGCACGTCACCATGCCGTACCTGGAGTTCGAACTGCTCGCGCACCTGGTCGGCAACCCGCTGCGGGTGCACTCCCGGCGCCAGCTGATGGAGAACGTCTGGGGCCGCCCGGACACCGGCGACTCCCGCACCGTCGCCACCCACATCGCCCGGATCCGGCGCAAGCTCGGCCCCGGGCACCGGGAGGCGATCGCCACCGTCCGCCAGATCGGCTACAAGTACGACCCCCGGCTGGCCCGGACCGCCTGACCCCGGCCCGGGACGGCGCGCCCCGGGACGGGACACGGCGCCCCGCCCGGGGCCGGGCGCACCCGGTAGCCCCCGCGGGGGCGGGGCGGGTTTGCGTACGGACGTCCCGAGGGAGCAGACTGCCCGGGTTTGCCCCGGAGGTACCGCCATGACCCTGACGAAGCCCGCCCCGGGCCGGTCCCGGAGCCCGCTGCCGGGTGTGTCCCGGGGCTCGCTGCCGGGCCTGTCCCCGGGCTCACTGCCCACCCGGACCGCGCACCGGCTCGGCGGGCGGGTCTGGACGGACCTGGTCGTCGCGGCCGCCGTCCTGGTCCTGCTCTACCTCGTGCTGCGGCTCGGCCAGGGCGGCCCCGTCCGCTTCTCCACCACCCGGGACGCGGCCGTCGACACCGACCCGGCCCGGCTGCCGTACGACGCGGCGCGCTCGCTGCTGCGGATGTTCGCCGCGCTCGCCCTCTCGATCGTCTTCACCTTCTGCTACGCCTATGCGGCCGCCCGCAGCCGCCGGCTGGAACGGGTGCTGATCCCGGCGCTGGACATCCTCCAGTCGGTGCCGGTGCTCGCCTTCCTGAGCCTCGCGGTCTCCGGTTTCCTCGCCCTCTTCCCCGGCTCGGTGCTCGGCCTCGAATGCGCCGCCGTGTTCGCCGTCTTCACCTCCCAGGCGTGGAACATGACCTTCGCCTTCTACCAGGCGCTGGTCTCGCTGCCCCGCGAACTCGACGAGCTGTCCCGCTCCTTCGGGGTCAGCCGGTGGACGCGGTTCTGGAAGGTCGAGCTGCCCTCGGGCATGATCGGCCTGGTCTGGAACGGCATGCTCGGCTTCGGCGGCGGCTGGTTCTTCCTGGTCGCCTCCGAGGCGATCACCGTGGACGGCCGGCGGTACGCGCTGCCCGGGGTCGGCTCGTACGCGGGCGCGGCCATCGCCGCCGGGGACCTCGGCCGGGTCGGCTGGGCCATCGCCACCATGGTGGTACTGGTGGTCGGCGTGAACTTCCTGTTCTGGCGGCCGCTCACCGCCTGGGCCGAACGCTTCAAGAACGAGCAGTCCGAGGCCACCGAGGTGCAGCGCTCGGTCGTGCTGGACCTGCTGCGCCGCTCCCGGCTGCCCGCCGCGCTCGGCCGCGCGCTGCGCCCCGCCGGACGGGCCCTGAACCGGGCCGGGCGGGTGTTCGGCACCGCCGACCGCCCGCCGGCCGTCCACCCCGGCCGGCGGCGGGCCGGGGACGTGGCCTTCGCCCTCGTCGCGGGCGGCATCGTGCTGTGGGGCCTCGTCGACCTCGGCCGCTACCTGGCCGACCGCACCGGCCTCGGCGTCTTCGGCGAGCCACTGCTGCTCGGGCTCGCCACCCTCGCCCGGGTGGTGGTGCTGGTCGCGGTGGCCACCGTGGTCTGGGTGCCGATCGGCGTGAAGATCGGCTTCTCGCCCCGGCTGACCAGGATCGCCCAGCCCGTCGTCCAGGTGCTGGCCGGCTTCCCCGCCAACTTCCTCTTCCCCCTGGTGGTCTGGCTGCTGCTGCGCACCGGGGTGTCGATCGACCTCGGCGGCATCCTGCTGATGGCCCTCGGCTCCCAGTGGTACATCCTGTTCAACGCCATCGCCGGTGCCATGGCCGTCCCCGCCGACCTGCGCGAGGCCATGGACGACCTCGGCGTACGCGGGTGGCAGCGCTGGCGGCGGCTGATCCTGCCCGGCGTCTTCCCGGCGTACGTCACCGGCGGCATCACCGCCTCCGGCGGCGCCTGGAACGCCTCCATCGTCGCCGAGGTGGTCACCTTCGGCTCCACCACGCTGACCGCGACCGGCCTCGGCGCGTACATCGCCCGGGCCGCCGAGCGCGGCGACCACCCGCACCTGCTCGCCGGGGTCGCGGTGATGAGCCTGTACGTCGTCGCCCTCAACCGTCTGCTCTGGCGCCGGCTGTACCGGCTGGCCGAGCGCCGCTACTCGCTGTAGTCCGGAGTCCGCCGATGCGCTTCCCGTTCCGCAACCGTGCCGCCGAGCCCGCACCCGCACCCGCACCCGCCCCCCACGAGGACGGGGACGGGGAGGCGCTGCTGGAGACCGCCGGTCTGACCAAGTCCTACGCCGGGGCCGCCGGCGAACTGCCGGTGCTCTCCGGCATCGACCTCACCGTCCGGGCCGGCGAGGTCGTCGCCGTACTCGGACGTTCGGGCTCCGGCAAGTCCACCCTGCTGCGCTGCCTGGCCGGCCTGGTCCCGCCCAGCTCCGGCACCGTCCGCTACCGCGGCACCCCGCTCACCGGCGCCAACCCCGGCACCGCGCTGGTCTTCCAGACCTTCGCGCTGCTGCCCTGGCTGTCCGTGCGGCAGAACGTCGAACTCGGCCTGGAGGCCCGCGGTGTCCCGCCCCGGGAACGCGCCCGGGCCGCCGACCAGGCCATCGACCTGATCGGCCTGACCGGCTTCGCCTCCGCCTACCCCAAGGAGCTCTCCGGCGGCATGCGCCAGCGGGTCGGCTTCGCCCGGGCGCTGGTCGTCGAACCGGACGTGCTGATGATGGACGAGCCGTTCTCCGCCCTCGACGTGCTCACCGCCGAGAACCTGCGCGGCGAGCTGATGGAGCTGTGGGAGTCCGGCCAGTTCCCCACCCGGGCCGTCGTCCTGGTCACCCACAACATCGAGGAGGCCGTTCTCATGGCCGACCGCATCGTGGTCCTCGGCGCCCGCCCGTACGGGACGATCCGGGAGACCGTGGAGGTCGCCCTGGAGCGGCCGCGCGACCGCGACTCGGCCGCCTTCGACGAGCTGGTGGACCGGGTGTACCGGATCATGACCGGCCGGCCCAAGGACACCCGCCCGTCCGGCCGCACCGAACCCGACCCCGAACGGCGCACCGTCGCCGCCACCCCGCTGCCCAGCGCCGGCGTGGACGGCCTCTCCGGTCTCGCCGAGACGATCGCCCACCGGGGCGGGAGCTGCGACCTGGCCGGCCTCGCCGACGAACTCGGCCTGGACATCGACGACCTGCTCCCCCAGGTCGACGCCCTCGACCTGCTGGGCTTCGCCGAGGTCCACGGCGACGACCTGCTGCTCACCGCGACGGGCGCCGCCTACACCGGGGCCGACGCCCAGGAGGCCCGCGCCGTCTTCGCCGCCGCCGCCCTGGAGGTCCCACTGATCAAGCTGATCGCCAACAGCCTCGGCGGCCGGCCCGGCGCCACCGTCCGCACCGGCTTCCTGCGCGACCTGCTCGGCCGCCACTACACCGGCGAACAGACCGACCGGCAGTTGGAGGCCGCCACCGACTGGGGCCGCTACGCGGGGCTCTTCGCGTACGACGCCGACCGGCAGGAGTACCGGCTGGCGGCGCCGGGCCGCTGACCGGCCCGGCCCGACGCCGGGCGAGGCACTGCGGAGGGCCGGGGAGGGCTCAGCCGGTCGCCGGGCGGCGGCGCACCGCGCGGGCCGCGCGGGCGAAGGGCTGCGGCGCGGTGGCACCGGCCGGGGCGGCGCCGTCGTCGCCGCCGCCGCGGCGGGCGGGCAGGTCGTGGGCGATCAGCGCGGCCTCGGTGAGCAGCCCGCGCACCTCGGTGGCCCGGTAGAAGATCCGCGTCCCCTCCCGGCGCGCCACCACCAGCCCGGCCGCGCGCAGCTTCGCCAGGTGCTGCGAGGTCGCCGACACGTGCGCCCCCAGCAGTTCGGCCAGCTCGCTCACCGGCAGCTCCCGGCGGCTCAGCGCCCACAGCAGCCGGTACCGCGACGGGTCCGCCACCGCCTTCAGCACCGCCACCGCCCGCTCCGCCGCCTCGGCGTCCCAGGCCTCTTCCCGCGCACCACCCATACAGGGATCGTACCGACGCCCGCCGACCCGCCGACCCGCCCCTCGGCGGTGGCACCGGCCGGGCCCGGGGCGTGTCCGGTGGGTCCTGTCGGATCAGGGCGCGGCGTCGGGGTGCGGCGTCAGGGTGCGGCGTCGGGGTGCGTGCATCGCGAGGCCGAGGTGGGGGCACCTCCCGGCCGGGCTCCGGGGGGCGAGTCGTGCCCCCGGCAAAGCTCCGCACGACACGCCCCGGCTCCGCCGCCGACGCCCCTGAGGGCCTCGCGGCGTTCCGGGAGGCCGTTCCAGGCGGGTGCGAAACCGCAGGTCAACGGGGGTGGAACCGTTCCAGCGTCCCGGCTCGGCGGGGAGGTCTGGCGGACCGGCCGGACGACGGACCAGAGTGCTGCCCAGCGGTCGGCGCCGACGGCCCGCCGCCTTCCTCGCCTCCTTCATCCGCAACCTCACGGGGGAACCTCCATGTCCGCTCGCCGTGCCCTGTTCGTCCCGGCCGCCCTCGCCCTGGGCGCCGCCCTCGCCCTGACCGCCTGCGGGCCGGACGGCGGCGACGCGGCCCGGCCCGCGAAGCCCGCCGGGACCACCACGGCCGGCACCGCCCCCGGTGCCGCGGCACCCGCCGCGCCCGCCGCCCAGCCGGCCGCCGGCGCTCCGGCCCCGGCGGCCCCCGCCACCGCCGCGCCCGCCGGAGGCGGCTCCGCCCGTCCCAGGACCCCCGTGGTCCCCGCCACGGGCGGCGGAGCCGCGGCCGTCAGCGACGAGGCGTACGCCTACACCCACCCCTGCAAGGCCGACAAGCTGACGGTCAAGGTGTCCGCCCGAGCCGGGTCGCCCGACCAGCGGGTGATCGAGGTCCACAACCAGGGCACCGCCTACTGCGGCCTGAGCTACTACCCGCTCATCGGCCTCGGCAGCTCGAAGGCCCCCCAGCACGGCAACGACCTCACTCCGCTGGTTCCGGGCGGGCTGGGCGGCCCGCCGGCCTACGCGCTGGCTCCCGGCAGGAGCACCTACGCGGTGGTGGACCTCAACCCCGGCAGCGGCGGGGTGGCCGACGTGGACCAGCTGAACGTCCTGCCCGACGACCAGATGCCCAACGCCGACACCCGGAACTTCCCGCTCGGCGCCGGCGCGAAGGTGGGCAAGCAGCCGAAGCTCGGCCTGTACCGGGAGAGCGTCTCCGACGCGGCGGCCTCCACGGAGACGGCCGGCCGGAGCTGACCTGCCGCTTCGCACTCCCCTGCCCCGGTCCCCGCCCCGGCCTGCCGGTACGGTGATTCGCGGATCGACGGCATCCCGGGCCGGGCCCGGGGTGGGGGAAGGGCAGCGGATGAGTGTGGAGACCGAGGAGTTCGCGGCGATGCTGCGCGAACTCAAGGAGCGTTCGGGCCGCAGCTACGGGGCCCTGGCCACCCGGCTGCACGTCAGCACCTCCACCCTGCACCGCTACTGCAACGGCGCCGCCGTACCGACCGAGTACGCGCCGGTGGAGCGGCTGGCCCGGGTCTGCGGGGCCGGCGGCGAGGAACTGGTCGAACTGCACCGCCGCTGGATCCTGGCCGACGCGGCCCGCCGCCGGGAGGCCTCCTCCGCGGGCCCCCCGGCCGCCGCCGCACCGGCGCCCACGCCCACGCCCGCACCGACACCGCAGCCGCAGCCGGAAGCGGAGCTGCGGCTCCGGCCGGAAGCCGCACCCGACCCGCAGTCCGCCGCCGCGCCGGAGGAGGAACAGGAGGTGACGACCACCCACCCCGCGCCCCCGCCCGCCGGGCCGCGCCGCCGCATCCGCACCCGGGTGCTGCTGAGCGCGACCGCCGTGGTCGCGCTGGCCGCCGTGGCCTCCGGCCTCCTCCTGCGCGACACCGGCGACACCGGCGGCACCCCGAACGCCTCCGCCTCCTCGCCCGCCGCACCGTCCGTCGCCGCCACCGCGGGGGCCGGCACCGCGCCCACCGGTGCCCCGGCACCGCCGGCACCCGCGGGCTCCGCCGCCGCGGACACCCCGTCCGCCGCCGCCCCGGCGGCCCCCGAGGACCTCCCCGCGCCCTTCCACGTCAGTGTCCTCAGCAACGGCTGGGGCAGCCCCTGCGACCAGTGGTTCCTCTCCGCCCGCTCCCCCGCCCAGGTGACCCCGCCCCCGTCGTCCTCCGGCCGGATCGACAGCTGGGCTGCCTCCCAGCGCCTGGTCCCGGCCGGGCACCTGCGCATCGAGCTGACCGCCCTGGGCGCGAGCTCGGACGCCGTCGTGCTGAACTCCATGTCCGTACAGGTGGTCAGCACCCGGCCCGCCCCCAAGTGGAACGCCTACACGCCCGGGTCCGGCTGCGGAGGCGGGCTCGAACCGGCGTCCTTCGCGGTCGACCTCGACGCGGCCACGCCGCGCCTCGTCCCCGTCGCGGGCCGGGAGGGCGAACGGAGGACCGGGACGACGGACTTCCCGTACCGGATCTCGGCCACCGACCCGCAGGTGATCGACGTGGACGCCGCCACCCGCTCCCAGGACGTCAGCTGGTTCCTCGAACTGGTGTGGACCGGCAAGGACGGCCGCAAGGGCACGATGCGGGTGGACCTCGGCGACCAGCAGCCGTTCCGCACCGTGGGCATGCAGGGCGCGCCGAACTACATCCACAACGGCACCTCCTGGGCCCCGGCCCACAACGAGGGCTGAGTCCGGCCGACGGCCGGGGCGGGAGGTGCCCGACCCCTGGCCTACGTCAACGGTGCGGGCATAACCTCGGGGGATGACCGACCGCGTAGTCCCCGAACCGCAGCGCCGTCGACGCCGCCCCACCAAGCAGGGCGTGGTGCTGTCCGCCGAGTTGATCGTCGGGACCGCGATCCGGCTGATCGGCAGCCACGGCACCGAGGCGCTCACGGTGCGACGGCTCGGCGCCGCGCTCGGCGCCGATCCGAGCGCGGTCTACCGCTACTTCCACAGCACCGACGACCTGCTGCTCGCCGTCGCCGACGAGCTGATCGGCCGCGCCCAGCACGGCTGGCGGCCCACCGGCGACTGGCGCGCCGACCTGCGCGCCATCGGCCTGCGCATCCACGCCAGCTACCTGGCCCACCCGCAGGCCGCCATCCTCGCCGCCCACCGCACCACCGGCCGCACCCACGAGATCGCCGCCGTCGAGGCGATCCTCGGCGTCCTGCGCAGGGCGGGCTTCCCGGACCCGGAGGCCGTCCGGATCTACCACGCCTTCGTCGACCAGAGCCTCGGCTTCGCCGCCCTGGACGCCGCCACACTCGCCCTCCCGGCCCCTGCCCAGAACGCCGACCTCCAGGTCTGGCAGGCCTCCTACGCCCGGCTCGACGCCGCCGACCACCCCCACATCGCGGCCACCGCCCACCTGCTCACCACCGACATGCGCCGCAGCGGCTACCCGTACGCCCTGGACCTGCTCCTGGAGGCCGCCGAGGCCCGGCTGCGAGCGGCGGGCGGCTGAGGCGGGCGGGCCGACAGCGTGACGTTCCTCGTGGCGGGCATGGCGGGCGTGGCGGGCATGGCGCGCGGTGACGGGGGCGGCCGGCCTCGGACGCCCGGCGCGGCACCGCCCGGGCCCGGAAACGCCGCCGGCCGCCGGCGGTGAGCCCCCGTACGCCCACCGCCGACGGCCGGTCCGGCCCCTGCCCGGCTCAGTCCGCCGCGTGCACCAACTCGCCGCCGACGTACGTCCGCAGGACCCGGGCCCGCGCGATCTCCTCCGGCGGCCCGGTGAGGATGTCCCGGTCGAGCACGACCAGGTCCGCGAGCCGTCCGGCCGCCAGCACGCCGGCGTCGTCGTGCCCGTTGAGGTACGCGCTGCCGGCCGTGTACGCGGCGATGGCCGAGCCCAGGTCGAGCCGCTGCTCGGGCAGGAAGACCCGCCCGTCGGTGGCCTCCGGTTCCATCCGGTTGACCGCCACGTGCAGCCCCGCCAGCGGGTCCGGGCTGCTCACCGGCCAGTCGCTGCCCGCCGCCAGGGTGGCGCCGGCCCACTGGAGGGCGCCGAACGGGTACTGCCAGGCGGCCCGTTCGGGCCCGAGGAAGGGGATGGTCAGCTCGTCCATCTGCGGCTCGTGCGCGGCCCAGAGCGGCTGGATGTTGGCGACGGCGCCGAGCCGGGCGAAGCGCGGGAGGTCGTCCGGGTGGACCACCTGGAGGTGGGCGAGGTGGTGCCGGGCGCCGCGCCGGCCGTTGGCGGTGCGGGCGGCCTCGACGGCGTCCAGCGCCTCGCGCACGGCCCGGTCGCCGAGCGCGTGGAAGTGGACCTGGAAGTCGAGCGCGTCCAGTGCGGTGACGTGGCCGCGCAGCGCCACCGGATCGACGAAGCTGAGGCCGGAGTTGGCGGTGGCGCAGCCGCAGCCGTCCAGGTAGGGGCTGGTCATCGCGGCGGTGAAGTTCTCCGCGATGCCGTCCTGCATGATCTTCACCGAGCCGGCCCGGAACCGTCCGTGGCTCAACTCCGCGCGTCGCCGCACGAGTTCGGGGATCTGTTCGGCACCCCGGTCCCGCTCCCACCACAGTGCGCCGGTCACCCGGGCGGTCAGCGCGCCGGAGCGGGCGGCGGCCAGGTAGGCGTCCGACGGGTCCGGCTGGCCGTTGAACGCGCCGAGCAGCGCGTCCTGCCAGCCGGTGATGCCGAGCGAGTGCAGCAGCCGCTGGGCGCGCAGCAGCCCGTCGAGCCGGTCGGCGGCGGTCGAGGGCGGCACCAGCCGGGCGACCAGGGCGGTGGCGCCCTCCTGGAGGGTGCCACCGGGAGTGCCGTCGGCCTCGCGCTCGATCCGCCCGTCGGCCGGGTCGGGGGTGTCGGCGGTGAGCCCGGCGAGTTCCAGCGCCCTGGTGTTGGCCCAGGCGCCGTGGTGGTCCCGGTTGGTCAGGTACACCGGCCGGTCGGGGACGACGGAGTCGAGCAGCTGCCGGGTGGGCAGTCCGCCCTCGAAGCTCTCCATCGACCACCCGCTGCCGGTGATCCACTCCTGCTCCGGGTTGGCGTCGGCGTACGCCCGGACGCGCTCCAGGTAGTCGGCGACGCCGACCGTCCCGGTGAGGTCGCAGGAGGCCAGCTCGGCGCCGCCGAACACCGCGTGGATGTGCGCGTCCTGGAAGCCGGGCAGCAGCAGCTTGCCGGTGAGGTCGACGACCTCCGTCCTCGGCCCGATCAGCTCCCGGACCTCGTCGTGCCCGACGGCGGTGATCCGTTCGCCGACGACCGCCAGGCCGCTCGCCCGGGTGCGGGCCGCGTCGCCGGTGTGGACGGGGCCGTGGGTGAAGACCAGATCGGCCTCGGTCATGGGTGGTGCTCCGTTCTCGCGTCCTCGTGATTCGTCCTGCCGTGCTGCGGGGTCAGTCGGCCACGGCGCCCTCCCGCAGGAAGTACGGCGAGCGCCGCCGCCAGCGGGCCCAGGCCGCCGCCGGCAGCCCGCTGACCACCATCATGATCACCACGGACAGCTCGAACCACCCGTTGTCCGCGGCGAGTTCGAAGTGATCCGTGGAGTCGTAGAAGCTCCAGGCCAGGTACCCGCCGACGGCGAGCAGCGCCGCCGCGCCCAGCAGCGGCCCGACGACCGCGCGCAGCCCCTCCGGCAGGTCGGTGCGCAGCAGTCCGCGGAACCGGACGGCGGCGGCGACGGCGGTCAGCGCGTAGTAGAGCGCGACGACGATGCCGATCGCGTTGACCGCGGCCGAGATCAGGTCGTTGACGGTCGGGATGGCGATCGAGGCCAGCGCCAGCAGGACCGCGACGCCGGTGATCAGCAGGGTGCCGACGGCGGGCGTGGCGTGCCGGGGGTGCAGCCGGGTCCAGACCGGGCCGAGCACCCGGTCGCGCCCCATCGCGTACATCCCGCGGGCGGTCGGGATCACCGAGGACTGCAGCGAGGCCACGGCGGAGAACATCAGCGCGATCAACGGCAGTGCGGCCAGCGGCTGTTCGGCGAGCTTGGTGCCGAAGTAGGTCAGCCCGTGGGCGCCGTTGTCGGCCAACTCGTCGATCGGCAGCACCCGTTGGAAGGCCGTTCCGGCGAGCAGGAACAGCGCCAGCATCACCACCAGGGCCAGCAGACCGCCCCGGGAGGCGTCCCGCGGGTCGCGCACCTCCTCGCCGACGCTGAACACCGACTCGAAGCCCCAGTAGCAGAACACCGCGAGCACCATGCCCTGGGCGACCGCGTCGAAGGAGGGGATGTCGAAGGGGTTGTACCACTGGAGCGAGAACGGCTGGTCGCCGGCGAACAGCCCGTAGCCGCAGAAGCCGAGCAGCACGGCGTACTCGAAGACCAGCAGCGCCTTCTGCAGCCTGGCCGCCAGGTCCAGCCCGCGCACCGCGACCAGTGCGGCGCCCACCAGCACCACCAGGCCGATCAGGGTGCACTGGACGGTCGAGTCGGCGTCGAGCCGCAGCCCGGCGACACTGCGGACGTGGGCCTGGTCCAGCAGCTGGACGATCGAGGAGCCGGTGACGGTCGTGGTGTACGCCATGAAGACCACGGTCCCCACGGTGTTCACCCACCCGGTCAGGAAGCCCAGCCAGGGGCTGAGGATGCGCCCGACCCACCGGTAGCTGCTGCCCGCGTCCGGCTCGACGGCGTTCAGCCGCCCGTACCCGCCGGCGATGGCGAGCACCGGCAGGAAGGCCAGCAGCATGATCGCCGGAAGGTGCAGGCCGACCACGCCGGCCATCAGGCCCAGGCCGATCCCGATGCTGCTGGTGGCGGCCGTGCTGGAGGCGGCGATCACCGCTCCGTCCACCAGGCCGAGCGATTTGCGCATCGTGACGTGGGAGCTTCGCGCGTCCGCTCTCGGGCCGCCGCCCGTGTCCTTCACCGTCGATGCCAACGGATCACCGCCTTGGTCGTGGGGTGCGCGTGTGGGGGAATCCCGGTACCGGTCGCAGAGGGTGACGCGGGCGGGAAGTGCGAGCCATGAAACCGGCGGCCCCGCCACACGTCAATGGCGTTGTCATAAGCCTCGGCGCCGTCACCGCCCCGTCCCGGCCCGTCGCCGCCCCCTCCCGCCCCGGCCCGCCCCGGCCCGAGGGGCCCGCCGGTCGTCCGGCGGGCCCCTCGGTGTCTCCTGCTCCTCCCGGTGCGTCCTGCCGGGGTCCTAACCCTCCGGGCCCTCCAGCCACCGGCTCGTCGCGTCCCAGGCCGCCCGCAGCGCCTCCGGCCGGGCCAGCTCGTGGTGCCCGCACGGCAGGGCCGTCTGCACCACCGCGCCGGTGACGTACGGCTTCCACCGGACCCCGAGCGGCGTCCCGGCCGGCTTGCCCAGCAGCGCCGCCACGTGGATCAGGTCGCCCTGGAACGTCCCCGGAACGTGCGCCGTCGCGATCTCGACGTTGTTCGCCCGGACGCCCTCGGCCACGGCCAGCTCCTGGTCGGAGAGGTCGAGGCCGAAGCGCTCGCCGACCCGCAGGACGGCGTCGGTCCAGTCGACCTCCTCGATCCCGGGCTCGTCCACGCCCTGGTCCACGGTGACCGACGGGTAGGCGTCGAGCACGACCAGCGCGCCGACCTCCTCCCCGACGGCCTGCAGCTGCACCGCCATCTCCTGCGCGACGACACCGCCCAGCGACCAGCCCAGCAGGTGGTACGGGCCGCTCGGCTGCACCGCCCGGACCTGCTCGACGTAGTCCGCCGCCATCTCCTTGACCGAACCCGGCAACGCGCCCGGCTCGCTCAGACCGCGCGCCTGGAGGCCGTACAGCGGCCATTCCTCGGGCATGATCCCGGTCAGCGGGGCGTAGCACCAGCTGAGACCACCGGCCGGGTGCACTGTGAAGAACGGCGGCCGCTCGCCACCCGCGCGCAGCGGGAGCAGGACCTTGAGCCCCTCCGCGCCCGCCGGCCGGCGCAGCCCCCGGACCAGGGACTCGACCGTGGGGCCCTCGAAGAGGTTCCGGACCCCCACCGCGACCCCGAGCGTCGACCGCAGCCGGTCGACCAGTGTCACCGCCAGCAGCGAATGCCCGCCCAGCTCGAAGAAGTTGTCGTCGATGCCGACCTGGGGCAGGCCCAGGACCTCGGCGAACACCTCGCAGACCAGCCGCTCGTCCGCCGTGCGCGGCGCCCGGTAGGACGACTCCAGCAGCTCCGTCCGGTCCGGCGCCGGCAGCGCACGGCGGTCCAGCTTGCCGTTGACCGTCAGCGGCAGCGCGTCCAGCACCGTGATCGCGGACGGGACCATGTACTCCGGCAGCACCCCGCCCAGCCCGGCCCGGACCTCGGCGACGTCCACCTCCGCGGCCACGGCCGCGTCCACGGCCGGGACGACGTAGGCGGCGATGCGCCGGTCACCGGGGACGTCCTCACGGACGATCACGGTGGCCTGCGCGATCCCGGGCCAGCCGAGCAGGGCGGCCTCGATCTCGCCGAGCTCGATGCGGTGGCCGCGGATCTTCACCTGGTCGTCGGTGCGGCCCAGGTACTCCAGCGTCCCGTCCTCGCGCCAGCGCGCCAGGTCACCGGTGCGGTACATCCGCTCCCCGGCCGAACCGAACGGGCAGGCCACGAACCGCTCCGCCGTCAGACCCCGGCGGCCCAGGTAGCCCCGGGCCAGGCCGGCACCCGCCACGTACATCTCACCGGGCACCCCGACCGGAACCGGCGCGAGGAACCCGTCCAGCACGAACACCCGGGTGTCGACCACCGGCGAACCGATCGACACCTCGCCCGCCGACGGATCGCACGGCCACATCGTGGCGTCCACCGTCGTCTCGGTCGGGCCGTACGAGTTGAACACCCGGTGGTCGCGCATCCAGCGGGCCATCACGTCCGGCGGACAGGCCTCACCGGCGGTCACCAGGACGACGTCGTCGGCGATCGACCGCTCGTCCAGCGTCGCCAGGACGGCCGGCGGCAACGTCACATGGGTGACCCGCTGCTCCGCCAGGAAGTGCGGCAGGGCCTCGCCCAGGCGGCGGTCCTGCGGGATCACCACCAGGGCCGCGCCGGTCAGCAGGGCCATGAACCACTCCCAGCCGAAGGTGTCGAAGCCCGCCGAGGCGAACTGCCCGACCCTCGACCCGGAGCCGACCCCCAGGTACCGCACCTGACCGGCCACCAGGCTCGCCACACCCGCGTGGGAGACCAGCACGCCCTTGGGGCGACCGGTCGACCCGGAGGTGTAGATCACATACGCCGCGTCCGCGGTCCGCACCACGCGGTCCACCAGCGCGCCGCCGTCCAGGCCGGCCAGCTCCGCCACCGTCTCCGGCGCGTCCAGGACCAGCGCGCCGGAACCGGGCAGCACCGACGCCGTGCCCGCCGAGGCCAGCACCGTCACCGGCCTCGCGTCCTCCAGCATGTAGCCGATCCGGTCCGCCGGGTACGCCGGGTCGATCGGCATGTACGCACCGCCGGCCTTGACGACCGCCAGCAGCGCGACCATCAGCCCGACCCCGCGCTCCAGGCAGACGCCGACCACG
This sequence comes from Kitasatospora sp. NPDC041917, assembly GCF_055589745.1. Lineage (NCBI taxonomy): Bacteria > Bacillati > Actinomycetota > Actinomycetes > Kitasatosporales > Streptomycetaceae > Kitasatospora > Kitasatospora sp. NPDC041917. Next base: position 710 of record NZ_JBVJBI010000003.1, on the reverse strand, counting down.
GACTCCGCGCCCACGCCCCGCGACACCAGCAGCCTGGCCAGGCGGTTCGCCCGGGCGTCCAGCTCCCGGTAGGACACCTCGGCCCCGTCGGCGGCCACCGCGACCGCCTCCGGCAGCCGCGCCACCTGGGCCTCGAAGAGCTCGCCGACCGTCGCGGCCGGAACGTCGGAGGCGGTGTCGTTCCAGGCGGTCAGCAACCGGTCGCGCTGCCGGTTGCCGAGGACGGGAATCCGCTCCAGCGACGTACCGGCGTCCCGCTCCAGCGCGCCGACCATGTTCTCGACCGCCGTGTGCAACAGACCGCACACCACGTCCGGGTCGATCGGCGAACCCGCCTGCACCGAGAGCCGGAAGCCGGCACCGGTGTCGTCCACCGAGGCCGTGAGCGGGTAGTTGGTCCGCTCGTGCCCGTACAGCACCCGGATCCCGGCGAGACCGGTGCCCTCGCCCGTCGCGCCGGGGCTGTGGCGGTAGTTGAGGAGCGAGGTGAACAGCGGGCTCTGCGCCGGCAGACCGGTGGCCTGCTGGGCGAGGGTCAGCGGGGCGTGCTCGTGCCGCAGCAGCTCGCCCAACTGCACCTGCGCGGCCCGCAGTCCGGCGTCCAGCGCCCGGGTCGCGTCGATCCGGATCGGCAGGGTGTTGATGTACAGACCCGGCGTCCGGTGCGCGGTGCCTCCCGCGTCCATCCGGCCCAGGAACACCGTGCCGAA